>JAQXIY010000001.1 GCA_029008035.1 Lachnospiraceae bacterium
GTATATGATAAGACTGCCTTCTCAGAACTGGGACTATCTGTACCCACCAATTATTCAGAGTTTGTGGAACTGATTCATAAGGTGGATGCCATGGGACTCATGGGCACAGAGTGGGATTCGGAGGATGAAACCATAACCAGAGAGGTGCCCGTACAAGCTTTTGTACCCACCATGCGTTGGTGTGATATGTTTCAGATTATATTTAACACAATGAATTATGAGGATGCTATTCGGGGAATGACCAACGCTAAATGGCTCAGCGACTATCAGAAGGGCCAGGAAAGCATGGTGGGACATATGGAATCCGCCGTGAAGAACTATATGCGTCTGTTTGATGATGGGGTAATGTCTTTGGATTACTGGGACGTGAAGCCGCTATATCGTAGTAACAAACTATACAACTATCACACGGCTCTTATGACCATTGAGTGTCAACAGGGCTATGAATTCAATAAGACCTTAAACGAAGAGACCCCGGAAAATATGCACGAGATGGGAATGATGCCAATATATACCGGCGATGAACCGGATTCCGGCTACCTGTATGCAATACCAAGAAGCTTTATTGGTATGACAAGACAGGGGGCAGAGGATCCTGCCAAGAGAGAGATGCTGTTAAAAATTTTGGATTATCTCAGCACGCCGGAAGGACAGAAACTGCTGATTAACGGCAGCGATTATTTTGGCTTCTTAAAAGATGACATCTCTTTGGACAGCGATTTTTACGCAGAGGTGTCGGATACCATCGAGGAGGGACGCATTATCTCTGCCTTCTATTATGAGGGAGATAACCATGGGTGCGATGTGGAGGCCTATATGCATGAAGCCACGGCTGATTTGCTACAAGGGAACATTTCAGTGCAGGAATGGTTGGAGGGGGCAGACGCAGTTCGGGATGAAGTCCTTTCTCCAAAAGAACCGGAGGTTTATGGGACAGTAAAGGAGACAATTTCTCCTTTGCAGACAGCTTATGTGGTTGGTCTTGCGTATCTAAACAGTATGGATGCGGATATTGGCTATGTACCCGTTGCTCCAAACTATGGAACCCAAAGTTATTTTTACAGTGGGGATATTACGGATGATATGATTAGTCTTGTCACCACGGAACATTGCTTCCTCCCCAATCCGGACCAGGGAGATATGGACTATGTGGTTGTGGAGATGACCGGAAGAGAATTGATGGAACAGGCACTATCAACGGCGGACAATGGTATGGCAGCTTTTGCGGGCGTACAGATGAAATATTCTATGTCAGGCACCAATGGTGCACAGTATATTTCCTTGAGAACAAATGGCAGGATAATGGATATGAATAAAACTTATCGTGTTGCAACACTTCGGGGAGCCATCCCGGAAGGAAAAGTAGTGGAGCGGTATGAGGATTTGACCTTTCATGATATTTTCAAGGATTATTTAAAAACCCGGAATGGTGTGATTGAAGCACCAAAACAGCTTGAAATTGTGGAATAGGAATGGATGAGTAGTGGAAAGGAGAGGGACTCCGGTGAAAAATCTTAAAATACGGACAGGCATTATCGTTGCAATATTGGTTGTTGCACTTGCCGCAGTCTTTCTGCTTCAAAAATACACACTGTCGTCTGTGAACAATGTCAGCGAGGACACTGCCCTTTCTCTGCTGTCTGATAATGTGAATCAAGTCAGAGAGGTTCTGGATAATCAGTTAAACAATATCTGGGGACGTATGGAAATGGTAGACAGTGCCTTGAATGCTGTGGGGGATATGTCAGGGGAAGAGGCAATCACCTATTTGGAAAGTAGCGTACCGGATGCCTACAGGGTCATGCTTGTTTCCAAAGAGGGAGCTTATATTGACCAGAAAGGGGAGGTTGGTTTTTTGGAACCCGCAGAAAAACTCTACCCGCTATTTTTGGACAATCAAAGGATTTGTATACTTAGTCAGGAAGGACAACAGGACACGTTACTGTTTGGTATGCCGGTAAGCACAGTTACCGTTGACGGGATAGAAGTGCAGTATCTGATGATGTATTTTAGTCTGGATACTTTTATGGATTTACTCTCGGTGGAATCCTTTGCCGGAAACGGCAAAATCCGCGTGGTGAATCAAGAAGGCCTGGTATTGCTATACACGGATAATCTGGAAGATGACAAGAAAAGCTACTACTTTTTTAAAGTATATGAATCGGCTCGATTTGTGGAAGGCCAGGGGATTTCAGACTTTGAAAGCTTCAGGGACAGTGTACTGCGGGGAGAAAATCATGCAGTTCATGTGATTACCCCTGATGGAGAAGACAGTATTATCAGTTATGCCAAGGTCACGGGAATTGACTGGTACGTGACCATCGTTGTGGACTACGAATCTGTATTGGGTGAACTGGACGAAAACATTCAGTCTATTGGCCGTATTTCAATTCTTGCAACTATGATTGTGGTGCTGCTGGCCATTATTTTGGTGGGGCTAATCAGCTTAGACATCCATAAGATCAGAACAGAGAAACAGCAACTACAGGAATTAAATGAATCCTTAGAGCGCGCAAAAGAGGTTACGGAGGAGGCACTGGAAATTGCAGAAAATGCAAACAGGTCCAAGAGTTACTTTTTGTCTAATATGAGTCATGACATCCGCACACCAATGAATGCTATTGTGGGATTTACCACATTGCTGAAACAAGAGGCAGACAACCCAGAGAAGGTAAGGGAATATACGGAAAAAATTGCTGTCTCCAACAAACATTTGCTGGGACTGATCAACGACGTGCTTGATATGAGCCGTATAGAAAGCGGAAAAACCACACTGAACTTATCAGAAGAATCCATTACAAAAATAGTGAGAGAAATGGATTTGATGATTCGCCCTCAGATGAATGAAAGGGGGCACACCTTTACCATTGACACCGGCCATGTGATACATGATGCTATTGTTGTGGACAAAGTAAGATTGAATCAGATATGTATCAACCTATTGTCCAACGCATTGAAGTACACGCCGGACTATGGATGTATTCAGTTTGAAATGAGAGAATTGTATGCGTCAGGTCATTCTGCCCATTACAGAATCACAGTTTCCGATAACGGCTATGGTATGGGACAGGAGTTCCAAGAGCACATCTTCGACTCATTCAGCAGAGAAGAAGATAGCCGAACCAGTAAGATTCACGGAACAGGTCTGGGAATGGCCATTACAAAGAAGCTGGTGGATTTGATGGGAGGAACTATCAGCCTGGAAAGTAAAAAGGGCGTGGGAACCACATTTACCGTGGACATACCATTCCAAATGAGTCAACCCCAAAATTCATTGTCGGAAGATGTAGTACAGAAGGAGGAAGAACATAAAAAATATACAACTCTGGCAGGAAAGCATATTCTGGTTGCAGAGGACAATGAACTAAATGCTGAGATCATATCAGGATTGCTTGTGATGGTGGGAGCCACTTGTGAGATATGTGAAGACGGACAGAAAACGTTGGAGGCATTTGAAAACTCCAAACCCGGCACATACGATCTGATTTTGATGGATGTACAGATGCCGGTGATGAATGGTTATGAGGCCACAGAGGCAATTCGAACGTGTTCGCATATACAGGCCAGGGAAATCCCCATTATTGCCATGACAGCAAACGCTTTTACTGAGGATATTCAGAATTCTTTGAAAGCAGGGATGAATGCCCATGTGGCAAAACCGGTGGATATGAGAATTCTTGAAAATACAGTGAAACAGGTGTTAAATATAGAGAAGGAAAGTTGATTTTTCGCAATTGCAACTGTCAGTTGACACATTTTACAGTGAACTTTATGGTGCGCAACTACCATTTTTTGTAAGATAAGATTGTTCGAACACAGCAATTTTTTCAGAAAGGAACAAGAGAATATGATTTTAGCAGATAAGATAATGGAAGAGAGAAAACGAGGTGGCTGGAGTCAGGAAGAACTGGCAGAGAAGTTGGGAGTGTCCAGACAATCCGTGTCCAAGTGGGAAAGCGCCCAGTCGGTTCCCGATTTAAATAGGATTTTACAGATGGCGGAACTCTTTGGGGTGACCACAGACTATCTTCTAAAGGATGAGATGGAGAGCAAGGAAAATCAGACCATTGTGGATAATGCGACAGAGTTGGCGGGAAAAGCGCGAAGCGTGTCTATGGAAGAGGCTTCTGAGTTTTTGCAGATACAGAAAAAGAATGCACCTTTGGTGGCGTGGGCAACATCTCTTTGCGTCATGTCCCCCATTGCATTGATTGTTCTTAGCGGTTTTGCAGATGAAAGAATTTTTGGAATCTCTGAGAACATGGCAGGTGGCATTGGAATGATTGTACTATTGGTTTTGGTGGCTATTGGTGTTGCAATCTTTATTAAGACATCTTCCCAAGTTAAGAAGTTTGAGTTCTTAGAAAAAGCAAATATTGATACCGCATACGGTGTAGATGGCATGGTTCGTGAAAAGAAAAATGCTTTTGCGCAGAAGTACAGTTTGGGAATTACCCTTGGTGTGGTTCTTTGTATTTTGAGTATTGTTCCTTTGATGGCAAGTGCGTTCTTGTTTGATAAGGATTATATCTATGTATCTATGGTTGGTGTATTGCTTTTCATGATTGCCATTGCAGTGAATTTGTTTGTAAGAGTTGGCGTAGTGCAAGCAAGTTTTGATAAATTGCTCCAAGAAGGAGATTACACTGTTAGCAAGAAGAAGTCAGAACCAATTATGAGTCGCATTGCTACCATCTATTGGTTATTGGCAGTGGCGATTTATCTGGGATGGTCATTCCTTTCCAACGCTTGGCATATTACCTGGGTGGTTTGGCCAATTGCCGGTGTATTGTATGGAGTGGTAGTGGCTATTGTAAATTTAGCAACAAAGACAGAAGATTAAGAAGAATCATATAGGAGTGTGCGGCATATTTTGCCGCACACTTTTTTGTTACAAAAAGTTGTTGACAGATATATCGAAGTGCGATACTATACCAATATCGAAGTGCGATATATCGCACTGGATACATGGAGGTGATGATATGGACGCCCATATTAAAAAAGTTTATGTTCCCATGACAGAGACGGGATTTTATATTTTGCTTTGTCTGCAGGAACCTAATCACGGTTATGGTGTGGTGCAGAAGGTGAAGGAACTGACAGAGGGTGCCATTGTCCTGGCACCGGGAACTATGTATGGAAGTTTATCCAAGATGGAGAAAGATGGTCTGATTTCATTTCTCCGTGAAGAGGAGAAGAGGAAGATTTATCAGATTACTGATTTGGGAAGAGAAGTTTTGGAGCTGGAAGGAAAGCGCATAGAACGATTGTATGGCAATATGAAGGAGATGATGTCATGAGAGAAACAAAGAAAGAATTGAAATTTTTTACCATTCCTGCTTACAGAAAAGAAGAGGAATATCTAAGTAAGATGCATGCAAAGGGTTGGGGATTGATACGTGTTTCCTGGCCATGTGTTTATCACTTCGAAAAATGCGAACCAGAGAAAATGTCTTATCGATTGGATTATAATCAGGAAGGTGTAGCACATAAGAGCGAATATGTTCAGATGTTTGCAGACTGTGGTTGGGAATACCTTTTTGATTTCGTAGGATATAGTTACTTCCGCAAGCCGGCCGAAGATGAGCAGGAGAATGAAGAGATTTTCTGTGATGATGCTTCCAGATTGGAAATGATGAGGCGTGTATTTAAGGGGAGAGTGACGCCGTTGATTATCATATTTTTTTGCATGATCATTCCACAGTTATCTATGAACTCGATGGGATACGGTGGTGGCTCTAGAGCGCAGGATTTGATTGCCATTTGTTTTACAGTATTGGCAGCTCTTTATTTGGTTCTTTTTGCAGGGTTTGCAATCCAGTTTTATCAATATGAGAAAAATCTTGATCTTTCAGGAAATAGGTACAAGGCAAAGTATGTTGGCGTGGCAGCGTTAATTGTGTTTTTTACTGCTTTCGTGGGATTTATGTTTTGGAATTCTCATCAATCGGAATACAAATTTGAAGACAGAGACAAGGGATTTACAATTGAGTCCGAACGTTTAAATGAGACTCTCACAGAAGAGTTTGACTTGAAAAAAGGGGATGTGGTGGAAGTGGTGCCCGGATACGATGGCGGAGAATGGTACCTGGAAATTTGCAAGGAAGGTGAGGAACCAATTTTTACTGGTCATACGGCGTCAGAATACAAGGAGCCTTTTTCCGTTATGATACAGGAAGATGGACGCTACCGGATTATTTGCCGGGGTAAGAGAGCCCAAGGCAGCTTGGATGTGACAATCCGCTAGAATCAAGGGTTTTCGCCTTTGCAAAAATCTTTTGACATACTAAAAAGTGCCATTGTAAAATGGTTTTGATAGAGAATTTCATTTCCTCTCCATATACTGAAGATGATTTGGAGAGCCAATCTATGGCAAAGGAGGTTAAGAAATGGAATTTGCAAATCAATTAAAGAAATATCGAACAGAAAAGAATCTTTCACAGGAGCAGTTGGCGGAAGAAATTTTTGTTACCAGACAAACCATTTCAAACTGGGAGACGGAGAAGAGTTATCCGGATGTTCACAGTTTGATGCTTCTTAGTTCGTTGTTTCAGGTATCTCTGGATCAGTTGTTGAAAGGAGATATTGAGATACGGTTATTTCGGCAATACCATTGTTTGTTTTTCTGAAATGTGTCGGTGTTGTTATCTGGGTATTGATTGCAGCAGCGACTTTTTGGTTGGCCTTTAAGGTTGATGGGTTAAAGAAACGTCATCACATACAGACCTACAAAGAAATCGTTGCATTTACGGAAGGACGCACGTTAGATGACGTACAGACCCAGAGAGAAATCGGTAAGGCCCCTTATCAGAAGGTACTTATGGTAATAGGATCCGGAGTTTTTGCTTTTGTGGTATGCATCTTAATGTGGATTATTATTTCACTATTTTGATATTAAATTAAGAAACGGGAGAATTTGCGCATGAAATACAACAAGACAATTACATTAAAGGATGGGCGCACTTGCTGTCTGAGAAATGGGGAGGAGAAGGATAGTGCAGCGGTTCTGGCTAATTTTAATCTGACCCATGAGGAGACAGATTATCTGTTTAGCTATCCGGATGAAAATGATTTAGATGAGGCGAAGGAAGCAGAGTTCCTAAAAGGAATGGAAGAAAGTGAAAATGAGATAGAGATTATTGCTGTCATTGATGGAGAAGTTGCGGGAACCGCCGGTTTTCATTCCATGGGAAGTAAATATAAGGTGAGGCATAGAGCTGACTTTGGCATCGCCATAGTCAAGGAATACTGGGGGCTGGGTATCGGTAAAGCCCTTACGGAGGCTTGCATTCAGTGTGCCAGGGAAGCGGGCTATACCCAACTGGAATTAGAAGTTGTGGCTGAAAATGAAGGTGCGGTAGCAATGTATGAGAGAGCCGGATTTGTAGAATTTGGAAGAAACCCAAGA
>JAQXIY010000002.1 GCA_029008035.1 Lachnospiraceae bacterium
GACTCCGCATCCGGAATGTTCTTTTTGTAGTACTGCTCCACCCGGCTGAGACTGGTGCTCAGGCGCAGGGAACGAATAGCAACCACCGGATCATCCGAAGGCTTGTTAATCTTCTTCTGAGTTGTCATTTGGTTCATGGAATTGTTCACAATTCCCTTGGTGCCATTGATGTTGTAGGAAGAATTCCTCAGAATCATATTGTTGGTAACTCGCATATGTCTCCCTCCCCAAGGGTGTTACTATACACCTGTGTTAAGAATCAATTGGTCATACATTTCTGTCAAAACAGAGATACATTTGGCAGCCAGGTTATAAGCATTCTGGAACTTAATCAAATCCATGGCTTCCTCGTCCTCATCCACACCGGACACCGATGTCCGCTGGTTGTCGATAGTGTTACTGATGTTAGTATAATTATCGGTAAATATCTCACATTCTTGAGTATCCACTGTGATATCTGCGTAAATACACTGCAGGAAGGTATCCGCACCGCCTCCACGAAACAATTCTGTCTTACTTTGCAATTTAGCCAGAGCATCAATGAGGTCATGGGCATCCGTTCCATCCTCCGCTTTGGTCTGTGTCGCAAAAATATCCGGGTCCTTCTGTGTCTTTTTGGCCACAGCCACATTGGTGGCCGTCAACTGGTAGTAAAAGTTTGCCCCTGAGCTCAGGGTGGTCTGCCCGGTGATATCATCTGTCATGGTGTACTCATCGTTGCTGGTTGCATATTGTGCCACGAAGAATGACCCCATAGGATTGCCGTCCGCATCTACACCCGACTGCTGAATCTCGTTGAATGCCTGGGCAAAGGAGCGAAGGAAGGTGTTCATCTGGTTCATATAATAGGGGATTCCCATATAATTTACACAATCACCCACCACCATTGGCCGGCCTCGCAACTTACTCTGCTCATCCACCCCAATAGGCTTGTCCAATTGGAATGTGTATGAAGTGATATTCCCATCTGCATCTGTCTCACAGGTAAAAGATGTATAGGTGTATTCTGTATTGTTACACCAAATCGTACCCCGGCTTGGCATATTCATAAAGTCAACATCTGTTATGTTTGCCTTGGTTACAGTGAAAGAAGTTGCTGTCACATCCGTAATCTGTCCCTGTAAATTCTCATCATTATTGCCGTCACGAACCTCGAACATAGCCTTCAGTTCCCCACTCATATTAGTGGCGGTTGCATCAAAAGTTGCTCCCGTAGCACCCCAGACAATATCGTATAAGCCGTCGATATCGGACTGATTATACTTCTCCTCTCTGGGCTTGCATGCCAATGTATTGTAGTCGTAATTGTCCACCAAAAGCTGTCCGTTTATCTTGAGAGTAAAGTAGGTGGCTCCTGTATATTGGTCCTCATAGTTGGTATTTACCACCTTGCGCTCTGAGATTTCCACAGGGGCAATCTTAGATAATTCATCTATCAACACCGCTCTCTGATCTCGCAACTCATTGGCGTATCCCTTTTCCATCTCAATGATGTTAATCTGCTTGTTCAGCAGTGCTATCTTCTGGGAAATGGCATTGATGTTATCCACCGTAGTCTTAATCTCATCGTTGATAGAACTCTGTAAGTCCTGCATTCTCTGGGCCGTGCTGTTAAAATAGGTGCACAACTCCTGGGCATCGCTGATAAATTCATTCCGGGATGCGGAATCTCCCGCTTTGGTTTTCAGATTGTCCAGAGCATTAAACATCTTGCTAAAAATGGTGGTAAAGCCTGCATTGGATGTGGCAGACAAACTACCGTCTGTATAATAGTTCTGAATCTGCTCCATATAATAAAGTTTCTTCTCATAAAGCCCTAATCCGGCCTGATTATTCCAAAACTTGGTGTCATAATACTCATCTCGTACCTGTGTAACAGAATCCACGGAAACACCGGTACCTGTGCTTCCAAATCTCTGGTATGCCCGCAGAGAAGCCGCTGCCGACAGGTTCACTGTCTGCTTGCTGTAACCTTTGGTCTGCACATTGGAAATGTTATTTGCAGTTGTATTGATAGAAGCCTGTGCGGCATTGAGTCCTGTATATGCTACATTTAATCCAAAAAATGATGATGGCATAAGCTCCTCCTTTTCTTTCTGCTCTTTTTCGTTGTACAGGGCCATCCTTTCCTTCGCCGGGCACGCTCTCGCTACTGCTCATTGGTAGCGGTACATAAGGCGCTGTTAAAAGCACCGCCTAAGTACCGACCATTCGCAAGTACCCCGCAAAGGAAATGGATGCCTCTGTACAACTGATATAACGCGACATAAAGTCGTAACTTACTTATTAGACCGATTGTAAGAGATACTCGATCATGCTACTCACCACATTGATGTATCGGCTGGCTGCATTGTAGGCCTGCTGGTACTTAATCATGTTGGTAAGTTCCTCATCCGAAGACACCCCTACCACCATCTGTCTGTTGTTGTCGATGGTATCCTTAGTGCCCTGAAGGCTGGTAGCAGTGGTATGGTATACGGAGCCTACTGTTCCCACCTCACCAATCCATTTAATGTAGAAATCCGTAAAAGTACAAGGTGTTGTGTCACTGGGATTGATTTTGTACTTTGCCTCATCCCAGATATTTTCCAAACTTTCGCCTAAATCATAGGCGATTTCCCCTGTCTGCTTCTTGTGGGCCAGAAGGCTCTCCTCTTCCACAAGCTTCTGGTTAATCTGAGTGTCCTGTATGGTATAACACTTGGACAAGTCTTTGGTGTCCTCCTCGTTATACACATAGATGGTTTTATCCTCTCCATTGATGGTAACTGTTGCTTGGGTGTATCTCTCACATCCGATTCTGGTAAACAATTCCTGCGGTGGAAGTTTACCATCGCTGCCAACAGCACAATTCTCTGCATCTAAAATCTTTGTATCCGATGTAATCGTTATAGTCTGTCCGTCTGTTGTCCTTGCCGTAAGAGGCAGGTTCCCAGATCCCAGTGCATTTCCTGCAGTGGTGTTGGGACAAATGGTATCGTTAATGGCTGTCACAATGGTGTGGTATAACATATCCAGCTCTGCCTGAGTGTTCATCATAATGGAGTTAGACAGACCTTTCTCATACTCAGCCTGTGTCAATCCCTGCATATCCACATAGCTGGCATAATGATCTCCTCTTGCCAACAGCAGCGCCTTTACCTCTCCCACATCCGTGTTGTTCTCCGCACATGCATTTCCCGTATTAAATACCTGGGTATATACCCCTGCATCCGTATCGGAAAGCTGCGGCCAGTATGGTGTCTTAAAGCCTGTCTTTAAATCCTCCTGTAATGCCATAGGATAGCACTGGGTCTCTGTGACAAATTCCACTCCATCGATTTGCACTTTAACCACACCGTCAATCTCCTCGCGAATGGATACTTTTGCTAAACCGGACAGTTCATCAAGGTACAAGTCTCTGGTGTCTCGCAAATCCATAGCCGTCTCCACGCCGGCGGATTCAATTCTCTGAATTTGTAAATTAAGTGTTGAGATTTTCTTTCCCAGTTCATTGATGCGGTTTACATCATCCGTCAACTTTTTGTTGATTGTCAACTGATAGTCCTGCAGACCTTTGTTCAGATTGGATACTCTGCTGACGAAGAGAGATGATTTCTGCATAACCAAATTCTGATTGACAGCATCGGATGGATCCTTTGCAAACTCTCCGAATGCTTCATATAAATCCTTCAATGCCTCTTGGAATGCCTTTCCCTGGGTCTCCTGCAGAAAAATTTCCACCTCTGTCACTGCATCATAACTGGCGGCATAGAATGCCTGTCGTCCTGATTCGGACCGATATGCTTTATCCAAAAAAACATCTCTTGCATGGACAACATCTCCAATATCCACACCCAGACCAAGACGCTGGGCGCTTATGGATGCTGACGCAAAAGATGTATAGTTTCTATCTGCAAATATAACCTGTTGGCGTACATAGCCATTGGTATTTACATTTGATAAGTTGTTGGCTACAACATTAAGTGCATTTTGCTGTGACTGAATTGCTGACGCCCCCACATATAAGCTTCCAAATCCGTTAGCCATAGTAATTCCTCCTAAAACTCACTCTGGAAGCCTCGAATATTCCTATTGGGATGTGTCAAAGCTGCCTCCGCCTAATAAATCACCGGT
>JAQXIY010000003.1 GCA_029008035.1 Lachnospiraceae bacterium
TTCGTATGTCATAAATCCTCCGATTCTGACATTGGCAAACGAAAAGAGCTCCGAATCAGACTCGAACTGACGACCCCTTCATTACGAGTGAAGTGCTCTACCAACTGAGCTATCGGAGCAACACATTGATTATATATAAAATTTCCACACTTTACAATCTTTTTTTTAAAAACTTTGGGAATTTTCAGATTGACGACCAATCACAACAATCGTATGATGATGGTGGATATTTTGAACATGAGAATCGAGGTTGACAAATGAGAACCATCAAAGACTTGAAGATAGGAGAATCTGCCCGTATAGCTTCTGTTGGGGGTGAGGGGGCCTTGCGCCAGCACTTCCTTGATATGGGACTGATTCCCGGAGCAGAAGTACAACTGGTGAAATACGCGCCTATGGGTGACCCTATGGAACTGCGGATTCATGGTTATGAGTTGACCCTGCGGGTGGCGGATGCAGCAGCCATTTGTGTGGAAGAGAATCAGCAGAAGTCACAAGACAATGGCTGGGAGAAGGACGGCAATAAGAAAAAACTTCACAAGCATATTCCGCATCCCGGTTTGGGAGAAGGGGGCAATTACCATGACAAGAAGCATGAACACCCCCTTCCGGAGGAGGAAGTAATCACCTTTGCTTTGGCGGGAAACCAAAACTGTGGTAAGACTACATTATTTAATCGTCTCACAGGTTCTAACCAGCATGTGGGGAATTTCCCGGGGGTGACGGTGGATAGGAAAGATGGCGCTATCAAGGGACATCCGAACACTTTAATTACGGATTTGCCCGGTATTTATTCCATGTCTCCCTACAGCAGTGAGGAACTGGTGACGAGAGCATTTATTTTAAAAGAGAAGCCCAAGGGAATCATCAATATTGTAGATGCATCTAACATTCAGCGCAATCTGTATTTGACCATGCAGTTGATGGAACTGGACATCCCTATGGTGGTGGCTCTTAATATGATGGATGAGGTGCGGGAAAATGGAGGAGCCATTCGCATCAATGAGATGGAGGCTTTTCTTGGTGTCCCGGTTGTTCCCATTTCCGCGGCCAAGAATGAGGGTATTGACGAGCTGATTGCCCATGCAATCCATGTGGCAAAGTATCAGGAAAAACCCATTCGCAAAGATTTCTGTGATCCGGAGGACGGAGGCAGTGCGGTGCATCGGTGTATGCACGGCATTATGCACCTGATTGAGGATCACACTAAGACGGCAAATATTCCCATTCGTTTTGCAGCAGCTAAGGTGATTGAGGGAGATGAGCAAATCATTGAGAAACTGCAACTGGATGACAACGAGAAGGAAATGTTAGATCACATTATTTTGCAGATGGAAAAGGAGCGGGGATTGGATTCTGCCGCTGCCATTGCGGATATGCGTTTTCACTTTATCAAACAGGTCAGCGAGGCCACGGTGATTGAGCCAAAGGAGAGCAAGGAGCATGTGCGGAGTCGTCGTATTGACAGTGTGCTCACGGGAAAGTATACGGCGATTCCATCCTTTGTGCTGATTATGGCCCTTGTATTCTGGCTTACCTTCGGTGTGATAGGAGTTTGGCTACAGGAATTGATGGAAGGGGCTATTTCATATTTGACAGAGATGACAGATGTAATGCTTACGGCAGTTCATGTGAACAAAACCTTACACTCGTTGATTATTGATGGTATTTTTAACGGAGTGGGAAGTGTTCTCAGTTTTTTGCCAATTATCGTCACCCTGTTTTTCTTCCTGTCCATTTTAGAGGATACCGGCTATATGGCAAGGGTGGCCTTTGTGATGGACAAACTTTTGAGAAAGATAGGCCTCTCCGGCCGAAGCATTGTTCCTATGCTGGTTGGATTTGGCTGTACAGTGCCGGGAGTCATGGCCAGCAGAACGCTGTCCTCGGAGCGTGACAGAAAAATGACCATATTGCTTACGCCCTCTATGAGTTGTTCTGCCAAATTACCCATTTACGCCTTTTTTACGGCTGCATTTTTCCCGGAACACGGAGCCTTGGTGATGGTGCTTTTGTACTTTGGAGGTATGGCTGTGGGAATTCTTGCTGCACTTGTGATGAAAGGCAGCATTTTTAAGGGCGAGCCTGTTCCTTTTGTGATGGAACTTCCAAACTACCGACTTCCGGGAATTGGCAATGTATTGCAGCTCTTGTGGGAGAAGGCCAAGGACTTTTTACAAAAGGCATTTACTGTTATCTTTTTGGCAACGATTGTGATTTGGTTTTTACAGACCTTTGACGGTCATTTTAATATGGTATCGGATTCTTCCAACAGTATGCTGGCATGGATTGCCGGGGGAATTGCGCCACTGTTTCGTCCTTTGGGATTTGGTGACTGGCGCATTTGTACGGCGCTCATTACAGGATTTATGGCAAAGGAGAGTGTGGTGGCCACATTGTCCGTGCTGATTCCGTCTGTGGAAGTGTTAAAGCAGGTGCTGACAGTGCCGGCGGCGGCTGCACTTCTGGTATTTTGTCTGTTATATACCCCCTGTGTGGCAGCGGTGGCAGCGGTAAAGCGGGAACTGGGAGGCAAATGGGCAGCTGTGGTTGTGGTTTATCAGTGTGTGATTGCCTGGATCATGGCATTCTTGGTAAATATGGTGGTGTCGGTATTTTGCTAAAGGCAGTTGTGGAATCCCGGCAAACTTGCTATAATGGGCTGAGTGAGTATTGAGAGAGGAAGGAAATATTATGGAGAAAATAAAGCAATTAACAAAGCAGTTGACAGAGAAGCCGGTGGTGGTTTTGGCTGCCTTTGTTGTGGTTGCCCTGGCTATGATTTTGATTAGTATTTTAGCGTTGCATCTTCCGGTAGTTGCTGTGTGCACCATCGTGATTTTGGAAGCACTTTTGGCAGCATGCTTGAATCGCATCCCTATCTGGGTTCATGGATTGATTGTGATTGCTGAGATTGTGGCCGGTATTGTGTTTGGCAAGATTGTGTTTATGGTTTTGATGGCAGTAGTCTATGTCACTGCAGTGACACTGTTATATTTGTGGTCTCGTAGGGCTAATTAGAAAACCATGAAACAGAATTATCAATTGCTGTTAGATAAGAAACTAAAGGAATTGCAGGGAAGGGACTCTGTGCCCACATTGTTGTTGCACAGTTGCTGTGCACCCTGCAGTAGTTATGTCTTGGAGTATTTATCCCGGTATTTTTCTATTACGGTATTCTATTACAATCCCAATATCTATCCGGATGAGGAATATGAGAAGCGAGTGAAGGAACAGCAGAGATTTATAGAGCAGTTCCCGGCGAAGTATCCGATTTCCTTTTGCCGGGGAGAGTTTGCCAAGGAACGCTTCTATGAGGTGACTAAGGGATTGGAACAGGAGAGAGAAGGAGGAGCGCGCTGTGAAGCCTGCTTTCGTCTTCGTTTAGAGGAGAGTGCTGCACTTGCAAGCGAGATGGGGATGGAATTTTTTACAACAACCCTTTCCATCAGCCCTATGAAGAATGCAGAGTTGCTCAATGAGATTGGGCAAGAGATGGGAGAACGCTACGGAGTGGAGTATCTTTGCTCTGATTTTAAGAAGCGAAATGGATTTAAACGGTCGGTGGAACTCTCAGAAGCGTATAGTATGTATCGACAGGATTACTGTGGATGCGTGTATTCTTATCAGGAGAGACAGCGACAAAAGGAAGAGAGGATATAGTTATGGCACAATTATGGGGAGGTCGCTTCACCAAGGCGACAGACGAACTGGTATATGATTTCAATGCGTCCATCGGATTTGATCAGAGATTCTTTCATGAGGATGTGATGGGGAGCCGTGCCCATGTAAAGATGCTGGCCAAGCAGGGTATTCTCACAGAGCAGGAGCGGGATGAGATTTTAGCCGGGCTTGATGGCATTGAAGCTGATGTTGCAGATGGCAAGCTTGCTATTACCAAGGAATACGAGGACATTCACAGCTTTGTTGAGGCGAATCTGATTGACCGCATCGGTGATGCAGGAAAGAAGCTTCATACCGGCCGCAGCCGCAATGACCAGGTAGCCTTGGATATGCGTCTGTATACCAGAAGTCAGGTTCAAATGACAGAGAAGCTGCTACATCATCTTTTGGAAACGATTTTACATATTATGGAAGAAAATACGGAGACGATTATGCCCGGGTTCACCCATTTGCAGAAGGCTCAGCCCATTACGCTGGCTCATCACATGGGAGCGTACTTTGAAATGTTCCGTCGGGACGAACTTCGTCTTCAGGATATCTATAAACGAATGAACTATTGTCCGCTGGGCTCAGGTGCATTGGCGGGAACCACGTATCCTTTGGACCGGGAATATACAGCAGAACTGTTGGATTTCTTTGGCCCTACGGAAAACAGTATGGATGGGGTTAGTGACAGGGACTATCTGCTGGAATATTTGTCAGCGTTGTCTGTTGTCATGATGCATCTCAGTCGGTTTTCAGAGGAAGTGATTATTTGGAACAGCAACGAATATCGTTTTATCGAGATTGACGATGCCTACAGCACCGGCAGCAGTATCATGCCACAGAAGAAGAACCCGGATATTGCTGAACTGGTTCGTGGCAAGACAGGGCGAGTGTATGGAGCACTGATGTCTCTGCTCACCACCATGAAAGGAATTCCTTTGGCATATAATAAGGATATGCAGGAGGATAAGGAATTGTCCTTTGACGCCATGGACACAGCCAATGGATGCATTCAGTTGTTTGATGGTATGTTGTCTACCATGACATTCTTGAAAGACAATATGGAGGCCAGTGCCAAGAATGGATTTACCAATGCAACGGATGCGGCGGACTATTTGGTAAATCACGGTGTACCTTTCAGAGATGCCCATGGTATCATCGGTCGGGTAGTACTCTACTGTATCGAGAAAGATATTGCTATCGACGATATGTCTTTGGAGGAACTAAAGGCCATCAGTCCTGTTTTTGAAGAGGACATCTACGATGCTATTTCCATGGACACCTGCGTGAACAAGCGATTGACGGTGGGAGCTCCCGGCAAGGAGGCTATGGAGAAGGCCATTGCCAGCTATAGAGAGTATTTATCTAAGTAGGATATGAGAATGCCGGGGTCAGACCATTGGGGCTGGCCCTTTGTTCACAATTTACAAAAGATGTCAAAAAAATAAAGCCTCTTTGTGTAAAATGTGGGAATTGGGAAATGTTCTTGCATTTTTTGGGAAAATCTCATAATATATTGTACTAGAACGACAGTTGTTCGCCAAAGGCGGACAGTAAGGAGAAAACAATGAGCGAAAAATTAAAAGTGGGTATTTTAGGTGGAACAGGAATGGTTGGCCAGAGATTTATCTCTCTTTTGGAGAACCATCCGTGGTTTGAAGTTACAACAATTGCAGCCAGCCCGAGAAGTGCCGGTTTGACATATGAAGAGGCAGTGGGCGGCCGTTGGAAGATGGATACTCCCATGCCGGAAGCTGTTAAGAACATTGTTGTAAAAAATGTTAACGAGGTAGAGGCGGTAGCCGCAGAGGTGGATTTTGTATTTTCCGCTGTAGATATGACAAAGGACGAAATTAAGGCAATCGAGGAAGCATATGCAAAGACAGAGACTCCGGTTGTTTCAAACAACAGTGCACACAGATGGACACCGGATGTTCCCATGGTAGTGCCGGAGATTAACCCTGAGCATATGAATGTTATCGAGTTCCAGAAAAAGAGACTGGGAACTACAAGAGGTTTCGTGGCTGTTAAACCAAACTGCTCGATTCAGTCTTATGCACCTGTTCTTACCGCATGGAAAGAGTTCGAGCCATACGAGGTTGTTGCCACCACATATCAGGCGATTTCCGGAGCAGGTAAGACCTTCAAGGATTGGCCGGAGATGGAGGGCAACATTATTCCATTTATCGGTGGTGAGGAAGAGAAAAGTGAAAAAGAGCCTCTTCGTATCGGGGGACATATTGATGAGGAAAAGGGTGAGATTGTTCCGGCGACCAGCCCAATGATTACTTGCCAGTGCATTCGCGTGCCGGTGTTAAACGGTCACACGGCAGCCGTATTTGTGAAGTTTAAGAAGAATCCTACCAAGGAGCAGTTGATTGCTGCGTTGGAGAATTTCTCAGGGGCGCCACAGGAGTTGAACCTTCCCAGTGCACCAAAGCAGTTCATCCGCTATATGGAGGAGGATAATCGCCCACAGGTTACCTTGGATGTGGACTATGAGAATGGTATGGGTATCAATGTAGGCCGTCTTCGTGAGGACACCGTATATGATTGGAAGTTCGTGGGACTCTCCCACAACACTGTGCGAGGTGCAGCCGGCGGAGCAGTGCTCTGTGCAGAGCTTCTCAAGGCTCAGGGCTACATCACCAAGAAATAGTGCCGATAGGGACGGGTACTAATGGCATGAAGATGTGTCCCCAATGGCGCGGGGAGATGTTGTGAAAAATGCATCATAGCAAAAGCAGGGCGATTATTTTGCCCTGCTTTTGCTTTGTGTAATGGTTTAAAAGTTTGTGTTTACGCCGGAATGCATTTGTCCGTCTTTAAGATATGGTTGATGAGCCAACCAAGTAGAAATTCAATGAGGCTCTTGAGGTATTCCTCAGGCTGTTGGCGCAACTGGGCCTCGTCAATCTCATCCAGTTCTGCAATAAACGCGGCATGTGCACGCTGTTGGGCTTCCAATCCCTCATATCCAATGCTTTTCATATATGCTTCTTCATCGGCAAAATGTTTGTGTGTGTATTCCCGCAGTTCCCCTAAAATGCGGAGAATCTCAGGAAGGTCCGCATCGGATACGCCTCCTCGAATCAGGTCTACCACTTTACCGGTGATGGAAAAGAGCATTTGATGCTCCTCATCTATCAGAGGAATTCCTGTGAGATATTCCGCTGTAAATTCGCACGGGTTATCCCGCATCATCCACTCCTCCAGTGGCTCTAACTTCCCTATCATAATATCGCTTCCCAGAATGTGGTGATAAAGCCACTTGGCAAGAAAAGCCAAGGTGCTTTCCAGAACAGCCATCTGTTCTTCGTTTGTCTCCAATGCTTTAGAACTCAGTTCCCAGACCATAGAGCGGAACTGGTCGTGTTGAACCCTCTGTATAATAATTTCCGGGTCCCGAATACTTTTCATATATTCTTCTTCCCGACTAAAATGCATATTGGCATAATCCAATAATTCATCAAAGAGTTCTTTGATGGCATCGTATTTGTCCGGCATAAAGTCATTGTTTAGCAGGGCAATGCCGTCATTAATTAAATCAAATAGATGTTGGTGGTCGTTGTCAATGGCTTCTGTGCCGATGAGACAATCCTTTGTAAATTCAAACATATTCATCCTCCTGTATATTGGAAAATTCACATAACACTATTATAGCACAACCATAGAATTGAGCCAATAGGGAGACACATCTGTGTGCCATTAGTATCCGTCCCCAATGGCTCCAATACCTCTTGTGCAGTTAACGAAATTTCGCTATAATTAATCTTGAATTTTTTAAATGCAGATTTAGTAAACGAAAGGTATTCTTGGGTACATAACATGATTACAAGAGTGGCAGAGCGCAAGAGATTAGAAGAAATATATCAGGAGAGTGGCAACCAGCTATACATTTTGTACGGACGCAGCGGTTGTGGTATGGATACGCTGTTAAAGCTTTTCTGCAGAGATAAGAAATCTTTTTATTATAAGGCCCGCAATGCTTCACCCAAGGAGCAATTGCATCAGATGCAGCAAGAGATTGTAAGACAATTTGGAGCTACTCTTACCAAGGATACATATGATGAATGTTTTAACCGCATTAAGAGTGGTGATGCATCCAAACTGGTTGTGGTGATTGATGGATTTGATTTGATTGTGAAGAAGGATGCCGCATTTTTTGAAAGCATCCTAAAACTCAAGGCAAAGCGTCTTTATCCGGGACCTGTGATGATTCTTTTGTGCAATACCACCATTCCTTGGACAGAGAAGGATATGGCCTCCTGTCTCGGAGAGGGGATTTCTAAGGTCAATGGTCTGATAAAACTGGAGGATATGAAATTTCTGGATGTGGTGCGCGCTTTCCCGGATTACTCCGTGGCTCAGTGCGTGGAGACTTATGGCATTATTGGTGGGGTGCCGGATTACCTCAATCGTTGGAATGGCAAGAAATCCATCAAAGAAAATATCTGTAATAATATTCTTCGCCCTCAGGGATATTTGTTTTCCGAAGCGGAGGATTTTATCCGGGGCGAATTGCGAGAGTTGTCTGTATATGACACGATTTTGGCTTCCATCGCTGCCGGCAATGAGAAACTGAATGATTTGTTTGTGGATACCGGCTATTCCAGGGCTAAGATTAGTGTCTATATGAAGAATCTGGCGGCATTTGATGTGATTGAGAAGATTGTTTCCTTCGAGACCGGAGGCTGGGATAACGCCAAGAAGGGGGTATATCACATTCGCAACCATTTTGTGAATTTCTGGTTTACGTTTCTGTACCCCAATTTGTCCGATTTGTATGTGATGAGCCCGGAGGAATTTTACGATGCTCACATCAAGGAACGATTGGATGACTATTTGAATCAGTATTTTGTAAGTGTATGTACCGAGTATTTGCAACTGCTGAATCAGGTGGGACAAGTGCCTCTTCGCCTATCTAAGATGGGTACCTGGGTAGGAAAGACGGGCACCATTGACATCATCGGGCAGAATGCACAACGCGAGAATGTGGTGGGCATCTGTAACTGGAAGGATGCGAAGCTCTCCTATGAGAGCTATGAGAATTTACTGGTGGCCATGAAAAAGGCAAAGATTAGTGCCAAGGTGATTTACCTTTTCTCTGCCAAGAAATTCGATGACAGACTTGTGAAATTAGCAGAAGAGAATTCCCAGATTGTCTTAGTGGATATGACGGAATTATAAAGGAAGATATTTATGGCAAAATCCCTTTTTATAGCGGAAAAGCCCAGTGTTGCAAGAGAATTTGCAAAGGCTTTAAAAGAAAATATGCAAAATCGTGACGGCTATATGGAGAGCGAGAATGCGGTGGTGACCTGGTGTGTGGGACATCTGGTAACCATGAGCTATCCGGAGGCTTACGATGAGAAATACAAGAAGTGGCGCTTGGATACCCTTCCCTTTTTACCAAAGGAGTTCAAATATGAGGTGATAGAGAGTGCTGCCAAACAATACAATATTGTGGCGGGACTTTTGCACCGGGAGGATATTTCCACTATTTATGTGTGCACTGACTCGGGGCGAGAGGGAGAGTATATCTATCGTCTGGTGGAGCAGATGGCAGGAGTATCCGGAAAAGAGCGAAAGCGTGTGTGGATTGATTCTCAGACGGAGGAGGAGATTCTTAGAGGTATCAAGGAGGCAAAGGATTTGTCTGCCTATGACAATCTCTCTAACGCGGCGTATCTGCGGGCAAAGGAGGACTACCTGATGGGTATTAACTTTTCCCGGCTGTTGGCTCTGCGCTACGGCAACTCTATGGCCAATTTCTTGAACGTGAAATATTGCAAGGTTTCCGTGGGTCGTGTGATGACTTGTGTCCTTGGGATGGTGGTTCGCAGAGAACGGGAGATTCGCGACTTCGTGAAAACACCTTTTTACCGGGTGCTTTCCCATGTGGAAGTGGGTGCGGCTAACTTACATATGGAATGGAAAGCCGTGGTGGGGTCCAAATACGAGAACTCACCTCTGTTATATAAGGAAAATGGTTTCAAGGAGCGACCATCAGCAGTTACCTTGGTTGAAGAGACGCTTATGATGGAGCCGGACACTGCTCAGTTTGATGAGGATAACCTTACCACAGGACGACGGGAGGCCGTCATTGAAAAGATTGAGAAAAAGCCGGAGAAGAAGAATCCGCCAATGCTTTATAACCTGGCGGAGTTGCAAAATGACTGCTCCAAGTTTTTTAAAATCAGTCCCGATGAGACCCTTGCCATTGTACAGGAACTTTATGAGAAAAAACTGGTGACCTATCCGAGAACGGATGCCAGAGTGCTCTCCACAGCAGTGGCAAAGGAAATTGGGAAAAATATACAGGGACTGCAGGCAATTCCCGGTTTACAGCCCTTTGTGACCGAAATCCTTGCCGGGGATAGTTACAAAAAGATTGCCAAGACGAAGTACACCAACGACAAGCAGATTACAGACCATTATGCCATCATCCCAACGGGGCAGGGCATTGGTGCCATCAAGGGCTTAAACAGCAGGGCGGTACATGTGTATGAGGCTATCTGTCGTAGGTTTTTGGCTATCTTTTATCCGGCGGCAACCTATGAGAAGTTGAATCTGTCTGTAAAGGCAGGAACAGAATACTTTTTTGCTACAGAAAAATATTTAAAGGAGCCGGGATATCTTCAGGTGATGGAGTATTCCTTCAAGAAAAAGAAGGCAGATACTACTGCTGAAGGTGCAGAGCCTGACGAGACGGAGGAGGATGACAATGCCAATGTGAATATGGCGGAAATTATTGCGGGCATCAAGAAGGGAGATGTGGTTCCCATCATCGGCATGCAGATTAAGGAGGGGGAGACTTCTCCGCCCAAACGCTATAATTCCGGTGCTATGATTTTGGCTATGGAAAATGCGGGCCAGTTGATTGAGGATGAGGAACTCCGGGCCCAGATTAAGGGAAGTGGTATCGGGACCTCCGCCACCAGAGCAGAGATTTTGAAAAAACTGGTGAATAACGAATACATAGATTTGAATAAAAAGACCCAGATTTACACTCCAACGTTGCAGGGAGAGATGCTGTATGATGTTGTGAATGCTTCCATTCCCTCTCTTCTCAACCCGGAACTGACGGCAAGCTGGGAAAAGGGGCTGACCTATGTGGCGGACGGAGACATCACTGCCCAGGAGTATATGGATAAATTGGAGAATTTTATTAAGCAAAAAACCGCCAGAGTGCTGGCCAACAACAACCAGTACCAGATGCGAAATCAATATCAAAATATTGCTAAGTTTTATAAATAAGGAGGAGTATCCATGGAACAATGTAGGATTTCTAATATGTACGACTTGAGCAAAACCATTGCAGCAGACCTTTTCAAGGAAGCTACCTATCCATGGGAGGTGTTGCCTGAGATAGGAGCATTTATTATAACTTTGGGCGAGACCCTGGATGAGGAGAAATTCATTCGCAGAGGAGAGAATATATGGGTGGCAAAGTCTGCCAAGATAGCTACCACCGCCAGTTTGAATGGACCTCTGATTATTGACGAGGGAGCAGAGATTCGTCATTGTGCTTTTGTCCGCGGCAATGCTATCGTGGGAAAAGGCGCTGTTGTGGGCAATTCCACCGAACTAAAGAATGTAGTGATATTTGACAAGGTACAGGTGCCTCACTATAACTATGTGGGAGATTCCATCTTAGGGTATAAGTCTCATATGGGAGCAGGCAGTATCACCTCCAATGTGAAGTCTGACAAGACTCTGGTGGTGGTAAAAAATGGTGAGAAGAAAATCGAGACGGGCCTGAAAAAGTTCGGCGCTATGCTTGGTGATTTTGTGGAAGTCGGTTGTAACAGTGTTTTAAATCCAGGAACCGTTATCGGACCTCACACCAATGTATATCCCCTGTCCTCTGTTCGGGGCGTGGTAAATGCTAACAGTATTTACAAGAACCGCAACGAAGTGGTTGCAAAGCAGTAAAAAATATGAGAAAATATCCACAGTGTGTTGGTTAATTTTTTAACTATTCTCAGCGTTGCTGGAATAAATATACCATACATATCTTATGTATTATGAAAGGAGTCTTAAAATGATTTACACAAAGGAAGTTGAAAACATGTGTCCTGTTGCTAAGGGCGCAAAGCATGACCCAGCTCCAATTCCTGAAGAAGGAAAATGGGTACACTCTAAGAAGATTGAAGATATCTCCGGTT
>JAQXIY010000004.1 GCA_029008035.1 Lachnospiraceae bacterium
AATGCGATCCACATCCTTATACAAAGCATCCTCCAAACGATGCTCGATGATAAGAATGGTCTTATTCTGCTCCTTTTGAATGGAATCAATCAGGGCGATGGCACGTTTTCCTGTGGCCGGATCCAGATTTGCCAATGGCTCATCAAAAAGCAAGATGTCCACGTCATCAATCATAACGCCTGCCATGGATACTCTCTGCTTTTGCCCTCCGGAAAGTTCTCCCGGTGCATGCTCGAGGAGATTATTAATATCCACCATCCCAGCAATATCATCCACCTTCTTATGCATTCTGGTCTCTTCCATACAGTCATTTTCCAGCACAAAGGCCACATCCTCTGCCACCGTCAGACCGATAAACTGCCCGTCCGTATCCTGCAAAACAGTTCCCACCATTTTGGACAATCCAAAGATTCCCAAATCCTTCGGTTCTTTGCCTCCAACATATAACTCACCGGTGCTGTCTCCCACATAAGAAAAAGGAACCAATCCATTGATACAGTTAGCCAAAGTTGACTTACCTGATCCGGATGGTCCGATAATGAGAATTTTTTCTCCGGGATAAATCGAAAGATTAATATCCCGGAGAGTTGGTTCTACCTGTGAATTGTATTTAAATGAATAATTTCTAAATTCAATAATAGGTTTCACAATCACATTTCCTTTTAAGAATTAGTCCTCTTTTGTAAGGCTTGATGACTTGGCTCCAATCTTGGTATAACCCACACCAAGCAAAGTACCAAGAATAGCTGTGATAATCACATTGCCAAGGCAGGCAAATACGCCCTGTACAAATACCTTGTTTGCAGGCTCAGAGTAAATAAGAATATCAAGTACCGGAGCAACCACAATCCAAGCAACCACATTGGCTACAATCTGAACCACGTTGAACAGCGCAATGTTCTTACCTGAGAATCCGCCCTCTTTGATCTGGAGCTTCTTAACAAAGAGACCCATAGCAATACCAAACACTGCATCAGGGAATACCCAGCTCCACCAAATGCTACCATAGAACATTGCATCTCCAAGCGCATGTCCCAAAAGACCTACGATACCACCAACGATTGGTCCAAATACTGCTGCCAAAAATGCAAGTACTGCTGCTCTTGGCTGCAAAGAGGTATTTGGGATGAATCCCAGTGGAATCTGCACCTGGGTAAGTACTACAAATAACGCTGTACCGATACCGGTTGCAACAACTTCTTTAATTCCAAACTTTTTCATAACACACGTCCTCCTTATATTTCATATGGCACTATTATATGTTATCCTTTTGGTTTTCTCAATGTTCTTTTGACAAAAATAGACATATTTCTTTCTTTGTATTTAATTTTCATACTTCTCTATGACTTTATTTAAGTACTCTTTATATTGTGTTCGAACTTCCCCGGGTCCCTCAACAACCACTTCTCCCCCCAAACCGGTAATCCATCCAAAAAACTGCGAACTTACTTCCACATCCACGCGAACGATAATGTCATCGCCATCCACACGCATAGTAACATCCTGGCCAAAACGATCAATCATAACTCCCACCATAGTCTTGGGTGCTCGAATGCTTACGGTTCTTGGCTCTCCTGCAAACATGCTGAAGCGCTTCCCGGCATAATCTGCCTTCTTAATCTTAGCCGCCTCCGGACTGCGATTCTCAGAAAGCTCTGTGGCACTGCGAATCTTATCCACGCGATAGTGGCGAATCTGTTTCATCTCTTCATCGTAAGCCACAAGATAATAAAACTCGTTATCCCACAAAAGAAACGCGGGGCTTACCTGATAAAGCTTGCCATCTCGTCTGAGTTCCTGCTCTTTCTTTTCGTTCCACTCCGCGTACTGAAAAGACATCATATGGTTATTATCGATACACTTGTAAATCTCATCAATGGCATAGTAAATTCTCTCATTTATGGTCTTGGCTCGATCCGAAACCACCACCTGGCGGTGCAAATGCTTCTTCTGATAAGCATTGCCAAGGTTCTCAATCTTTGCCACCAATTCTCTTGATTTCTTCTCAGTAATAAACTTAGAGGCCACTACAGCATCCACCAAGAGCTTCAGCTCCGGCAACTCAAAGTTTCCGGAAGCAAGATAAAATCCCGCCTGATCTTCAGACTTCTCGATATCCATCCCAAACTCCTGAAGCGTTTGAATATCACGGTAAATGCTCTTGCGCTCTGCAACAATTCCTTCGTCCTCCAGCCTCTTAATCATCGCCGCTGCCGTCAGCGGATGCTCCTCGTCAGAGTGTTGTTGCAACATCTCCATCACATATAACAACTTAATCTTTTGGTTTGCTGAATTGGCCATAACCTTCTCCTATCCTTACTTGATATTGGGATTGTACCATTATGAGGACAGTTCGTCCACACTCAAAAAGAGCTACCCTGCCCCCACAGGATAGCTCTTTCACCCCTCTTTAATATTCGTCTTCCTTCCCCAAAAAAGACAACTATCTAGCTTCTACATTCTTTGTGGCAATCACGTCAACACCTGTGTTGCAAACATTTGCAAGCACCACGTCGCCGATGGCAACCGGAGCGTCTACCACTACATTTTCCATAGCCTTTGCAATGTCAAAAATCATTCCCTTTGGAATATCTTCCTTTGTCTTGCAAGAAACCATATTAATCTTTCCGCCTTTCACGCGAACAGAAGATGTCACGATACGAGTTGGATTGGTGCACTCTTTTCTGGCATACTTGTCACCATTTGGACAAGTGTTACCTGTAACTTCAGTTACTTCACCATTGTCTAATGTAACCTTAAGGCTGCATCCAAGAGGACAGCCGATACAAATTAAATCTCTTGTTTCCATCTTTTTATGCCTCCTCAATCTTAATTGTAATATTCTCAATATCCGGATACTCTGCCAACTGTGACTTCTTTAAGATTACCTGTTCCATCTCACCGGGAGCCATAACAGGACGCTTTCTCTTGGAAATCAACTCATCTCCAAAGTATGTAGCAATGGCACATCCCTTAAACACCTGGCCAACAAGGAAGCGAACAGTAAGTGTATCATCCATTACCTCAGGACGGATGTACTTCGGTACTGTGTAGCGAACACCGTCAACAGGAAGAATCTCAATCTCCTTTGTAGCATTCTGCTTGCCTTCTTTAATGTACTTAGCAGCATTCTTACCTGCGTTGGTAGCTTCCTGAGAAACGAAGTCAACCAAGTCATGTACATGAAGAACGTTACCACAGGCAAATACGCCTTCGATATTTGTCTCCAAACTGTCATTTACAACAGGACCGGAGGTGATTGGGCTAAGCTCAACACCTGCTGTCTTAGAGAGTTCATTCTCCGGAAGAAGTCCACAGGAGAGAAGCAAGGTATCACAGTCATAGTGAATCTCAGTTCCCGGGATTGGCTTGCGATCAGGGCCAACCTCTGCAATGGTAATTCCCTCAACTCTCTCTTTACCCTGAATGTCAACAACAGTATGAGAAAGATAAAGCGGAATATCAAAGTCATCCAAGCACTGTACGATATTTCTCTTCAAACCACCTGAGTATGGCATCAATTCGGCAACAGCCAAAACCTTAGCACCTTCCAAGGTCATACGACGTGCCATAATCAGTCCGATATCACCGGAACCCAGAATTACAACACGGCGGCCGGGCATGTAACCCTCAATGTTAACAAGTCTCTGTGCTGTACCTGCTGAGAAAATACCTGCCGGACGATAACCGGGAATATTTAATGCACCACGGGAGCGCTCACGGCATCCCATCGCCAAAACAACTGCTTTTGCTTCAATGGTAAACATACCGTCTGTAGCATTCATTGCGGTGACTGTCTTGTCATTTGCAATATCCATCACCATGGTATTGAGCTTGTATTCGATACCGCGCTCTTCCACCTGTGCGATAAATCTTGATGCGTATTCAGGGCCTGTAAGTTCTTCCTTGAATGTATGTAAACCAAATCCATTATGGATACACTGATTTAAGATACCGCCAAGTTCTCTGTCTCTCTCGATAATCAAGATACTGTCAATTCCATTATCCTTTGCTGCAATGGCTGCTGCAAGACCTGCAGGACCACCACCAACGATGACTAAATCATATTTCATTTTCGTGCCCCTCCTTATATCTTCTTGTTGTAACCGAATACAATCTTGGCATCTTTGCCGTTCTTAGTTACATCAAACATACTCATTGGTACTTCGCGCTCAAGAATCTCCATGGTCTTTGGTGAGCAGAAGCCTGCCTGGCAACGTCCCATACCGGCTCTTGTTCTACGCTTTACACCGTCAAGAGAACGAGCACCTAATGTTCTGTGGATGGCATCTAAGATTTCGCCCTCAGAAATCATCTCGCAACGGCAAATGATGTTACCGTATGCAGGCTGTTTCTTAATCAATTCATTTCTCTCTTCAACAGAAAGAGTTGCCGGATTTAAGATACCCTTTCTTGTTCCGTTGAATTCAGGATTCTTCTCTAATCCAAGGCTCTCTGCCACAAGACCTGCCACCATCTCACCGATAGCCGGTGCAGAGGAAAGTCCCGGTGACTCAATACCTGCTGCATTGAAGAAGCCCTTTGCATCCTCAGCCTCGCCGATAACAAAATCACCCTTAACTTCATGGGCACGAAGACCTGCAAAGGAAGTGATTACCTGACGCATAGGAACATTCTTAACAGACTGAGCACTGGTTACTCCAAGAGAGTCCAGACCCTCTGCTGTTGTGTTAATGCCTTCCTTATCGTCAATGTCCTCTGCGGTAGGACCTACCAAAAGATTGCCGTGAACGGTTGGTGTTACAAGTACACCCTTGCCCATCTTGCTAGGCAACTGGAAAATGGTCTTAGACACATGGTTACCTGCATCCTTATCAAGCAAGCAGTACTGTCCGCGACGAGCAATAATCTCCAGCTTGTTCTCGCTTACCATATTGTTAAATTTATCTGCATAGACACCTGCAGCATTTACAACTGTTTTAGCTTCGATGACATCTTTGTCAGTGGTGATGACATAGTAATCATCTTTCTTCTCAATCTTAACTACTTCTGTATTCAGGAAGAATTCAACGCCGTTATCTGCAGCGTTCTCTGCCAATGCCATGGTCAAATGGAATGGGCAAACAATTGCACCGGTTGGAGCATACAGTGCCTTAACCACATCATCTGCCAAATTCGGCTCCATCTCTATCAATTCATCTCTCTCAAGAATTTGTACTTCTACGCCGTTGGCCTTTGCTTTTTCAACAAGCTCATCCAAAAGTGCAGGATCCTGATCCTTTGTGCACACAACCAGGGAACCATTTCTTTTGAATGGGAAATCCAATTCCTTGGACAACTCATCCATCATAGCATTGCCCCTGACATTGAGCTTAGCCTTTAATGTTCCCGGCTTCGCATCAAAGCCTGCGTGAACAATGGCACTGTTTGCTTTGGATGTTCCGTTGCAAACATCCTCGTCTCTCTCGATGACGCATGCGTTCACTTTGTACTTGGATAATTCTCTTGCGATGGCACTTCCTACAACACCAGCACCAACAATTGCTACATCATACATTCTGTAACTCTCCCTTCTTGTTTTGCACCATAAATGGCATAAAAAAAGCAAGGAAAAACAAGCGATCTCTCGTCGCCTATCTACCTTGCTCTCATCTCTGGTAATTTATTAAGTTCGTGAACTCATTATAACACCTGATATTTTATCTGACAAGATGTTTTTTCAAAAAAATGCCAGTTTGCTATGACAACCTATAAAAACCACACATCCTGATTGGTGGTGGAGATGGATGTGGCACCTGCACCAAGCACCCCATAGACATCTTCTTTCTCACTAATCAAGCCACTGGAAATAATGGGCCTTGAGAACATCTTATGGATGCGCTTTACAACAGAAGGCATAGGTCCCGGTAGCACCTCAATCACATCCGGTTTCACGTTGTTAAGCTGTTTTTCAATGTTGCTGTAAGCCAAAGAGTCAATGACAAAAAACCTCATGATGGTGTATAAGGACAATTCCT
Organism: Lachnospiraceae bacterium; assembly: GCA_029008035.1. GTDB lineage: Bacteria > Bacillota > Clostridia > Lachnospirales > Lachnospiraceae > Pararoseburia. The sequence continues at coordinate 5,979 of JAQXIY010000004.1, forward strand.
TGGCACGCTGAATCAAAGCACCCTTGGTGGAGATGATTCCGTCTGCCTTGGTATTCTTAGCGACAAAGTCTACCGCCACCTCCTTGGAACTCAATCCCTGAACCAAATCCAAATGGACAAAGGCCAGTTTGCCACTGGCCTTCACTTCCTCCACAATTCCAGGAAGCGTAATCACATCACCATAGAGAATAAAAATGATTTTACTTTCGCATTCCTTGCACTTTTTCAAACCCGCATCATCTTTGATTGCCGCAATAATTGGAGAATCCTCCAAAGCTTCCTTGAATTCTTTTTTCATTTACACCTCTGCCTCTACAGGCTTATTTCCACGTTCTTTAAATGCCACCTTTAAAAGAATTGGTGTTACCAATGTGGTGACAATGACAACTAAAATCACAGGGGCAAACATATCTTCATCGATGAGTCCGCACTGGCGTCCCTTCTCAGCCACAATCAGCGCAACCTCTCCACGGGAAATCATTCCCACACCTGTCTGGATAGACTCTTTCCAGGTAAATTTACAAAGTTTTGCTCCCAGACCACAACCAACAAGCTTGCTCAGGATGGCAACCAAT
>JAQXIY010000005.1 GCA_029008035.1 Lachnospiraceae bacterium
TATGCTTGTTTTTGATACCATCTGGTGTTTCCATCCACAAACCCTGTCTGTACAGCTCAACACATTTTCTTTTGTACTCATAACTATAGCGCATAAAATCCCCCTTTACTGGTGTGTCCAGTAAAGGGGGTACATATCATAATGGCACGCAGGTCTGTCCCTCATGGCGTATTTTGTATTGGAAATTATATATACTTGCTGTATAGTTGTGATATTACTAACTGGAATTTGATGAGGAGAAAACTATGTGTGAAACATGCGAAAAAGTAAAGACGATTGATTTCTTTCCCACCCCTAAAGCATATCTTGACTGTCTAAAATACGTGCAATCTCTGGTGGATAGTGGGAGTTTTCAATTTGAATCAAAGAATTGTGACACAGATAAAGTAAAAGATGAAAATGGATATTGGGTAGATGATGTTATAAGTCATGTGATTAAATGTAAAAAATGTGGTCAGTGTTTTATTTGTACTGTTGTCACAAGCCGAGGAAGCGGAAGTTTTAGAAAAGACAAATAATTAAATTCCAATTTGTTGATTTACCGATAGCTTAAAATCACAAGAGCAATCTTGTGATTTTTTGTTTTAAATCCTCTATTCATCCGCCGGCTTTACGGGATATTGTTGATTATACTTTACAAAATATGTATAATACTCTTTGGTGTCAAAGTGGCACGCAAAAGATACAAGTTGGAGGAAATGAAATGGCTTTAAGCAAGAAACCTGTCAATGGCATGAAGGATATTTTGCCACAGGAGATGGAGATACGAGATTATGTGACCGGCGTGATTAAGGACACTTATCGCAGATTCGGTTTCACACCCATCGAGACTCCTTGCATGGAGAATATTGCCAATCTGAGCAACAAGCAGGGTGGCGAGAACGAGAAATTGATTTTTAAGGTGCTAAAGAGAGGAGAGAAGCTTCATCTGGACACAGCACAGAGTGAGATGGATGTGGTGGACTTCGGAATGCGTTACGATTTGACGGTTCCCCTCTGTCGTTTCTATTCCAACAATGCCAACGATTTGCCAAGTCCATTTAAGGCATTACAGATAGGAAATGTGTGGAGAGCAGACCGGCCCCAGAGAGGTCGTTATCGCCAGTTTACCCAGTGCGATATCGATATTTTAGGTGAGCCTTCCAATATGGCGGAGATTGAGTTGATTTTGGCCACCACCACAACTTTGGGGCGGCTGGGCTTTAAGGGCTTTGAAATCCGCATCAATGAGCGCCGTATCCTAAAGGCAATGGCGGCTTATGCAGGTTTTGCAGAAGAGGATTACGACAGCGTGTTTATCACCCTGGACAAGATGGACAAGATTGGTTTGGATGGAGTTTCCGCTGAATTAATCGAGAATGGATATGCAAAGGAATCTGTGGACAAGTATTTGGGACTGTTTTCTGCCTTGGAAGATAACAAGGAAGTATCAGATGGCGTTGCTTATCTGGCAGAGACTTTGGGAGATTATCTGGATCAGGAGATTTCCGATAATCTTACAGAGATTGCAACCACAGTAAATGCCACTAAGGAGGCAGACTTCGCATTGGTATTTGACCCCACATTGGTTCGCGGTATGAGTTACTACACAGGAACAATTTTTGAGATTGCTATTCCTGAATTCGGAGGAAGCTGTGGCGGCGGTGGCCGTTACGACGAGATGATTGGCAAGTTTACCGGACAAAATGTTCCGGCTTGCGGATTTTCCATCGGATTTGAGAGAATTATTCTTCTTTTGCTGGAGCAGGGATATCAGATTCCGGAGAGCCCTAAGAAAGTGGCATATCTGGTGGAGAAGAAATACCCGGCAGAGAAGCTTGCAGAGGTGATGAAGCAGGCCAAAGAAGCCAGAGAACAGGGGCAGCAGGTATTGGTTGTTCGCATGAATAAGAACAAAAAGTTCCAGAAGGAACAGTTGCAAAAAGATGGTTATGAAGAGTTTGTTGAATTCTTTAATAGAGATTAACAGGAGGACGAAATGGCAGAATCAATGAATGGACTCCACAGAAGTCATAGATGTACCGAGGTGAGCAATGCTCTGGTAGGTGAGCAGGTCACCCTTATGGGATGGGTACAAAAGAGAAGAAATTTGGGAAGTTTGATTTTTATCGATTTGAGAGACCGCAGTGGCTTGATGCAGGTGGTTTTTGACGAACCGGTTGTGGGAAGCGAAGGATTTGCAAAGGCAGGAGAACTCCGCAGTGAGTTCGTGGTTGCGGTTGTGGGAACGGTACAGAAGAGAGCGGCGGCGGTAAACGAGAACCTGGCTACCGGGGATATTGAGGTGATGGCTACAGAACTTAGAATTCTGTCAAAGGCTCAGACACCTCCTTTTCCTATCGAGGAGAATTCCCAGACAAAGGAAGAATTGCGCTTGAAATATCGTTATCTTGATTTGCGTCGTCCTGATTTGCAGAGAAACCTGATGATGCGAAGCAAAGTGACAGGAATTATTCGTGCATTTCTCTTAGAAGAGGGATTTTTGGAGATTGAGACACCGATTTTACAGAAGTCTACACCAGAAGGTGCCAGAGATTACTTGGTGCCATCCCGTGTGCATCCAGGCAGCTTTTATGCTTTGCCACAGTCACCGCAGCTCTTTAAACAGCTTTTGATGTGCTCCGGCTATGACCGCTATTTCCAGGTGGCAAAATGTTTCCGTGATGAGGACTTGCGCGCAGACCGTCAGCCGGAATTTACCCAGATTGACATGGAAATGTCCTTCGTGGATATGGAGGATGTCATAGATGTAAATCAGCGTCTTTTGGCCAGGGTCTTTAAAGAAGCCCTTGGAGTGGATGTGCCACTTCCGATTCCTCGCATGACCTGGCAGGAGGCTATGGACCGCTTCGGTTCCGATAAGCCGGATATTCGTTTCGGCATGGAACTTACCGATGTGTCTGAGGTGGTTAAGGATTGTGGTTTCGGTGTATTCACAGGTGCTCTGGAGGCAGGTGGTTCTGTCCGTGGTATCAACGTAGAGGGCCAGGGGGCAATGCCAAGAAAGAAGATTGACAAGTTAGTGGAATTCGCCAAGGGATATGGTGCGAAAGGGTTGGCATATCTTTGCGTGAATGAAGATGGCACATACAAATCATCTTTTGCGAAGTTTATGACAGAAGAAGAGTTGGATGCTTTGGTAAAAGCTATGAATGGTAAGCCGGGAGATTTGTTACTCTTTGCGGCAGACAGAAACAAGATTGTATGGGAAGTGCTTGGTGCCCTTCGTCTTATGCTGGCAAAGGAATTAGAATTGTATGATGAGTCTACCTTTGCATTCCTTTGGGTAGTGGATTTCCCACAGTTTGAGTGGTCCGATGAGCAGGAGCGTTTTGTGGCAATGCATCATCCATTTACAATGCCTTATGAAGAGGATATTGACAAACTGGTGTCCGACCCGGGCGCAGTTCGTGCAAAGGCATATGATATTGTGTTAAACGGATGTGAGTTGGGAGGCGGAAGCCTTCGTATCTATCAGAGTGATATTCAGGAGAAAATGTTTGAGGCGCTTGGATTTACCAGCCAGGAGGCCCATGACCGTTTCGGATTCCTCTTGGATGCATTTTCTTATGGAGTGCCACCACACGCAGGATTGGCCTTCGGCTTGGATCGCATGATTATGCTGATGATGGGTGCAGAGTCCATCCGTGATGTGATTGCCTTCCCGAAGGTGAAGGATGCATCTTGCCTTATGACAGAGGCACCGACGCCTGTAGATGAGAAGCAGTTGGAAGAATTGGCTTTGAAAGTGGAAGAAATCGAAGAATAGAATTTCACGAGAAAGTAAATGAAAAATGCGACGCCCTAGGGTGTCGCATTTGTTTTATCTATGTTGTTGTCATAGCACTGCGCTATCGTGCCAATATCTGAAGTATCTCCCCTACATACATAGTGTGCATATCACCATCGCTGTACCATTTGTCCTGAATGGTTGGATCGATGAACTGGTCTGCTGTGATTGGGGTGGCAGACATTTTTTTGCAGATGAGAATGAATTTGGCTTCGTCCAGTACGGGCACATCCTGAATGTGGTCCACATGCAATCTGGCCCCTGCCAGTTTATCCTCGTTGCGGCCGGACACCTTACCAAGGTAATTTAAGGTGCTGTGCATCTTCTCATCTTCAAAAAAGCACACGGAAAATGTGTCGGAGTTGTCAAGCATCTCCTTAGTGTAACGGGATTCCCGGATGAAAATGGTGGCAATATTCTTGCCCCAGAGTACACCCACACTTCCCCAGCTTGCAGTCATAGCGTTGGCTTTGCCGTCTACCTCAGTTACGATGGCAGCCCATTCTTTTCCAATCTTGGTAAATGGATTAAACTCCAATAACTCCATTGGATATGGTTGAAAATCATGCATATTATTATCCTCCTCTCGTCTCAATCCCTAAGTTATGAATCATTATGAATCCAGTAAATCTGTGTCGATTGCACCGATGTCCTGTACATTTAAGGTACGGCGCTTAATCCGTGCAGCTTCGGAAGCTTTTAAAAGAAATGCTTTTAATTCTTTGTAGTGCTTCACGTGAAGCAATGTAATGCAGGAATCGGTGGTGTCTCCTGTATAGCAGGTGATGGTGCCGATGCCAAAAATTTTCTCGAAAAGAGATTGGGTCAGGCGCACATCCTGTACTTTGTACATGTAGCAATCGTTCTCTTCGGTGTTGAGCAGGCCCGTGTCGATGGTGAGCACGGAATCTGTGATGGTGTAAACGGTAAAGGTCCATGGAAGACCAAAAAACAGGAGGCGCTTGCGCTCCCGAAACCGTATTTCATCGTTGAATGTCTCCTTCATTATCTCTTGTGTATCCTTTGTCATAGTCATTCCTTTCTTGTAATCTATAGTATTTATCTATTATATATTTTTTCAAAAATGCTTTCAATAGGTTACAGGGTCTTTTGAAAAAGTGCAGGAAATTCATCTGCAGAATTCTTGACATTCAAAATGAATAGGAACATAATAGATAGAACGATTGATTTTTGCAAGTTTCACTTGCAAATTATGCATAAAGGAAATGGAGGAAGAACAATGGATATCAGATTTGAAAAGAGAGAAAACCTGAAAGCAAAACCGGACCAGAAAAACTTGGGATTTGGTAATTACATTACCGATTATATGTTTATCTGTGACTGGTCTAAGGATGAGGGATGGCACGATGCCCGCATCGTTCCGGAAGGACCTATTGAGATGGAGCCGGCTTGTATGGTTCTCCACTATGCCCAGGAGACGTTTGAGGGATTGAAGGCATATCGCAGAGAAGATGGCAAGATCCAGTTGTTCCGTCCTGACATGAACGCTAAGCGTATGATTCGTTCCAACGAGCGTATCTGTATGCCGGCATTTCCGGTAGAAGATTTTGTGGATGCTGTTAAGGCCATTGTGGAAGTGGAAAGGGACTGGGTTCCTTCCGAGCCGAACACATCCCTTTACATCAGACCATATATGTTTGCAACAGAGTCAGCTCTGGGTGTACATATGGCATCTTCCTACAAGTTTATGATTATCTGTAGTCCTGTTGGCGCTTACTATGCATCAGGTCTTGACCCTGTTAAGATTATGGTTGAGGACGAGTATGTCCGGGCTGTTGCCGGCGGAACCGGATTTACAAAGTGTGGCGGCAACTACGCAGGTTCTATCGCCGGGCAGATGAAGGCTGAGAAGCTTGGATACGAACAGGTTCTGTGGCTTGACGGTAACGAGCGCAAGTACGTGGAAGAGGTAGGCTCTATGAACATCATGTTCAAGATTGACGGGGAGATTTGGACAGCACCAATCGAGGGTACAGTTTTGCCCGGCGTCACAAGAGATTCTATGTTACATATCTTGAGAGATTGGGGTTACACCGTGCGGGAAGAAAGACTGTCTATTGACGATCTGATGAGATATGGTCATGAGGGCAAATTGGAAGAAGTTTTCGGCACCGGTACAGCAGCAGTTGTTTCTCCTGTCGGTGAGTTGCGTTATAAGGATGACGTGGTTGTTATCAACGACAACAAGACAGGTGAGTTGACCCAGAAATTGTATGATACCTTAACCGGCATTCAGTGGGGTAGAATTGCCGACGATTACAACTGGACAGTTCAGGTTGTATAGGTCTTTTTGAGCCGGATTTTAGGCGCCTTCTCCTGTGCATTTTAAGAGAGCACGGGAGGGGGCGCTTTTTGTTTGACAACCCCCCGGTATATACGATAAAATTTATATTGTATTATTATACCTTTTTATGCAATCACAGTCATAAAAATGGTTTTTGAAATAAGAGAGGGAAGAAATGTTTAGTAAGTTGTACGATGAAAAGATTAAAAAGTGGGCAACGGATATTTGCCATGTGATGGAATTGGTAGTTGCTATTTTTGTGTTGATTGGCGTGATTATGGCACTGGTTTCCTTGATTCCAAGTGTGGGGGAGTTCTGGCAGCACCGTCAGGAGGCCGACAGCCTGATGCATTTTTTGGAGCGGGTTTCCGCCATTGTCATTGGAGTGGAGTTCATGAAGATGCTCTGTCGTCCGAATGCAGACAACGTATTGGAGACCATTATATTCTTGGTGGCACGCCATATGATTATAGTTACCACCACTACACCGTTGGACGATTTGATTTCTACCATTAGCATTGTGTTGCTCTGTTATATGCGCCGTTATCTCAACGTGAGCAAAAAGCGGGAGGAACTGTGGCCGGTATTACATAAGCTGGACAAAGAGGACAAGGCGAAGCTGGACGAACAGTAGGTGAGATATGGCAGAACAGTTAATTTCGGATATTTTACATCAGGATGATGTGCGCAGTCAGTTAAGTGAATTGCGAAAGGCAATCAAGGATGACCCTGAGAAAAGACAGCAGTGCTTGACAGATGAGACGTTGAAACGATTCCAAGAACTGTTGACCCATGATGATGCAAAGACCAGAAAGAATGCCGCTCTCTTGTTGGGAGATTTGGCGGAAGGTATGTCATTGCAACAGGCAGAGAACATACCGGGACTTTTGTGGCAGAGTTTTGTGGGGGAGACGACCAAGTTTGTGCGGAGTGCGTACATTCAGGCCATGGCCAACTTTGACTGCGCAGAATATATGGAAGAGATGCAGCAGTGCTATGACAGACTATTGGATGCAGAGCCGGCACCGGAGGATGTGAAGCATACACGAGAATTGCGAAAGGCACTGGAACAAGTGCTGGTCTCTTGGAGTGAAATACCGGCCCTCAGTTTTCAGGGAATGAAGAAAAAGCATCCTATCCTTTTGGAAACGGAACCCTATATCAGAGAGATTTTGGCGGAGCGATTGCAACGGGAGGCGAAGCTTGATGCCAAGGTGACACCTTTCGGTGTGAGGGTGACAACGGATTCCTTGGATGATGTCAACAAGATTCCTTTGTTTCGGGAACTATATTTTATTGTCCGACCCAGGACAGGCATAGAGATTACCGAAGGCCATATGGCAGAGGGGATTGTAGCGTCAGAGCTACTGCCTCTATTAGAAGAATTGTTCGCTTCTAAGGGACCATTCACATTTCGCTTATCGATTCCCCATACCAGAGAGGCATGGGATAGTAAGGCATTGAAGCAATTGGCCTATGGCATAGAGGAACAGTCCCATCATTGTCTTTGCAATAGTCCGGATCGGTATGTGGTGGATATACAGTTACGACAGAAGAAGGATAACTCCTATGGTATTCTGGCTCGCATCCCCGGTTGCACACAGGGGCGATTTGATTACTGTGAAGACAGACTGCCCACATCTATGGCACCGGTTTTGGCGGCCCAAATGGTTGCCTTGGTGCGACCGTATTTGCAGGAGGGAGCACATATCATCGACCCATTTTGTGGCATAGGAACCCTCCTGATTGAGCGTTGCAAAAGTGTAGAAGCACGGGACGTATACGGGGTGGATTCTTATGGAGAAGCCATAGCCATTGCCCGGAACAATACAAAAAGGGCAGGCAGAGAATTTTACTATATCAACCGGGATTATTTTGATTTTACGTCTTCTCACTTACTGGAAGAAGTGATTACGGAATTTCCCCGCATGGAACACAAAGACAGAGAACAGGTGGACACTTTTTACCGGAAGTTTTTTGAGAAGACGTCAGAAATTACCGCACCGGAGGCAGTGCTACTTTTGCTATCTACAGAGGAGACCTGCATGAAAAAACAACTTCGCTTGCACAAGGAGTTTCAACTGTTGCGCCAGATTCCCATGCGAGGACGGGAGAACATCTTTATCATTAAAAAAAGAGGATAAACTATGTATTTAAGGAAGGAAGTTGGAGGGGAGACCCAACAAAACCAAAATACAAACGAATATTTTGAAAAAGGCAAAATGCAAAAGATGCAGGATGCTTTTTGCAAGGCAAATCATCTGTACTGTGTGTGCATAGGAAGGGATTTGACCCAAATTACGGAATTTTCCGGAGGTGCAGAGGAAGAGTCATATCTGAATACCCTGCTCACACCGGAGATGAAAAGTGAACTGATTCATTCTTTTTCCGATGTGGAGGGGGAGAATGTTATTGCCATGCCTACAAATTCGCCCTTCTTTATGCTGCGGGGAGTTGCAATCCGTGGGGAAGGTTATCGCTTTATGGGAGCTTGGATGGTACTGGGCATTGATGCAGAACAGGTGCCGGAGGATGCATATATTCCGAGATCTGTGATGACGACTACAAGGGAGGCTCTGGACAAAGCCATCGCTTTGCTGGAGGTTCTCACCAACACCTATTTTACCAACAAGAGTCAACTTGCCATTTTGGAAGAGGACTTAATCGCTATGGAGAAAGAAGAGCGTCGGATGGAATATTTGCTGCAAAAGACGGAGGTGCTCACAGAGATTCTTAAATTCATGGAGTCGGAGGAACCTTTCGCTCAGGTAATAGATGATATCCTTTCCGAGACCGGCAAGTACTTGGGGAACTCCAACTGTGAACTTCTGAAAATCACCCCGGACGAGGAGACCGTGGAGTTGGTATGTGAATGGGCGGATACGGAGGAACACCTGATTGGTGAACGGATAAAGGGAATGAAGCAAAGTGATTTCCCGTTTATGACAGGAAGAACTTATACCATATCCTCAGACACCATTGTTCCGGAGCCCTTTATGGAATATTTTGCCGCATATGGCATTCGATGTGGGGCATTTTTGCCTATTAACATCAATGGTAAGACAGGAATGTATTTGTGCATTACCATGATGGATGCTGACCGGAAATGGTCAGTGGAAGATATTCGCTTTATCAATGATATTAAGCGTGTAGTACAGACCATTCTGATTAAGCGTGTCACCAAGAACTCCCTGGCCAGTTCCTATTCTGCACTGGAGTCTATTTTGGAAAATACAGGGTGTGGTGTCAGCGTGATTGATTTGCAAAAGGCCACTGTTCTCTACACCAATGATACCTACAAGAATTTGTCTATGAAACCGGAAGAGCGGGCAACATTAGAGGAACTGTTTTTGAAGGAACAGGATGATCTCGCGGAGGAATTTTATGCGGAGGAATCCGGCAAATGGTATGAGCTATCCTTTTCTTCTATGGAATGGGTGGATGGCAGACAGGTGCGCTTGGTTACCATCTATGATGTGTCCAAGACCAAGCAGTATCAGGAGAAGATAGAACATCAGGCCAACACAGATTATCTTACAGGACTGTATAATCGTATGCGCCTGGAAGAAGATTTGAAAGAAGAAATACATACCACAGTGCGCTCCGGTGGACAGAGTGGCATTCTGGTTATCAATTTGGACGATTTTGACAATATCAATGACGGATTGGGACATCAGGCAGGAGATATTCTGTTGCGAAATGTAGCGGAATCTCTGCAGCGGATAGACGGTATTTCTAATTGCTGTTATCGTGCGGGTGGAGATGAGTTTATCATCTTAATCCATAACAGCCAGATGGACCGTATGGATACCATTATCAAAAGAATCCGGCAGATTTTTTCAACGCCGTGGCAATTGGATGAGAAGTCATACTACTGCACTATGAGTATGGGGGTAGTGACCATTCCAAAGGACGGGGTGGATCCGGTTCTTTTGTTGCAGAGGGCAGATATTGCTCTGCACACAGCAAAAAGTTTGGGTAAGAATCGGGTAGAGTACTATAACAGTGAACAGCACAACAGTGCAGTGGAACGACTGGACTTGGAAAAATGCCTCCGAGAAGCTGTGGAGAAGGGCTGTAAAGAATTTGAAGTTTACTATCAGCCTCTGATTGATGTGACGAAACCGGAGAAGCCATGCTGTGGTGCTGAGGCATTGGTGCGATGGAATTCCCCTACTATGGGATTTGTGATGCCTTCTCAGTTTATTCCACTTGCAGAATACCTGGGATTAATAAACGAAATCGGAAGACATGTTCTTTTTGAGGCTTGCAAGAGATGCAAATACTGGAATGATTTCGGACATCCGGAATACAAGGTGAATGTGAATCTGTCAGTGGTACAACTGATGCGGACAGATATCATCGACACCATACGAGAGGCCCTCATCGCCACACAGATAGAACCTTCCAATTTAACACTGGAGGTGACAGAAGGGCTGGCTGTGAACGATATGTTCCGTATGCAACAGGTCTTGAGAGAGATTAAGAACATGGGGATACGGGTTGCGCTGGACGATTTTGGGACGGGATATTCCTCTCTGAATCATATTCGCAGTATGCCCATTGATGTGATTAAGATCGATCGCTGTTTTGTTCAGGATATTGGCGATGATGTGTTCTCCGATGCTTTTGTAAAATCCGTGAGCCAGTTGGCGGAAGCCCTGGATATGAATATCTGTGTCGAGGGTGTGGAAGAAGAGAAACAGTGTCATGCGCTGGGGGAGATGAATGTAGATATGATTCAGGGATACCTGTTTGATAAACCTCTCTGTGTGGATGATTTCGAACGAAAATATCTGTTTTAGACATTAAAAAAAGACAAAAAATAAGTGCAGGAGATGGGACTTGAACCCACACGACATTGCTGCCACAGGCACCTGAAGCCTGCGCGTCTGCCAATTCCGCCACTCCTGCACGCAATAGATATTGTATCTGTTCTTTAGATACAAGTCAAGAAAAAAATGAGGAACATTATGAAAAAATC
>JAQXIY010000006.1 GCA_029008035.1 Lachnospiraceae bacterium
TTTAAGGATGCAGTGGATAAAATGGTGGATCACTCCTGCAACGAAGAGACAGAGCAGGCTTTGCGGGAATGTGTGCTAAATCACGGTGAAGTTAAGGGAATAGACTTGCTTCAAACGAGAATTTTTGGTAATAAAATATATGTAGATGTGGAAATTCAGGTGAATGCTTCTTATACCCTGCAACAAGCTCACAGCATTGCGGAGGAGGTACACGAGAATATCGAGGAGAATTTCCCCAAGGTAAAACATATTATGGTTCATGTGAACCCGGCAAAAGAATAATCGAAAGGATACATATGAGACATACAATTGAGAATCAGACTTTTGATGAGGAGAGAGCATTATATTTTTCACAGCACTGTGATATTACGGGCTGCACCTTTGCAGGTCCCGCGGACGGCGAATCCGTATTGAAGGAATCCAGAGATATCCGCTTGAAAAATTGCGAATTTTCCCTTCGCTATCCCCTATGGCATGTGAAGGGATTTCGCATGGAAGAAAGCACCATGGATGAGCTGACAAGAGCGGCCATCTGGTATGCAGATGACGGGGAGATCTCCCATTGCAAAATGGAGGGAATCAAGGCGGTGCGGGAGTGCAACCGGATTTCACTTAGTAACTGTGACATTGTATCACCGGAATTTGGATGGAAGAGCAGTGACATTTCCATGAGAGACTGCAGCATCACATCGGAATATATCTTTATGGATAGCAGCAACGTCACATTGGAACATGTGTCGATGAAAGGAAAATATTCCTTCCAATATATGGAGAACCTCACCATTACCAATTGTGTACTGGATACAAAGGATGCTTTTTGGCACAGTAAGAATATTACGGTGAGAGACAGCGTGGTAAAGGGAGAATATCTTGCTTGGTTTTCGGAGGGACTGACGCTCATCAACTGTCAGATTATAGGTACCCAACCTCTTTGCTATTGCAAAGATTTGACCCTGATGAACTGTACCATGGAGGATACGGATTTGGCTTTTGAATACTCCGATGTAACAGCAGATATCAAGGGGCATGTTCTCTCTGTTAAAAACCCCAGAAGCGGTATCATTACGGTGGATAGTGTGGGAGAGGTTATCCATGAAGAACCTGTGATGGAGTGCACGGGAAAGGTGGTGATTCGCTGACGCAAATACATCGACAGAAAATCTGTTTTGTGATATACTAGCCACACGAACGATGATTTAGTGGTATGGGTTATTTTGCGAGGAAACAGTATGATTGATTGCAAGTTACAGATTTTTTGCCTGATTATGACAGTGTATATTACATATCTATATTGGCGTAACCAGAATGGAAGGGAAAAGAAAAGACATACCAAAGTCTTTGAGGCTATTTTAGGTGTCAGCGTTGTGTACTATTTTACAGATATTATCACGGTATATATGGTTAATCGCTTAAATATGGTACCACCTTTGTTGAACCGTGGGATGCACCTTGTGTTTCTCTGCTGCATTGTGACAATTTTGTATTTGCTGTTTGAGTATGTTCTGGCTGTGTGCCAGGTACATTTTCCCAATAAGTGGCTGAGAATACTTACGGTAGTTCCCTATGTGGGAGGTGTGGTTTTGGCAACAGTCTCCATTGGACGACTGTACTACGTAGAAGGGGAATACACCAATTACTCTATGGGGATTCCGGTTTATGTCTGCTATGGCGTGGGGATTATTTATCTCTTGGTGGCATTTTTCCTTTTTATGCGATATTGGAACCATATCGAGAAGCGCAAGGCAGTCTTGCTTAGGCTGTACTTTATGGTACTTATCATTGGAATCGGGATTCAGGCAGTTTTCCCGGAGACGTTGATTACCAGTGCTATTGTGTTCAGTATGATTTTGGGACTATATGCTCATATGGAGAATCACGAAGTGGAAGATATGGGCAAGATGTACGAGGATACCATACATTCCGTTGCGGACATTGTGGAGAGCCGGGATGGCAGTACGGGAGAGCACATCAAGCGCACTACCATCTATGTGAAGATTATTGCCGAGGAACTTCGCAAGGACAAAAAGTACGCCAACATCATTACCAAGGATTACATCAACAGCTTAGTGCTTGCTGCACCTCTTCATGATGTGGGTAAGGTGGCGATTCCTGACTCTATCTTACAGAAGCCCGGCAAACTCACAGACGAGGAATTTGATGAAATGAAGAAGCACACCACAAAGGGTGCTGAGATTATACAGAAGTCTTTCTTCCGAAACAACACCCGTATGACCACACAGATGATGGAGGATGTGGCACTGTATCACCATGAGAAATGGAATGGATACGGCTATCCGCAGCGTCTCTCCGGAGAGGAGATTCCACTGGCGGCCAGAATTATGGCGGTGGCAGATGTATTTGATGCGGTTTCCCAGAAGCGTTGTTATCGTGATGCCATGTCTCTGGACGAATCCTTTGCCATCATTGAAGAGGGCAGAGGGAACCATTTTGACCCGGATGTGGCTGACAGTTTTCTCAGGGCCAGAAGAAGAGTGGAGAAAGCCTATGGAAGTTTGGCATAGATTATGATGTTTTGACAAAAGATAACCAGAAAAGAAAGAAGGTAAAGAACATGGTTAAGAAGATAGTGAATAATGATATGCAGGAAGTGATGAGCGCATCCTTGGCACTGGTGGACTTCTCTGCAACCTGGTGCGGACCATGCCAGATGCTGGCACCTGTTGTGGACGAGCTGGCAGAGGAGATGGAAGGTCAAGTGGCATTCTATAACGTGGATGTGGATGCCAATGGAGAACTGGCGGGACAATACAATATCATGAGTGTTCCATCCATTCTTCTGTTTAAGAATGGCAACAAGGTGGCACAGACGGTGGGATTTCAATCCAAGGAAAGTCTCGCAGAATTTATTCGAGCACAGATGTAACCTATGATGCAAGGGTCAGATCCTCGGGTCTGACCCTTATCCTGTCGAGAGATGGGATTAATAGACAATAATGTGTGGCAAATCTATGTATGTGTAAGGAAGGGAAATAGATATGATAGAGAAGTTAAAAAGCATTAAGTTGGATATTACATTTTCCGCAATCCTCAGTGTTGCCATCGGAGTGATGCTGGTGTTTTGGCCGGGAACCATCGTTACAGTTCTTGCCAGGGTGATTGCCGTGATTTTGATAATTTCCGGTATCACATTGTTGATTCCAAAGCTTTTTGAGCCTGTGAAGAATTTTTTGTCCATGGCGGTGGCCATCATGATTGCTATGATTGGACTTTGGATGTTTTTCTCGCCTCAGCTTGTGGCATCCATCATTCCCATTGCCATCGGTGTACTTATGGTGGTGCATGGTGTTCAGGATCTGGCACTGGCAGTAGAGGGCAAGAGAAAGAATGCTAACAATTGGTGGAGTATTCCGCTCATGGGAATTCTCAACATTGTCCTTGGGGTTTTGTGTATCTGTAACGCTTTTGGCCTGGTAAAGATAGGTCTGATTCTCATTGGACTCATGTTGATTTTTGACGGGGTATCCGATATGTTTATCGTACATAAGGTAAATCGCGCCACCAAAGATGTGGTAGATTCCAACATTACCAGGGAGGAAGATGTGGAGGACTACCTGTAGAGGCGCGCTATGAGACAGATGGAATTTAAGATGGAACGGCAGAATTTACTGGAAGTGGGAGAGACACTTCCTGTGACAGAGAGTAAATTGCCGAATTCCTATTATTATACATTGGGAAATGCCTTTGCTATGTCTGCCAACTATTCTACTTTGGAACGTTTACAATCCAGAGAGGGAAAAGTTGTGGACATCAAAGAGACACCCAAAGGTTTTTTTGTTACGGTGGAGTTTGACGAATAGGGAGGGGCGTCATGCGATTCATTCCGACAGAACAATTGATTCCCGGCATGATTTTAGGCCAGGATTTGTTTGATGCCACAGGCATGAAACTGCTCACAAAACAAAGTGCCATTACCAGGGAGAATATCAACTATCTGGATTATCTGGGGACGGCCGGAGTTTACATAGACGACGAGATTTCAAAGGATATTGCTCTGCGTCAGATTGTGTCTCCTGAGGTGAAAAACGAAGCGGTGGCACTGATACAGGACGTCTTTTCCAAAACGGAAGATGATGATATGTTACAGCCGGAAGAACGGCTGATTCGTCTGGTGGTAGAGAACGTGGTGGGAGATGTGCTGGCAGATGAGAATGTGATGTACAATATGATTGACATCAAAACATTTAATGACTATACATATTTCCACTCTATGAATGTGGGGGTCTTGGCAGGAATATTGGGGGCTAAGATGGATTTGCCCGATGAGGAATTGACTGACTTGGTGACGGCGGCATTCCTGCATGATATAGGAAAGGTGTTTGTATCAAAGGATTTGCTTCATGTGGACAGACGATTAAGTCCCCGGGAGCAGGAGGAGATGAAAGCCCATAGCCAGTTGGGGTATGAGTATCTCCAAAAGAAATTTTCCTTTTCGGATCGGGTGTATCAGACGGTATATCAACATCATGAATGGTACAATGGACAGGGGTATCCAAACCACTGTAAGGGAAAAGAACTGATTCGCAATGCCAGGATTTTGCGGGCGGCGGATCAGTATGATACCATGACCTCTAAGATGCCATATCGCCCGCCCTACCAACCGGCGGATGTGATGGAGTATATTATGGCGAGAACCGGGATGGAGTTTGACCCCCAGGTGGTGGAAGTGATGTCATCACAGTTTTGTATTTATCCAATCGGTAGCGAGGTGGTATTGTCAGACGGACGACATGCTATTGTGGTGGAAAATCATTTGGGATTCATTGGAAGACCTACGGTTCGATTGGTTGATACAGGTGAAGAAATCAATCTTCGAGGGGATCGTGGCGCATATAACATAACCATTACACAACTGTTAGTTTAGGAGAATATATGACAAATCAGGGAAGGAATGGAATTGACATTGTTCTTGCAGAGAGCCTGAAAGAACTGAGCAAAACCAGACCTATAGACAGAATAACAATAAAAGAAATTACAGATAAAGCAGGGGTGATTCGCCCTACCTTCTACAATCATTTTCAGGATAAGTATGAACTGTTGGAATGGATTGTGAGAGAGGAATTGATGGAGCCTGCCATGCCGTTGTTTGACAATGGTATGATGCGGGAAGGAATCACCTTTATTTTTACCGCCATTGAAAAAGAAAAAGAATTTTACCAGAAGGCAGTTCGACTGGAGGGACAGAATTCTTTCAAGGATATGATGATGAAGGCGGCTAAGGACATCATCCTTGCCCGGATGAATGTGGAGGCTGTAAAGGCCAAGGCGAAGTACGACTGGCTTACTCCGGAACTTATTGCGGAGTACTACGGCTATATGGCTTGTACTGTGGCAGTGCGATGGATTGAGAGCGGTATGAGAGTACCGGTGAATGAGCTGGTGGATGTATACATCTCTATGTCAGAAGCTTCTATGATTGAAAATATTAAGTGATACGATATACAAATATAGGAATTTGTATAATCTCCCATTACATCAGCAAAAAATTGCATATGTATTGCATATAGGGTTTCCCCTATACTAGAGTCTGCGTGAGTGGGAGTTAGGAGGAATAGATGAACTGGATTGAGAATATTTTGATAATAGCAGGTATCAGCTTAGATATTTTTGCGGCTATGGAGATTGAAGGGGCTATGCTTGCGGATGTGAAGCGCAAGGCGTTAATTTTGGCTTGCACCTTGGTGGCATTGCTGCAATTGATTTTCTTCTTTGGTGGATACACGGTATGTTACCTGATTGGACAGAACAATGTGGTGATGAATGCAGAGACTGTGGGCTATATTGTGGCTGTAGTGGTATTTGCTATGTTAGGTGTTCGACTGATAGTGAAAGCTATCAAGAAAGAGTTTGTTCATGAGAAACGACGAGACGGCATACGAGTGGCTGATTACATCAAGATTATTGCAGTGACGAGTCTTTATACGTTGGTTGCCGGATGTGCTTGCGGTTTTGTAGGGACATCCGTATTAATGATGGCTATTGTGATTCTTGTCTGTTCTGTTCTTGTGGTTGTAGGGGGCTTATATACAGGGTATCATTTTGGCTTTGAATCCAAAACCGGTGCCTACGTGATAGGTGCCATATTGCTTTGGATTGCCGGCGGCGAGACGTTGCTTCGAAGTGTTTTGCACATCATATAAAAAGAGACCTCTGTCAATGGCAGAGGTCATTTTTCATCTATTGCTTACAATTGAAAATCTTCCGGGCTTTCGATGGAAATTGTGTCGCCATCCAGAAGGGCGTTGAGTTGGCGAATGATGCTGGGACCCAGGAGAAGATTGGATTGGGATATCTTGTCAATCAGATGATAAATCTTTTCTGTTTTGCCCAGTGACCGGTAACATTCTCCCAACATTATGTAGTGCTGACTGATGTCGGTTCCGATGCCTGCACCGAACTCTAAGACCACAATGGCTTCTGCAATCATTTTGTGTTCCAACAAAGCCTGGGCATAGTCCTTTAAGAGAATGGTAAGCGCATCGAAATTCTCGCCGATTTCCATCATTTTCTCCAGATTGGGTACACCGTAGGTGAGCTTTAACTCTGTGTTGGTTTTGCCTGTGAGATTTAACATAGGCTTGGTGGAGAGTTCCCGAAGTTGGGATTCTATGGAGAGAATCTTTTCCTCTTGGGAGAAACCTAGTGGAAATTTATCCAAGGGAATGGTAATATATTTTAGGTTACTTAAGTCCACAGGAGGCGTGGCGTTTGCGGCAGCCTCTTTGGACCAGAAATCATCCTGTATCTCTTCCTGATGCTTCTCGTTGGAACGATAGCGAATTGCCAGGAAGATTATAATAATCATAAATATGGTTAAAAAAGGGAATAACATATGTTTCCTTCCTATATAAATTAAGTGAGGTGAATATGATGAAATACTATAAGCATTCCAAAAAGAGCAGAGCCTTGGCTGCTATTATCGTGATTGTGGTTATTGGCTGTATGTTGGCAACTATGTTGCTGGCCTGTTTCTTATAGTGAGAGACCACACCACCCCTTTGTTCATTAAATATACTAAAAGTTTGCAATTACTGTCAATGATATTCGGCTCTTTTCACCTTGAAAACAGACAGTTATTTGTTATACAATGGTAGCAATTATTCTATGAATTGTTTGGGGAGATCCCCGTTGGATTTTATGAGAGGATATTGTATGAAGAAGTTCAAAAGTGCTTTGCTTGTATTGATGGGAGTATCTGTAATGGGAATTACCTGTTTCAGTGCCTTTGACGTAGAAGCGGCTGACAAAAAAACAACTACAGATGAGGAGAATACCACCATACCGGAGCATATTTCCATTGGTGGCGTAGATGTCTCCGGTATGACAAGGGAAGATGCCGAGGCTATCGTCAGTGATTTTGTGAAAGAATATAATGATGTGGAGTTGACTTTTACGGTTGCTGACAAGAGCATCACAGCTGACTGCGAGACGGTGGGACTTTGTGCCAAGAATGGCGATGTGGTAGACCGGGCACTTTCTTATGGTAACGAGGGTAACATCATCTCACGTTACAAGGCGCAAGCAGATATGAAGAATGGCAAGGAAAAAGACTTTGCACTGTCGCTGACGGCAGATATTCCTACCGTGGAAGCTTACCTGAATCAGCACAAGAGTGAATTGGTGGAAGAGGCTGTTGACAATACAGTCAAATTGGTAGATGGTACTTTCGAATATGTGGAGGGTACACCGGGAGAAGCACTTCTGGTAGGAAAGTCCGCTGTGGCTATCGCTGATTATCTCTCTACTGAATGGAATGGCAAGGATGCCACACTAAAGCTTTTCACTGAGAAGGACACCCCTCGCGGAACCAAAGAAGAACTGTCCACCATCAAAGATGTCTTGGCAACCTTTAACACCAACTTTGGAACGGCGGTTGACGGACGAACCAAGAATATTAATGTGGCGGCAGAGAAGCTAAACGGCAAGGTGGTTTACCCGGGTGAGGTTGTATCCGTGGCGGAATCCATTGGCCCAACCACAGCAGAGAATGGATATTTCCCGGCAGGCTCTTATGAGAACGGAACCACAGTCGAGACCTATGGCGGCGGTGTCTGTCAGGTTTCATCTACTTTGTACAATGCGGTGATCCGAGCAGAACTTGAAGTGGTAACAAGAGCGGCACACTCTATGATTGTAGGGTATGTGGAGCCTTCTATGGATGCGGCCATTGCCGATGGGGCAAAGGACTTCCAATTTAAGAATAATCAGAAGACACCGATTTATATTGAAGCATATACCAGCGGCGGCAATTTGTACTTTACCATATATGGCAAAGAGACAAGAGATCCGAACCGCAAAGTAGAATTTGTAAGTGAGATTACCAGCCAGACAGATCCTGAGAAGGAATATGTAGCGGTGGGGGATCAACCCATCGGTTATGTGGAGACCACTACAAAGCCACATATCGGATATACGGCAAGACTTTGGAAGATTGTCTACGAAAACGGTGTTGAAGTGGAACGCAAGGTGTTCAACAACAGCAAATATAATCCGTCGAAGGAAGTGATTTCCGTGGGTGTTGCAACGGCATCTCCGGAGGCACAGGCAGCTGTGTTGGCCGCTGTGGAGACACAGAATCCGGATCAGATCATGGCCACTGTGGCCAATTGGACGGATGCCGCCATTGCCAGTCGCAATCAGGCTGCACAGGCAGCGGCTCAGCAGCAGGCAGAGTCACAAAAGCCTACCACCGACACAAAGCCGAATAAGCCCGGCACGGAATCGTCTGACGAAGATGAAACGGAATCGGACAATACATCGACACATTAAGTATAAGATAGATGACCGCAAAAAAGGCTGCCTAGTATTAGGCAGCCTTGTGGTGTACTTTTATAGGGATTAGATATATGAAGGTTGGCAAGGTACCGGAGAACGTGTTGAAGCGTTCTGTTATGAAACAATTGCATTATAGACGTGATGAAGTGGTCCAGGGTCCGGGCATCGGTGAGGACTGTGCTGCCATTGCGCTGGAACCGGATGAGATTCTGGTGATGTCCACCGACCCCATTACAGGAACTACCAAGGATGTGGGTAAGTTGGCTATACAGATTACCGCCAACGATTTGGCAAGTTCAGGAGCAGAGCCTATCGGGGTGATGCTCACCATTCTTTTGCCTGATGGAACCAGAGAGATCGCTCTGAAACGTATAATGGAGCAGATGGAGGAGGCCTGCCGTAACGCCCATATACAAATTATGGGAGGACACACAGAGGTGACCAAGACGGTGAATCAGCCGGTGGTGAGTGTCACAGGTGTGGCGAAAGCGAAGAAAGGACATCTTGTGACTACCGCAGGGGTGGAGCCCGGGATGGACATCGTTCTTACCAAGTGGATTGGCATTGAGGGAACTACGATTTTGGCAAAGGAGAGGGAGACTGAATTGAAGGAATATTTCCCGGAGTCCTTTGTGGATGTGGCCATAGGCTTTGAACAATATCTTTCCGTTGTACCGGAGGCCGCCGTCGCCGTAAAGTCTGGCGTTAGAGCGATGCACGATGTGACTGAAGGGGGAATTTACGGCGCCCTTTGGGAAATGGCAGAAGCCTCTGGCGTTGGACTGGAGATAGATTTGAAGAAGATACCGATTCGGCAGGAAACGGTAGAGATTTGTGAATATTTTGATATCAACCCTTACGGACTGATTTCCAGTGGCGCTATGCTTATGGCCGCTGAAGATGGGGATGCCCTTGTGAGGGCACTGCATCAGGCAGGCATAGAGGCCACCCGTATTGGTAAGGCGGTGGAAGGGAACGACCGAGTGATTATGCGGGGAGACGAAAAGAGATTTTTAGAGCCGCCAAAGACGGATGAGTTATATCGGGTGTTGGGTTGATGATTGAGGAGGATGTAAGTATGAGAGAAAAGATTTTAAGTTATATAGAGACAAACAGCCGTGTGGATTTACACGACTTGGCAATTATGCTGGGAAGCGATGAGACAACTGTGATGAACGAGCTGGAAGCTATGGAGCAGGAGCATATTATCTGCGGTTATCACACTTTGATTAACTGGGAGAAGGCGGGCATCGAGAAGGTAACAGCCCTGATTGAAGTACGTGTCACACCTCAGCGTGGCATGGGATTTGACAAGGTGGCCGAGCGTATTTACAACTATCCCGAGGTGAATTCTGTCTATTTGATTTCGGGGGGGTTTGACTTTATGGTTACATTGGAGGGAAAGACTCTCCGCGAGGTTTCAGAGTTTGTCTCTGATAAGCTGTCT
Source organism: Lachnospiraceae bacterium (assembly GCA_029008035.1). GTDB lineage: Bacteria > Bacillota > Clostridia > Lachnospirales > Lachnospiraceae > Pararoseburia. The sequence continues at coordinate 10,241 of JAQXIY010000006.1, forward strand.
CCTTTGGACTCTGTACTCAGCACCAAGACTAACTTTATTCTGAAAAAGTATAAAGACCACGGAACAGTTATGGCAGAACAACGCAAGGATGAAAGGGAACTGGTGAGTCTATGAGAAATCCATTATCGAAAACCATCGTGACAATAGAACCATCCGGAATTCGTAAGTTTTTTGATATTGTCAGCGAGATGAAGGATGCCATCTCTCTTGGTGTTGGTGAGCCGGATTTTGATACACCTTGGAAGGTCCGGGATGAGGCAATCTATTCCCTGGAGAGAGGTCGCACCTTTTACACTTCCAACGCCGGTTTGAAGGAATTAAAGGTGGAGATTGCCAAATATTTGCAGAGAAGATTCTCCTTAGAATATGACTATGCCAAGGAGATGCTGATAACTGTGGGGGGCAGTGAGGCTATCGATATTGCTCTTCGGGCTATGCTTGATCCGGGAGATGAAGTGTTAATACCACAGCCCAGTTATGTATCGTATCTCCCTTGTACTGTTTTGGCAGGGGGGACCCCGGTAGTCATTGAATTGAAAGAAAAGAACCAATTCCGTCTTACAGCAGAGGAACTGGAGGCGGCTATCACGGATAAGACAAAGATTCTCATTATGCCATTTCCAAACAACCCTACGGGGGCAGTTATGGAAAAATCCGACCTTGAGGCTATCGCAGAAGTGGTAATCAAGCATGATTTGTTTGTGCTCAGTGATGAGATTTATGCGGAATTGACCTATCTGGATAATCATGTGTCGATTGCATCTCTGCCGGGAATGAAAGAGAGAACAGTGTTGATTAATGGTTTTTCCAAGTCGCATGCCATGACAGGTTGGCGTCTGGGATATGCCTGCGCACCGGCGGAAATCATTGAGCAGATGCTAAAGATTCATCAGTATGCTATTATGTGTGCACCTACCACCAGCCAATATGCGGCTGTGGAGGCAGTCAAGAACTGTGATGAAGAAGTGGCGCAGATGCGAGAGGAGTACAATGCAAGACGCAGATATTTGTTGCATCGATTTGAAGAGATGCACCTGCAGTGTTTTGAACCTTTCGGTGCCTTTTATATCTTTCCGTCCATTGCGGAGTTCGGTATGACTTCAGAGGAGTTTGCTACGGAATTTCTGAATCGGAAGAAGGTGGCGGTTGTTCCGGGAACGGCATTTGGTGCCTGCGGAGAGGGATTTTTGCGAATCTCTTATGCATATTCTTTGGATAGTCTGAAGGTTGCACTGGACCGTATGGAAGAATTTGTTACAGAACTTCGAGAGGAAAGAAGTGGAAAGTAATGGCAGAGTTGAACATCATTTTGTATGAACCGGAGATGCCGGGGAACACCGGAAATATTGGAAGAACTTGCGTCGCCACCGGCACAAAGCTCCATTTGATTGAGCCCTTGGGATTCCGAATCAATGACAAGACATTGAAGCGCGCCGGAATGGATTACTGGGACAAACTTGATGTGACCAGATATGATGACTGGAATGATTTTAAGGAACGCAATCCAGAGGCCAAGATATATTATGCCACCACCAAGGCAAAGCATACATATACGGAAGTCAGCTATGAGCCGGACTGTTTCATTATGTTTGGCAAGGAGAGTGCAGGAATTCCTGAGGAGATTTTGGTGGAACATCCGGAGGAATGTATCCGTATACCTATGATTGGGGATATTCGCTCGCTGAATTTATCCAACTCCGCAGCCATCGTTTTGTACGAGGCCTTGCGGCAGAATAATTTTGACCATATGCAACTGGAAGGGGAACTTCATCGGTTGCACTGGTAAACAGAAAGGGTTCTTATGGGAATCGTAGAAGCAAAGAATTTAGTACATGAATATATCACCAGAGACGAAGAGGGCAATGTAGAAGGGATTCAGGTTGCCCTGGACCATCTGGATTTGTCGGTAGAACCGGGACAATTTATTGCGGTATTAGGACATAACGGTTCCGGCAAGTCTACCTTTGCCAAGCATATCAATGCTCTTCTGACACCCTCCGAGGGAACGCTGATTGTGGACGGTATGGATGTGAATGACGATGAATTGGTCTATGATATCAGACAGCGGGCCGGAATGGTTTTTCAAAATCCTGACAACCAGATTATCGCCAGCGTGGTACAGGAAGACGTGGGGTTTGGCCCGGAGAATCTTGGGGTTCCCACGGAACAGATTTGGGAACGGGTGGAGAGAAGTCTTAAGTCTGTGGGAATGTGGAAATATCGGGAGCATTCACCCAATAAGCTCTCAGGAGGACAGAAACAGCGTGTGGCCATCGCCGGTGTTATGGCAATGGAGCCCAAGTGTATTATTCTGGATGAGCCTACAGCGATGCTGGACCCGGACGGACGCAAAGAAGTGTTGCAGGCGGTGCATAAGTTGAACAAAGAAAAAGGCGTTACCATCATTTTGATTACCCATTATATGGAAGAAGTGGTAGATGCCGATTATGTATATGTTATGGATCAGGGCAAAGTGGTTATGGAGGGCAATCCCAGAGGGATATTTTCTCAGGTAGATGCTTTGCAGGAGCACCGATTGGATGTGCCGCAGATTACCGCTTTGGCACACGAATTAAAGAACAGCGGATTGCCAATTCCCGATGGTATTCTTACCAGACAGGAATTGATTGACGCGCTGACAAAAATCAAGTAGAGGACAAGACTATGTCATTTATTTTAGATAAGGTATCTCATCGGTACAGTCAGGGAACAGCATATGAGATCACAGCCTTGGACAATGTGAACCTCAAGATCAATGACGGAGAATTTATCGGTATTATTGGTCACACCGGTTCAGGGAAATCCACCTTGGTTCAGCATCTGAACGGCTTGCTTCGGGCTACGGAGGGGGCTATTTACTACAATGGGCAGGATATCTATGACAAGGATTATGACCTGCGAGATTTGCGCACCCAGGTGGGAATGGTATTCCAGTATCCGGAGCATCAGTTGTTCGAGGAGACAGTGTTCGCGGACGTTTGCTTTGGCCCGAAGAATCAGGGGTTGCCGGAAAAGGATTACACCCTCCGGGCTTTTGAGGCATTGCAAAGTGTTGGCCTGCCGGAGAAATACTATTACGCATCTCCTTTTGAACTCTCCGGGGGACAAAAACGAAGGGCTGCCATTGCGGGAGTTCTGGCCATGAAGCCGGCGGTTTTGATTCTGGACGAGCCAACAGCGGGATTGGATCCCAAGGGACGGGACGAAATACTTGATTTGATTGCAGAGACTCATGTGCACTATGGAAACACGGTGATTTTGGTTTCTCACAGTATGGAGGATGTGGCGAAGTATGTAGACCGCATCATTGTGATGAATCAGGGTAGCGTTATGCTAGACGGAGTGCCCAGAGATGTGTTCCATCATTACAAGGAATTGGAAGAGATTGGTTTGGCGGCACCCCAGGTGACGTATCTGATGCACGAGATGCGTGAAGCGGGAATGGACGTGTCCACGGAACCAACTACCGTTGAAGAGGCAAAAGATGCAATTTTGCGGATGCTTGGCCGCAAGTAAAAAGTGAGAAAGATTTATGTTGAGAGATATTACTTTAGGACAATATTATCCGGCGGATTCGGTGATTCACGCTTTGGATCCCCGCACGAAGCTGTTTGGCACACTGCTGTTTATTATCAGCGTGTTTTCCTTTGACGGACTTTTGGGCTTTGGTGTGATAACCCTTTTTATGTTTGGAATTATTTATATGAGTAAGGTTCCCCTTTCCTTTATGGTGAGAGGCCTGAAGGCCATTGTGATTCTTCTTCTGATTGCGGGGGCATTGAACCTGTTTTTGACACCGGGGCAACCCCTGGTGAGCCTGTGGAAGATTGTAATCACCAAGGAAGGTGTGAAAAACGCCACCTTAATGACAGTGAGGATGATTTATCTGATTATGGGAACATCGGTGATGACACTGACAACGACCCCGAATCAGTTGACGGATGGCTTGGAGAAATCCCTGCGTCCTCTGTCCAAAATTCATGTGCCGGTGCACGAGATTGCCATGATGATGTCCATTGCCCTGCGCTTTATTCCAATCCTCATTGAGGAGACAGACAAGATTATGAAGGCCCAGATGGCAAGAGGCGCAGACTTTGAATCCGGCGGGCTGATTAAGAAGGCAAAAAATATGGTACCGCTTCTTGTACCTCTTTTTGTATCTGCATTCCGCCGTGCCAATGACCTTGCCCTTGCTATGGAAGCCAGGTGCTATGTGGGCGGTGACGGCCGCACAAAGATGAAACCTTTGGTATATCAAAAGAGAGACTTGGGCGGTTATGCAGTAGTCGTTATCTATTTTGTTATTGTTATTTTGATTAAGACATTACTATAAAACGTAAGTTGTACAGAAAAAGCAATCTATATGAAGGGTACTTGTGAGCGGTCCCGACATATAAATTGCTTTTCTCTGTACAACGTAAATTGTTATATAAGTGTGGTGTATATGAGAGTAAAACTGGTAGTGGCGTATGAAGGAACCAACTATTGCGGTTGGCAGGTGCAGCCCAACGGAATTACAATTGAAGAAGTGCTGAATCAGAATCTGAGCCAATTGTTGGGAGAGGATATCAAGGTGACGGGAGCCAGTCGTACAGATGCCGGAGTGCATTCTTTGGGAAATGTAGCTGTGTTTGATACCAACACCAAAATGCCTGCAGAGAAGATATCTTTTGCTCTGAATCAGAGGTTACCGGAGGACATTGTGGTGCAGGACTCTTGTGAGGTTGATGAGGACTTTCATCCCAGATTTTCAAAAAGTGTGAAAACCTATGAATATCGCATTCTCAATCGGAGATTTTCCCTGCCGCTGGAGAGAAACAGCAGCTATTTTTATCACTATCCTCTGGACGTGGAAAAGATGCAACGGGCGGCGACTTATCTTGTGGGAGAACATGATTTTACAAGTTTTTCATCGGTACACGCCCAAACAAACACTTTTGTGAGAACTATCTACTCGCTGGATGTGAGCAAGGACGGCGATATGATTTCCATTCGCGTAACGGGAAATGGCTTTCTATATAATATGGTACGCATTATTGCGGGCACATTGGTTCAGGTGGGTGCCGGAATGATAGAGCCGGAACAGATGGAAGAGATACTGGCAGGTAAGGATCGTGGTCTGGCAGGCCCTACTGCACCTGCCCATGGACTCACTATGATAGGGATAGAATATTTATCTTGACACACCCCGGGGTGTGTAATATAATGTTAAGGCTGACGTAGTTTTGAAACGTGGCTTCAATAGCCCCGAAGCCGTGTTTTGACTATACAAATGCCGGTATCCGTATTTCGGACATTGTACGGAGAAGGCGGCTTATGATTTTTAAGGAGGAAACCAAATGAAGACTTATATGCCAAACCCAAGTCAGGTTGAAAGAAAATGGTATGTGGTAGATGCAGAGGGAAAGACATTAGGTCGTCTTGCATCTGAAGTTGCTAAGGTATTAAGAGGAAAGAATAAGGCGATTTTCACACCTCACGCTGATTGTGGAGATTATGTGATTGTTGTTAATGCTGAGAAGATTGCTGTTACTGGTAAGAAGTTAGACCAGAAGATGTACTATCATCATTCAGATTATGTTGGTGGTATGAAGGAGACAAACTTGAAGGATATGTTAGCAAAGCATCCTGAGAGAGTAATCGAGCATGCAGTTAAGGGTATGCTTCCAAAGGGACCTTTGGGAAGAGAGATGTACAAGAAGTTGTTTGTATACGCTGGTCCAGACCACAAGCATGCAGCTCAGAAACCAGAAGAGTTAACATTCTAATTCGGCAAGGAGGTAGATTACATTGGCTAATACAAAGTATTACGGAACAGGAAGAAGAAAATCATCTGTTGCTAGAGTATATTTGGTACCTGGTACAGGTAAGATTACAATCAATAAAAGAGATATCGATGAGTATCTTGGCTTAGAGACATTGAAGGTTGTTGTTCGTCAGCCACTTGTTGCTACAGACAATGTAGACAAGTTCGATGTTTTGGTAAATGTTAAGGGTGGCGGTTACACAGGTCAGGCCGGTGCCATCAGACATGGTATTGCAAGAGCATTGCTTCAGGTAGATGCTGAGTACAGACCTACACTTAAGGCTGCCGGATATCTTACAAGAGATCCTCGTATGAAGGAGCGTAAGAAGTACGGTTTGAAGAGTGCTCGTCGTGCGCCACAATTCTCAAAGAGATAATAAGCAAGAACTCACAAACCCTTGTAAACTCTATGTTTACAGGGGTTTTTCTTTACCCTAAACATCTAGCTGACTCTGGTTTATATACAACATTTGTCTTGAGGTGTTTTTATATAAAGCAAGATAATATAAATATATGACAAATTTCTTTATG
>JAQXIY010000007.1 GCA_029008035.1 Lachnospiraceae bacterium
AGTAACTAATACTCTCTTCTTAGCAGATTTAATGTTAGCCAATCTGTACACCTCCAATGTCTTAGATATCGTAATTATTGTAACCTGTGGCGACAAAGCCGGACACGGACAGTCTGTCGCAAACACACTAAATCATTCTAATGGAGGAATGTCATTCTGTCAAGACTTATTCCGTAGATTCTTGAAAATATTTGGAAAATGCTTTTACTTTCGCAAATATTTCGCCGTGATGGTATCTGCCTTTGAAATCATCTCTGCCGGAGTGCCTGTAAACACAATCTCACCACCGCCGGTCCCCCCGTCGGGGCCCACATCGATGAGATAGTCGGCTAACTTCATCACATCTGTGTTGTGCTCAATCACAATAACTGTATTGCCTCTGTTCACAAAACCCTCGAGAAGTTCCATAACCTTTTCAATATCGGAAGCATGCAATCCCGTGGTGGGTTCGTCTAAAATGTAGATGTTTCCCTTTTGATGAATGTTTTGTGCCAATTTTACCCGCTGTCTCTCGCCCCCGGAAAAGGTAGACAGGGGTTGCCCCAGTGAAATGTAAGGAAGTCCCACCTCCAACAGGGCATTTATCTTTTTCATAATCTTCTTGTTGTCGGCAAAAAACTCGGCAGCCTCCTCCACACTCATACGCAAGATATCTACGATATTTTTCCCCTGATAGGTGTAGTCAATTGCTTCCTTGCTGTATCGATTGCCCTGACAGCACTCACACTCCGTGGTCACGGGGTCCATAAACACAAGCTCCGTGGTGATGAATCCTCGGCCCTTACATGCCGGGCAGGCCCCTTTGCTGTTAAAGGAAAACAGACTGCTGTCCACTTCGTTGGCATTTCCCATAACCTTTCTGATTTCATCGAAGAAGCCCATAAAGGTACAGACAGTAGAGCGACCTGTGGCTGTGATGGCGCTCTGGTCAATGAGTATCACCTGCTCCTGATATTCTTTGGCAAACACATCTCTGATCAGGGAAGACTTGCCACTTCCGGCCACCCCTGTCACCACGGTGAGAATTCCCATCGGAATGTCAACATCTATGTGTTTGAGATTGTGGACACAAGCGTCCCGGACGGGAAGATATCCCTTTGGCTTCCTCACATTTTCTTTAATATGTATCTCGTGGCTTAAGGCCTTTCCTGTTCTGGTATCACTGAGAAGTAACGCCTCATAGCTTCCCTGAAACAACACCTGACCGCCGTTTCTTCCCGCCAAAGGGCCAATGTCAATCACTTCATCGGCAATGCTGATAATATCCTTGTCGTGCTCCACAACAAGCACTGTGTTGCCCTTATCTCGAAGGCTCTTCAAAAGTCTTGACATTCTGTGAACATCTCTGGGATGCATCCCCGTGCTGGGCTCGTCAAAAATATAAATCATACCGCAGAGGGAACTGCCCATATATCGAACCAATTTCAGCCTCTGAGCCTCTCCACCGGAAAGAGAGGAACTCTCCCGATTCATACAGAGATAGGGAAGGCCAATATCGATCATTCTATCCAGGGATGCCGTCAGGGCTGCCACAATGGACGTTCCTCTTGGATCATCAATGTGGGATAGTTCCTCCCTAAGTTGTGTAAACTCCATTTCACACATATCCGCTATACTGTATCCGTTGATTTTTGAGGACAGAGCCGTTTCATTTAATCGCTTGCCTTTGCAATCCGGACACTCACACTCGAACATAAACTGATTGATTTTCTTTAGGGTGGTATCCCTCTGCTCCTCCGGGCTCTTCATGAGGGTCAAACGCTTAAACTGATTGTATACTCCCTCAACCTTATTATGTACACGCTCCCCTCCTCTTTCGTAACTCCCGTATAGAAGAAGATTTCGTTCCTTCTGGGTCAAATCCCGCCATTTCACATCTGTGCGAAATAGCTCCGGATGGCGGTATAATTTCCAATAATATTTGTCCGGGCCAAAGGCCGGCAGTAAAAAGCAGCCCTCATCATATGTCTTATCCTCATCAATGAGCTTTTGTATGTCTAAATCCATTATTTTGCCGATGCCCCCGCATGTGGGACACATACCATTTGGATTGTTAAAAGAGAAATAAGATGCCGGTCCAATTTGAGGTGTTCCAATTCTAGAGAACAACAATCTCAGGGCCGAATACATATCACTGATAGTTCCCACGGTAGATCTGGCGTTGCCTCCCAAACGACTCTGGTCAATGATAACGGAGGGGTTCAGGTGGTCAATAAAATCCACCTGGGGCTTCTCGAACTTGGGAAGTCTTCCGCGGATCCATGCGGTGTAGGTTTCATTCATCTGTCTCTGACTCTCCGCCGCAATGGTGTCAAAGACAATGCTGCTCTTTCCCGAACCGGATACTCCTGTAAAAACCACAATCTTATTCTTAGGAATATCTAAGGAAATGTTTTTGAGATTATTCTGTTTTAGTCCTCTGATTTGTATGTTATCCAAAATGTAACTACCTCCTTTACATTTACATGATAAATCCTCCCCTAGAGGGGAGAGTCAAGAACCATCTTAAAGTTCTTTCAGAATATTTCTCACCACATTTCCAAACTCTATGGAGTTGCGGACATCAAGGTTTGCCCTCTTTGGGTTCCTTTTCTTTGTAAACCCAATAGTCCACATTTTCCGGAATGAGATATTCTCCAATCTTGTAATCTATCCCCGCTTTTATGGCCTGCTCAATCTGATATCTCCGCTTCACCCGATACATTTTTCCATCTTTTTTGAAATAGGCTCCTGTCTGATGAAAGCGGAAGGGAATGTCTCTCTCCACACACTGTCTTCGCAAATCCAGAATCCAGTCATAATCACATGGGCGGGCATTGACTCCGGACTCTCCTCCCACGGCCACTTCTTCTATGGTGTCATTGAGGTATGATGAAATGTCAACATGCTCAAGTAATGGAGAAACAATAATGGATTTGTGTTTGATTGGCAGTTCGTTAAAAATCGGCAAACGAAAATCTGCCCTATCCTGATTTTCCACGGTACATCCTATAATTACATTATCATAGCCGTCTCCCCAATCCGATGGAAGGCACTGCTTTAAGCGATCAATTCGTTTGGTGAAAAAATAGAACCACAAATCACTGCGTTCCTTCATCATTTGCCAACACTCTGTCCTCCACTCATCTGCGTCTTTCAGCAAAAAGTCCGAGGTAAAGCAGGTAAACACAATTTTATTGGATGGAATTTTGTAGCTTCTGTCCCTCTTCTTTTTCATAGGGAGATAGAATGCTCCTGTTTTTCTGCATATGCTGCTGGCAATGTTACTGCCATACATTTCATCCTGTCGATACACATAACAATATTTGCACCCTGCACTGATCTTGGTGCAACCATGCCAGGGATTCCAATCCACATATGTATCCCAATGTTCTTTTCCCATATCCTAATCTCCTTGTCTCGTTAAGAAATACAGCAAAGCACCCCCAGAAGGAAGTACCCTTGCGCAATGGCATTTGTAATCTGTTCAATCCAGTGGGAGCGAGCCTTTGTGGAATCTAGTTTTACCGCAAAGATACTCATAAGAATCATCCCCGCCATAGTAATTCCAAAGAAAACATTGGCAGGAAAAGAGATGATATTCCCCACCAAACTTCTCCACATTGCGCCATCCATTCCTGTAACTGCTCCAACAATCATCAGAAAAAATCCCACAGGCATCAGCACACGAAGTTGCTTATTGAGCAGGTTGATATCCTTTCCCGTGGATGCAATGATGATTTTCCAGACTACCTTGCCCAAGCCGGCCCATGTACAAATCATTGCTCCTGCAATAAAGAATCCATTGTGAAATCCCGTAGCAATCACAATCATAGCAATACAAAAGAATATTACAGGTAGTGCATCAAATAGCGCTAAGGATAATGGGAAATTCTCATAATTTTTCTTACTCATATTACAAACCTACCAACCTTTTATATTTTGTCGCGCTGTACAATGGAAACAGCGGATATAAAATAGGAGTTGTCTTCACATTTTGCTGACATTCCGGGACATCCCCGTAATATCTAATATCCCACGATATCCTGCGTCATATAAAGTTTCTCCGGTGCAATTTATCATAACATAACGTGTGTTATTTTACTAGGCAACACGTAAAGTGGGGCATGTGTGCCATTAGTATCCGTCCCTAATGGTTACCTGGCCGGAATCCATGGTGTAGAGGATACGGCTGCCTGTCCGGCGAATGCGCCGGAGGGCGTCTTCCCCCGGGTGTCCATAGCGGTTGTGCAAAGCGCAGGAGATAACAGTCACCCTTGGGCGAATAACATCGAGCATCTCCTGGGACGAAGAACTGTTGGAGCCATGATGAGAGGCCTTATATACATCCACCACACCTATCTCATCCAGTGGAAGATTTCGCTCCTGTTCCGCTGTCAAATCTCCGGTAAGCAAAGCCCTGAATCCCTCAGTTTCCACCAGAAGCACCATAGACATGGCATTAGGGTCCCCACAGACATCCGGAGTTGCGGAATCCCTCTTATCAGGCGCAAGACAGGTAATACCAAGACTCTCTGTGCCACAGCGCATTCCCTCTCTCATATAGGAGATGGGAATCCTCTGACGATTTGCCTCTTCCACCAGTTCTCTGTAATTGTCATCCTTCACCACATAGGAGGAAAACACCAGACGTTTGATGGGATATCCCTGCTGCATACACTCCAGCAATCCTGAGATATGATCTTCATCGGTGTGAGACACAAACCAGTAATCTATCTTCCTGATACCCCGATACTTTAGGAAGGGCAGAATGCGGTATTTCCCCACCTGCTTCACATCACTGCTGCCCCCATCTGCAAAGAAAGTAACCCCTTCCTCACTCTGCCAAAATATGGCATCTCCCTGCCCCACATCCAGCACGTCCATCTCAAATCGACCATGCGGTGAAACACATAGAAGCATTAGGGCAACAACGATTCCCACAAATCTCTTCCACTGCTGCCATCTATAGCACGCAATGTACAAGATGATGTAGAACACTATAATCTGCCAAGGCCGCGGGCATCCAATGATTTGTCTCGCTCCCGGCAAATGCAAGGAGGCATCAGCCAAACATTCGTATCCATAAATCAAGAAATGGCAAACGCTCAAAACAATCTTCCCCAAAAATGGGAGAAACAATCCCAATATGCCTCCCAGCAAACCCACCCCAAGCAAAACTCCCACAAAAGGAAGTAAAAGCAAATTAAGGATCACGCTGTATAGCGGGATCTCATAGTAAAACATTGCTAAAAGCGGAAGTAATACCAACTGCACCCCTAACATAGTAGAGACTTGTTGGACAACAGGATTGCACGTCGCCTTATCAGAAATCTGCTTTCCGATAGTCACCACGCCCAGTACCGCTGCAAAGGACAGCCAAAATCCCGTATTCTGTATAAGCAGAGGATTTCCCCAGACCATCACCAAAGCCGCAAATGACAATGCCGTCAAGGAGTCATATGCGCTGCCCAACACCTCTCCCAAAAGCATCACCCCATACATGATCACCGCCCGAAGGGTAGCATTTCCCATACCACACATAATGGCATAAAGTGTAACCATCCCAAAGGAAACGCCTCCTGCTATGGCAAAACCTAATTTCATTTTTCGCAGCAGACCATAGAGCGCCATCCCCACCACAGAAATATGTAAGCCGGAGATGACAAGGATATGGGACAGCCCTGCCATACGAAACAAATCCTTTGCTTCCGGCTCCAGACTCTCTTTATCTCCCATGGCAATGGTTGCCATGATACCACTCTCCTCTGCCGGAAGAGAAAATTCATACACGTGACTTATTCTCTTTTTTAACACATACAACTGCTGTCGCAGATCCCATTTGGGTACAATTCGCCTATAAATCTCAGGCTTAACCAACTGAACAAAAATACCATTACTCTTATAATAGCTTTCCTGGTCAAAGTTCCCGTCATTTTTCTTGTTTTCAAATGGTTTGATTGTTGCTTTTCCTACGAAAATAGTTCCAATGGAATCATCATCCGAATCCGGATAAAGAAGTAGGGCGGGACAATTCATCACTTGTCCTTCCCCCTGCAAAATCACATCTTGCAGATAATAGATTGTTCTTTCAGATTGAATTTCTTTTTTGTAGAGTTTTCCTTGAAAGGAAATGGTTTGTGAAGTTGAGACGAGTTCATCCAACTCCTTGCATGCGCTCTCATAACTACCCCCTCGCCACAGTCCCAGTATCAGGCATAATGCGGCAATCAGGCAAATCGCCCCCGGCCCCTTTCCCGGAGACCATGTCCTTGGAATGTGCCATAGAAGATATCCCAAAAAGAGAACTGCTCCCACAGCACATATCCATTGATGGCAAAGGCCAATTCCCATTCCAAGGAGAAACAATGTCACAAACTGACATAGGATTCTCTTTGTCATTGTCCACCATCCTCAACCAAAATCTCTCGCTCCACCGCTTCCATGACCTTGGTGGTATCTCGTTCAAAAGATGTGCCAAGCTTAATCATGCTTGCATTGCCGGTCACAGAAGAAGCTCCGTTCACCAACAACTGCACCTTGTTGATATTATCCAATTCCGTGAGGGAATTTACAATGGAATACACCACCACATCCGCAGAAATGCCGGAATCCACGTTCAAAAAAGTGGAGTCAAAATTTACATAGCAAACACCGTCGGTCACGGTGACATTTAACAGTTTCGTCCCCGCAGGAATGGCAGATTTGGCATCCTCATCATCCACTCCCTTAATGAGATTCTCCAACACCAAACGTTCTTTAGCAATATTGTTGTTGTAGTAGACATCTACATTCTTTTTTACCAGAGATTGACCGTTGGCGCTGGCAAAGTACAAAGTCAGGGTGGTCTTGATCAAGCTGTCCGTCTCCTCCCCATAATCTTCAATAAAGGATTCCCCACTCATGCTTCCCACCAGAATTCCCTTACTGTCCAGCAAAGGCTTATCCGCCACATAGAAGGTAACGCTTTCCACCCCGTCAATCTGTAGCAGGGATTTCACCACTGCAGCACGAATCAAAACTTCTGTATATCCTGTGAAATCTTCGTAATTACGGTCGAAGTTAATGGTGACAGATTTCTTGTCAAATACGATATCCAAAACCTCCACACCCTCGGGAATCGTTCTTCGATAATCGGACGTCTCCGGAGTGCTGGCAAGAAGTGTCATAATTTCTTTTGCCTGCTTTTCTCTGCTTTTGGCACGCAACACATGTGATTCTGTCACCAAACCATTGCCCAGAGCATCCATATAGTATATCTTGATGCCGGCGTCTTCATTTTCTTTCTTACAGCCTGCAAAACAGGAAAGTATCAACGTCATCAATACGACCCAAGAAACAATTCTCTTTCTCATTACCGGACCTCCTTTGCAATGTAATTCAAAGGCAGTCTTACATCAAACATAGTGCCTTCCCCTTCTACACTGTGAACCTTAATGTCTCCCTTGTGCATAGAGATGGCACTCTTGGTAATTGCAAGACCAAGTCCCGTTCCTCCGATTTCTCTGGAATGGGATTTGTCCACTCGATAGAATCGCTCGAAAATATGATCCAGGCTATCCTCCGGAATACCCATACCGGAATCCTCCACCTTAATGTAGCAATACTGATGGTCTGAATTGAGGGATACGTGAACCCATCCCCCCTCCTGGTTATACTTAATACCATTCTCCACCAGATTGGTAATGGCCAGTGTAAACTTCACCTCATCAATCTCAGCGGTCACCGGTCGAAAACTTTCAAACACCAACTCAACATGCTGCTTCTCCGCGATAGGTTTCAGACGCTTCAAAATCAATTCAATCAATTCATTCATATTCACAGGTGCGATGTTCAGAGTGGCAGCCGCCTTATCCATCTTGACCATAGAGAGCAGATCATTGATAATCTTGGTCTCTCTCTCAATCTCCTCACCAATATCCTGCATAAACTCCCGATACAGTTCCACCGGCACATCTTCCTGCCCATTGAGAGAATCCGCCAGCACTTTCATAGATGTCAATGGAGTCTTCAACTCATGAGACACGTTGGACACAAATTCCTGTCTGGATTCGTCTACCACGCGCATACGATTCAGCAGGCTGTTCATTCGATTAGACACATCTGCGGTTTCCGTAAAATCGTCCACTACCACCACATCCTGACTTACACCGTTTTCCACATCCTCTATCACAGAGCAGAATTTGCGGAATGGCTTGGTAAAGTAGTCTGAAGAAAACAGTGCCAGCACAAGCATGAGAATATATAAAATCAAACACAGTATGATGGAAAGAGACTGAAAATACTCCAGATTCGTATCGATGTATGACATGGTCTTATTCATTACCAGAACACCCTGCACATCATCATCCCCGTCAGCCTTAATGGGAACGGTAACCACCAAATAATCATTGTCATCATCATATACCGATGTAGTCTTGTTCTGAAAAGTGCTTACCACATTGCCCCAGATAATCGTCTTCCCCTCATCAGCGTTATAGGTATCCTTGATAATGGTAAGGGTATTGTCAATCACCATGATACGACCGGACAAGTTGCCGGACAACACCTCCAACTGATTGTCCACCAATTCGGAATCCCGCTGATTGAGATAACCGCTGGAGATAATTTGCTTGTTTAACACCTGCCCCTTTGACACCAAGTCGGTGACATCACTATTTACGGCTTGTTTCTCATAAAGGGATGAAAATGACACCACAAACACGGTACATGGCACTACTCCAACCAGCAGCACCAGTACCGCGATACGAACTCTGAAACTATTGAAAAAATCTTTGAGATTAAAATTATTCTTCATGGATTCCTCTGTTACTGCTGGTAGTAGTATCCTACTCCCCATTTGGTGTGTACATAGCGTGGTTCACTGGCGTTGGGCTCAATCTTTTCTCGCAGTCTACGAATGTGAACATCTACTGTTCTTGCATCTCCTGGGTAATCCTGCCCCCAAATAGTGTCAAGCAAACTGTCACGACTGTATACCTTCCCCGGATTTGTCACCAAAAGCAACAACATGTCAAATTCCTTTGAGGTAACATTAATCTCCTGATCCTTGATGAAAAGCCTGCGACCTTCTGTGTCCATTAACACGTCACCGCTGTGTATCCGCGTCATCTTCTGTTCCTTCACAACGGCGGGAGTGGTACGACGCATAATCGCCTTGATTCTTGCCTTTACTTCCAGAATATTAAAGGGCTTGGTAATATAATCATCCGCACCATACTCCAATCCAAGAATCTTATCCATATCGTCGCCCTTAGCTGTGAGCATCACAATAGGCATATTGGAAAATTCTCGAATCCGTTGACACACTTCAAAGCCATCCATCTTAGGAAGCATCACATCAAGCAAAATCATATCGTATTCATTGGCTGTGGCCATATCCAGTGCCTCCTGACCGTCATAGGCACAGTCCACTTCCATACCATCCTGCTCCAAGCTGAAGCGAATACCCTTTACAATTAATTTCTCATCATCAACTACTAATACCTTTTTTGCCATCTCAAACCTCAATTCACTTTAATTGCGCCTGACAATTTGTTATAGGTGCTCTCACCAATCCCGGAAACCTTCATCAAATCCTCCGGCGCAGAAAAAAGACCATTGCTCTCACGATAGTCGATTATCGTTTGTGCTCTGGTCTTACCAATGCCCGGAAGGCTAGTCAGTTCCTCCGCCGTGGCGGTGTTGATATTCACCCTATCATCACCCTGCCCCGGAGACATCTCGGCCTCTGACTCCTCCACTGTATTGACATGAATCATCTCTCCATCTGTCAAAACTCTCGCCTGATTCAAATCCTTCGCACACGCATCATCCCGCAATCCCCCGGCCTTCTCAATGGCCTGATAGACACGGCTCCCCACGGGAAGTTGATAGACCCCGGGATTCTTCACCGCCCCGGATACCTGCACGAAACAGTCATCTCCGGAACTCGCATCTCCCTGCCCCTCTGTCTCTCCCAAGTTGGTGTCGTCTTGGGCCGTGGCCCGGGTCTGATCCTGCAAATAGGACTGTCTGCCACATCCCATAAGGGCAACTATCCCTAACGCAATGAGTACACATAGTGCTATATATTTCTTATTCATAATACGCTCCCTTCCCGGAGATACCACAGAAGGAAATCTTATGCTATGTGAATTATTCTATCGAAACTTTCAATTCATTACAAGAGTTTTACAAAATTATTTCAAATTATTTCATTTGGTCTAAAACCTGCCGAAGTATGGTTGCCATCTCATCAATATGATTTTTCTCAATGACAAGAGGTGGCAGGAATCGAAGAACATTTCCCCCTGCAGACAAAACAACCAGCCCTGCATCCAATGCCTTTTTCACCACGTCACCTACAGGTATGGTAAGCACCAAGCCCTGCATAAATCCCATGCCTCGACGGCTCTCAACAAAATCATACTCCGCCACAATAGAATCTAAGACCTCTTCCAGATAAGAGCTCAAGGATTCCACATGTTCCGGTATCCGGCGACTCTCCATCATCTGTATGGTCTTATCCACAGCGGCACAAACCAGTGGATTGCCTCCGTAGGTGGTGCCGTGATCTCCCGGCACTAAGGATGCGTCTGCCACCTTGTCAGTCACCAGAAATGCTCCTACGGGAACTCCCGCCCCCAAAGCCTTGGCGCTGGTCATAATATCAGGCTTTACTCCATATTTTTGCCATGCAAACATAGCTCCACTTCGTCCCATGCCGCATTGAATTTCATCCAAAATCAACAGAATGTCATGCTCATCACAAAGTCTGCGAACCCCCTTGATAAAGTCCGGTTCCGCCGGGTAAAGTCCCCCTTCTCCCTGAATGGTCTCCATAATAATGGCACAAGTTTTGTCCGTAATCCGGGCCTTGACGCTGTCCAAATCATTAAAGGTTGCAAAGCGAACTCCCTCCATCAAGGGAAGGAAAGGTTCCCTGTAATGCTCCGTGCCTGTAACGGATAAAGATCCCACCGTACGCCCGTGGAAAGAATGCTCCATAGCAATAATCTCATGCCCCGCAAAGCCGTCTCGAAGATATGCGTACTTCTTAGCTGTCTTGATGGCCCCCTCAATGGCCTCTGCACCGCTGTTAGTAAAGAACACCTTATCCATACCTGAGACTCTGCACACCTTCTCTGCAGCCATAATCATAGGCTCATGGTAATACAGATTAGACGTATGTGTAAGTTTATCTATCTGGGTCTTTAGAGCATCCCCGTATTCCTTGTCTCCGTATCCAAAAGCCATAACTCCAATGCCGGATGCAAAGTCCAGATATTGCTTTCCATCCACATCATAGAGATGTACTCCCTCTCCCTTATCAAAGACCACGGAAAAACGATTGTATACATGGAACAGATTCTCCTCTGCCCCCTGAATCAAATCAACACTTTTCATCGTAAAATTTCTTCTCCTTATCATCTAAAATTGCCGTACCGATTCCTCTGTTGGTAAAGATTTCCAACAAGAGGCAGTGGGCAATGCGTCCGTCTAGGATATGGACTCTGGAAACTCCCTGGGTGATGGCCTCCATACAATTATTCAGCTTAGGAAGCATACCACCACCGATATACCCTTCTTCAATAAGCCCCTGGGCTTCGGAAAGTGTCAGTTCAGAAATCAGTGTAGACTTATCTGTGGGATCCTTATAGACACCCTCGATGTCCGTAAGAAAAGCTAATTTCTCTGCCTTGACTGCCTGAGCAATAGCACATGCCGCATCATCCGCATTGATATTATATGTATTAAACTCATCATCCAATCCAATGGGACAAATGATGGGAAGGAAATCCTTTTCCAGCAAATCCATAAGTATTTTGGGATTCACTTGGGTAATCTCCCCTACAAATCCAATGTCCTGACCATCAGAATACTTTTTCTTTACCTTGAGAAGTCCTCCATCCTTGCCACTGATACCGATGGCATTGACACCCAACTGCTCTACCATCTGAACCAAGGACTTGTTCACCTTGTTCAGAACCATCTCGGCGATTTCCATCGTAGGGGCATCTGTCTTTCGCAAGCCATTGATAAACTCCGGTTCCATTCCGGTCTTTTCCACCCAGCGACTGATTTCCTTGCCGCCTCCGTGAACAATGATTGGCTTAAATCCAACTAATTTCAGCAAGGTCACATCCTGAATCACCTGTCGCTTCAAATCCTCATCGATCATTGCACTTCCACCGTATTTCACCACAATAATTTTGCGGTTAAATCGCTGAATATAGGGCAATGCCTCAATGAGCACTTCTGCCTTTCCCATAATTTCTTTCATGTTCTTATCTTCCATAACTATCGCCTCTTTCTATGGTATCTCTATCGCTTAAGATCTGTAATCCGCATTGATGGTCACGTACTCATGGGTCAAATCACATCCCCAGGCTGTGGCCTCTGCCCCACCCTGCTTCATATCACAAATGGCTGTCACCGCATCTGCAGTCAAAATCTCAGTGGCCTCCTTCTCAGAATAGCCAAGCGCCACCCCATCCTTCACAATCTGCAATTTGCCATTTGCACTCTCAAAATACAAATCCACCTTCTCCGGGTCAAAATCCACTCCGGCGTACCCCAGAGCACAAAGAATTCTTCCCCAGTTGGCATCATGACCATAGATGGCCGCCTTGGTAAGACTGGACGTAACCACTGACTTAGAAAGAATCACTGCCTCCTCCTTTGTCCTTGCGCCCACAACTTTCACCTCAAAGAGAGCTGTGGCCCCCTCTCCATCTCCTGCCATCATCTTAGCCAAGTCCCTGTTTACCTGAAACAGTGCCTGAACAAAGGCATCGTAAGCCTGGCCCTTTTCTGTGATCATATCATTTCCTGCCATGCCGTTGGCAAGCACCAGACAGGTGTCATTGGTAGAGGTATCTCCATCCACGGAAATCATATTGTAGGTGTCATCCACCACGCTGCTTAGTGCCTCCTGAAGCAGTTCTTTGGAGATGGCAATATCCGTTGTTACAAAGGCAAGCATGGTGCACATATCCGGGTGAATCATGCCGCTTCCCTTGCTCATTCCTCCAACAGTGACCACCTTATCTCCAATGGAAAATGTCACCGCCGCCTCTTTCTTATGTGTATCGGTAGTCATAATAGCCTTTGCGGCAGCCTCTCCTGCCAAGGTGGTATCAGAGAGTTTGGGAACCATAGCAGTAATTCCCGCAGTCAGCTTCTCCATAGGGAGCTGCATCCCAATCACACCGGTGGATGCCACAAGCACAGAATCCCGGGGTATCCCCAATGCCTGGGCAGCATACCCTGCGGTCTGTCTGCAGTATTCCATTCCCTCCTCACCGGTACAAGCATTGGCAATTCCCGCATTCACCACAATCGCCTGAGCAAAAGCACTCTCTGTCACAATGCGCCGGTCCCATTTTACCGGAGCCGCCTTTACCACATTCCTGGTAAAAGTTCCTGCCACCACACAGGGCTTCTCGCTGTAAATAAGCGCCATATCATCCCTGTCTTTATACTTAATGCCCGCCGCCGTATTGGCCGCCTGAAATCCTTTTGCTGCTGTCACGCCACCTTTTATTATTTCCATGGTTATCTCCTCCGTCATTACTGATGTACTTCACAAATTACCAGTTAAATCGGGTAATATTCTCCTCATTTAACACAAAATCATAGGTATTCAAATCATCCCGCAAGGTCCATCCCTCTTCCTCCCAGAAGAAATTCCCCAGGGCGTTATCCTTAAAGGCCACTAAAGAGACTTTACTGATCTGTTCCTCCTGCAGCCGTCGCATGCACTCTGTCACCATACGCTTGCCGATGCCGTGCTTGCGGTATTCCTCCTGAACACACACATGATAAAGGCATCCTCTTCTCCCATCATGGCCGCAGAGAATGGAACCCACGATCTGCTCTCCCTCCACTGCCACCACGCTGGTGTTGGGATTGCGCCTGATGAAGCGCAGGATACCCTCCTTGGAGTCATCAATACTTCTCATGCCAAAGCCGTGTATCTGCAGCCAAAGCTGATAAACCTCTTCATAATCCTGTTCGTCCATGGTGCGAATGATAATATCTGTCAATACATTTCCCTCTTTCTTCTCTCCCCAATTATGGGAACATAGGCACCAAATCCAGACCCTCATGCTCCGGAAATCCAAAGAGAATATTCATATTCTGAACCGCCTGTCCTGCAGCGCCCTTTACAATGTTATCCAGTGCCCCCATCATAATCACCCGATGCGTTCTCTCGTCAATCACAAAATTAATGTCCACATAGTTGCTTCCCTCTACCCATTTGGTCTCAGGGCAGACGCCGGGCTCTAAGAGGCGAACAAAACGCTCATCCTTGTAATACTTATTGTAAGCCTGTCGAAGCATCTCTTCTGACGGATAGTCTACCTTTCCATCCGGGTAAGTAACCTTTTTCAAGGAGGCATACTCCGTTGCCAAAATCCCTCGGTTCATAGGCACCAGATGGGGCGTGAAATTGATGACAATATCCTCTCCCGCAGCGTAACCAAGTTGCTCCTCGATCTCCGGTGTGTGTCTGTGACTGGCGACTCCATAGGCCTTTATGTTTTCATTTACCTCGCAGAACAAGTTGGGAAGCTTGGCCCCTCGTCCTGCTCCGGAAGTGCCGGACTTGGCATCCACAATCAGAGTAGAAACATCGATATATCCCTCCTTCACCAGAGGATACGCTGTGAGAATGGAGCAGGTGGTGTAACATCCCGGGTTGGCCACAAGTCTTGTCCCCGGAACCTTATCTCTATTGATCTCACAGAGACCATAGACAGCCTCCTCTATGAACTGAGGACTCTTATGCTCAATGCCATACCACTTCTCGTATGTAGCCACATCCTTAATGCGATAGTCTGCACTCAAATCTATCACCTTGGTCTTGCAGAGAATTTCTTCTGTCAAAACAGAAGCCAGGTATCCCTGGGGTGTTGCGGTGAAAATCACATCCACCTCCTCAGCAAGCTTTGGCAGGTTATCGTCCAAACATTTATCATCTATCAACTGAAACATATTATGGTATATATCTGCAAACTTCTGATCCACGTAACTTCTGGATCCATACCAAACCACTTCCACTTCCTTATGTCCATACAGCAAACGCACCAGTTCTGCTCCCGCATATCCGGTTGCTCCAATAATGCCCGCCTTTATCATAATCTCCTACCTCTTTTCATCATACGAAATAACTTCGCTTTCTAGTTTAGTACAATTTTCATATGAAGTAAAGAAGTTTTTATTATTTTTATAAATTTTTTATGTATATTTATTCACGTATACACTCTTTATTCTATACCTATTCTGAGGCGATTTGTTTATTTATTCATATTTTATGCATAATTTATACTTGCGTTCCCATTGGTTTTATTGTATATTGTTTATATTGAAAAAATCAGTATACAAAATGCGAATCACAGGAGGATACATTTATGAAAGAAAAAGTTGTTTTAGCTTATTCCGGCGGCCTTGACACCACTGCCATCATTCCTTGGTTGAAAGAGACCTATGACTATGACGTTGTCTGCTGTTGTATCGATTGCGGTCAGGGAGAGGAGCTAGACGGTCTGGAGGAACGTGCCAAGTTATCCGGTGCCACCAAGCTCTACATTGAAGACATCACCGATGAGTTCTGCGAGGATTACATTATTCCTTGCGTACAGGCAGGAGCTGTTTACGAGCATAAATATTTGTTAGGTACATCTATGGCTCGTCCGGGTATTGCAAAGAAGTTGGTTGAAGTAGCAAGAAAAGAGAATGCAGTTGCCATCTGCCACGGCGCTACCGGCAAGGGAAATGATCAGATTCGTTTCGAGCTGGGAATCAAAGCACTGGCACCCGATATCAAAGTCATTGCTCCTTGGCGTGATGATCGTTGGGGTATGGATTCCAGAGAGGCAGAGATTGAGTACTGTCACGCTCACGGTATCGACCTTCCATTTGGCACAGACCAGTCCTACAGCCGTGACCGAAATCTGTGGCACATCAGCCACGAGGGCTTGGAGTTGGAGGATCCTTCCTGCGCTCCTAACTATGATCATATGTTAGTACTTGGCGTAACACCGGAAAATGCTCCTGATGAACCGGAAGAAGTAACAATGACCTTCGAAAAAGGTGTTCCCACCTCGGTAAATGGTGTAGAGATGAAAGTTTCCGACATTATTCGTGAGTTGAACCGTTTGGGTGGCAAACATGGTATCGGTATTGTAGATATCGTAGAAAACCGCGTGGTTGGCATGAAGTCCCGTGGTGTGTATGAGACTCCCGGCGGAACTATTCTGATGGAAGCCCACGACCAGTTAGAGGAATTGGTACTGGATCGTGACACGATGGAGGTGAAGAAGAATCTGGGAAGCAAACTGGCTCAGGTGGTTTACGAGGGCAAGTGGTTTACCCCACTTCGCGAAGCGCTCACCGCTTTCGTTACATCTACCCAGGAATATGTTACCGGTGAAGTGAAGTTCCGCCTGTATAAGGGCAATATCATCAAAGCCGGCACCACTTCTCCATACTCTCTGTACAGTGAGACCCTGGCTTCCTTTACAACAGGTGATATGTATGACCACCATGATGCAGAGGGCTTTATCACTCTGTTTGGTCTTCCGCTACAGGTTCGCGCCATGAAGATTAACGAATTACAGAATAAAAACAACAAATAAAATAATATCTTTCAAGGAATACAAAAGCTTGCACCGCCATATAACGCAGTGCAAGCTTTTATTTCTCTCATCTATGACAATAAATCCCGAATCATCTCAGCATCAAATACAACGCATTCTTTGTGCTCCGCTTCAATCTGATAGAGCGCATTGGCTGCAATATGTTCTGCTGCCTGCTCGATGTCTCGGATTCCTGATGTATTCTTGTAAATCTCCATCAAAGCATCCATACCATCCTCCGTAACGGAACACTCCTCCGGCTTCAGACCAATCTTTGCCAATACCTTTGGCATAGCAAAATCCGTAAAAATGACCTTTTTCTCCTCAACGGTGTAATCCGGCAACTCAATACAGGCAAATCGAGACATTAGGGGTGCGCTGATAGCACTCTTGTCATTGGCCGTTGCAATGGGATAAACACCGGTAGTTGGAATATTGCATTCAATGTAATTGTCTGTAAATCCAAGATTGTCCAGCAAAGTCAGTAATACATCCGCCGGATTGCAATTGCCCTTCCCGGAATTTGCCTTATCCAGCTCGTTGATGATAAATACCATATTGGAACTCTCCGCCGTGGAGAAAGACTCCATAATAATGCCCGGCTTGGCATTTGAGTAGATTCTGGAACTTCCCGTCAACTGTTCCGGGTCATTGATAGAACTCATCTCCAAGGTGGCCCAGGGCATCTTTAAAATGCGGGCAACCGTGTAGGCAATCTGAGACTTGCCGGTACCGGCAGGTCCGATCAAGAGCAACCCATAGGCAGGCAATGTGTGGGTTCGATTTATCTGAATGATTGTCTCTATGATGCGCTGTTTTACCTTCTCCATGCCGTAGAGTTCCTCGTCTAAGATGCGACGAGCCTCCACAGGGTCGATGGACTCAAAGTAAGTATTCTTCCATTGAATATTCAACATCATGGACAGTGCTCTTTGGGCGTGACGTCTCTCCTCCGGAGTCACTTCTCCGGAACGGGCAACCGCCAGATTCCTTCTTGCCCATAAGCGAATGTTATCCGGCAAAGTGGAACCCGCACAAGTCAAAAAGTCTGTGATACTGCGAATGCTGGTAAGTTTCATATCGTCCCCTTCCGGGTCCACATCCTCATCCAACATGCTATCCACCGGGGCATCACTGGCAAACAGTTTCTCAATCATAAACTGTAGGAATCCATCCTCCGCAGAAAGCTTAGCTCCCCGCACAGCCACTCCTGTCTCCCGGATATGATACACGCAGTATCCTCTATCCGTATTCTCACCCGAGAGTTTTACCACAATGTGGTTCTCCCCCAGCCACTTGATAAGATTCACAAACCTGGCATCCACACTGATGATGTCAGCCCTGCTCACAACGCCATCTTCATTAAAATCAAAGGCATTGGCTTTCATGGGATTAGCAAACATACCACTGGCATGATGGGCCCACCGCTTCTCTTCATTGCTTAAAATGAGAATTGGGTCCTGAGCTGTAGCAGAACGCTTATTGGAGCGAAACACCTCATAGGAATTCACATGCTCCGCTGTATTTACTTTCTCTTCACTGTTAAAGTCAAAAACTGCCATCTCTATTCCTGCTTGTTATTTCTGAGTGCTACAATAATCTCTTCCTTCAGTTCAAGACATTTATCCTTCATACGCTTCGGTGTACCCGGCTGCGTAAGCAAACGGCTCACCAACTTTGATGCCGTATCATACTCCTGATACTTCACCGCCATATTGGCAAGAATGTAGTCAATGGTATTGGCATCCATGCCGTGGAAAGGCGGGGTCTCTGTAACCACCACTTTCATAAAACCATCATATGCCTGACGATAAAACCCTTCGTACTCAGCCTGATACTGTTTCTTTTTCTTTGCATTCATAGGGGTGTCATCCGGGGTGTTCTCCATCTGAGCCCGACGCAGCCAAGCAAGATTCAGGCAGATATATGCCTTCTCACTGAGCTTACCCTTCTTTGCAATGGTGTTCACCAGAGCAAGTTTATACTTCTCCACAGCATAGTCATATGTATAGACATCCATCTTAGGTTCTTCCGTAG
Organism: Lachnospiraceae bacterium; assembly: GCA_029008035.1. Classification (GTDB taxonomy): domain Bacteria; phylum Bacillota; class Clostridia; order Lachnospirales; family Lachnospiraceae; genus Pararoseburia. The sequence continues at coordinate 18,642 of JAQXIY010000007.1, forward strand.
GCTTGAAATTCGCCGTAATGGTCTCACGAATCCATTTCCTCTGAGTGGCGGACAAATGTGCAAAATCCCGGTGCATAGCAGCATAACCACATCTCGGGCAGGCTGCCACTCCATATTTGACAGTGTCCACATATTCATGGTTTGGACGCAAGTCTGCGTCCGGTTCCAATCGTTTTACCTTAGAGCTCTTAACTGTCTTTACCAAAAATTCTTTATCACAGATTGGACAGACAACTTTTCGATCCAGGATGAAGTCCTTCTCTGAAAGTTCCACTTCCTCCGTTGCCCCTGCCCCTGCGGTTTTCTTTTTCTTGTCTGAGCCATCGTTTAAGATATCCAAATCTCCTGTCTGACCCAAACCATATTTTTCTAAGCCTGATAATAAATTCATTTTAACTCCTTTTTTCAATTACGCTGTAGGTAATTTGTAAGAACTCTTCAAAGATACAATTCTGTTAAACACCAAGCGTTCCTTGGAGGAATCCTTTGCATCCACGCAGAAGAATCCCTGGCGCACAAACTGAAAACTGTCGTAAGCTTTGGCATCTGCGACAGATGGTTCCACAAAACAATGATCAAGTACGGTCAAAGAGTTTGGATTTAAATTCAGGCTTCCATCTTCGTTGTATACTCCAGCCTCTTCATCCACAATATTCTCATAGAGACGAATGGTTGCCGGTATGGCTGTGTCGCAGGCCACCCAGTGAATGGTGCCCTTGACCTTGCGGCCGTCCGGACTGTTTCCACCTCTGGAATCCGGGTCATAGGTACAGTGAATCTCTGTGATTTTGCCGTTTTCGTCCTTCACAAAACTGTTACATGTGACAAAGTATGCATTCATAAGGCGAACTTCGTTGCCCGGAAACATACGGAAGTACTTCTTAGGGGGTTCTTCCATAAAGTCATCACTGTCAATGTAAATCTCTCTTGCAAAAGGCACCTGACGTGTGCCAAGGGCTTCGTTCTCCAAGTTGTTTGGAACTTCCAGGTATTCCACCTGTCCCTCCGGATAGTTGTCGATGACAACCTTAATGGGATTTAACACAGCCATGACTCTGGACTTCTTGGTCTTCAAATCCTCACGGATACAGTACTCAAGCATTGCATAATCCACAGAGGAATTACTCTTTGACACGCCACACAATTCCACAAACTTGGCAATGGACTCCGGAGTAAAACCGCGACGGCGCAGGGCTGCGATAGACACCAGTCTGGGGTCATCCCAACCGTCTACAATGCCCTCTTCCACCAAACGCTTAATGTAACGCTTTCCGGTAACCACGTTTGTCAGATACATCTTGGCAAACTCAATCTGTCGAGGCGGCTTCTCAAATCCCACTTCACGAACCACCCAGTCATACAGAGGGCGGTGATCCTCAAATTCCAGGGTACAGATGGAATGGGTAATTCCCTCGATAGCATCCTCAATGGGGTGTGCGAAGTCATACATTGGGTAAATACACCACTTATCTCCTGTGTTGTGATGCGTCATATGCGCCACGCGATAAAGAATGGGATCACGCATGTTAATGTTAGGTGAAGACATGTCAATTCTGGCACGGAGAACCATGGTTCCGTCCTCATATTTGCCGTCCTTCATATCCCGGAAAATCTGAAGATTCTCCTCAATGCTGCGATTGCAATTAGGATCATCCTTACCGGGCTCGGTCAAAGTACCTCTATACTGGCGAATCTCATCCGGGCTCAAATCAGAGCAGTAAGCTTTGCCCTTCTTAATCAGGGTAATGGCAGCCTCATACATCTGGTCAAAGTAATCAGAGGCAAAATACAGGTGTTCCTTCCAATCTGCCCCCAACCACTGAATATCGGCTTTGATTGACTCCACAAATTCCTCCCGTTCCTTGGTGGGATTGGTGTCGTCAAAACGCATATGAAATTCGCCGTTATACTTCTTAGCCAGTCCGTAATTCAACAAGATGGACTTGGCATGTCCAATGTGAAGGTAACCGTTAGGCTCCGGGGGAAAACGAGTGCATACGGTGTCATATACTCCCTCTGCCAAATCCTTGTCGATCTCTAATTCAATAAAATTTTTTGATACGATTTCTTTTTCGTTGTCCATGAATGTGTTCCTCTTTCTATCTTTATGTCCTTTATTCTACGTGCTTATGTGTGAACAAATGGTCACTGCAATATTCATAATTGCCGTTACACTTAGAGCAGAAACGGAATTCCAGTTCCGGATTGGTAAGCTCTGTACGGCCGCAAATGGCACACTTATGTCTGCTGATGGGGCCGTTTCGATGAGATGATGTCTGTCCCTGATTCTGGTTTTGGCTCTGTCCCTGGCGCACCTTGCGTTTGAATTCGTTGCGCCTGTGGATATCCCGGGGATCTATGCGCTTATAATTTCTGGTGGACAGATAAAAAATGCCAAAGTTCAACAGAGAAGAAATAATCGCCACTCTGTCTGCCCAGTCTGAACCAATGAGGCTAAATACAATCATTACCGCGTAAAATACAGCCATCCATTTCATCTTAATCGGTATGATGAAGTACAAGAGCACCTGCATATCCGGAAAACAGGTGGCAAATGCCAAAAAGATGGTAAGGTTGATGTAACGCATGGTGTAGTTGTTCATCCCCACCATATGGAACGGCGAGCCGGTAGCCAGGGTATAAATCCCGTACACCACAAAGGCTCCCAGAACGGTAAATATCATTCCGCCAAAAATATACAAATTAAAGCGGAAAGAACCCCATGCATTTTCCAGGGCATTGCCCAGTTGGTAATACAAAAGCAGCATAATCATCAGATAGAGTATGCTGGTACTCTCAGGAATCATAATCCAGGTTATCAGACGCCAAATCTGAAATTTGTGAATGATAAAATAGGGTTCCAATGTCATTAGGCTCACAATGCTTGTGTGACTAAGCGAACCAAACAGTGTCAAAAGATATCCGATGACATAGATGATAATAAGATATCGCATCAGATTGGGAATAGCGTATTTTCCGAGCTTTTTCTCCAGCTTATTTAACATATATAACAATCTCCTTCGCCATAAAAGAATGGGCAAGTTTTTTATGCAAGACATACTTTGAGACAGTAGTGCATAATTATTTTAATTATAGGTGGACAAATGTATTTTGTCAACGAATCTGTTTCTTGTTTTTTGTCGATTGATGTCGTATAATAGGTGTGTTTGCATCAAAATAATTATAATAAGAAATTACCCATAAAATAACCGGGAAAGAGGATTACAAAACTATGAATAACAAATTGTACAAGTTGGGAATTGATATCGGCTCTACCACCGTCAAGATTGCACTTCTTGATCAGGAGGATGAACTTATTTTTTCTGATTACGAAAGACATTTTGCCAATATTCAGGAGACCTTAAGTGATTTGCTGCACAAGGCTTTCGACGTAACCGGAGAGGTTATGGTTTCGCCTATTATCACCGGTTCCGGCGGACTGACTCTGGCAAAACATCTTGATATCGACTTCGTGCAAGAGGTGATTGCAGTATCTACTTCCCTGACTCACTACGCACCCCAGACAGATGTGGCCATTGAGTTGGGCGGAGAGGACGCCAAGATTATCTATTTTGAGAACGGCAATGTGGAACAGCGTATGAATGGTATCTGTGCAGGTGGTACAGGCTCCTTTATCGACCAGATGGCATCTCTGATTCAGACGGATGCTGCCGGATTGAACGAATATGCCAAGAACTATCAGGAGATCTATCCTATTGCTGCCCGTTGTGGTGTGTTTGCCAAGACAGACATTCAGCCACTGATTAATGAAGGTGCTACCAAGGAGGATTTGGCGGCCTCCATTTTCCAGGCGGTGGTAAACCAGACCATCTCCGGGCTGGCTTGTGGCAAGCCAATCCGTGGACATGTTGCTTTTTTGGGCGGTCCTCTTCACTTTTTAGACCAACTGAAGCGCACTTTTATCCGCACACTGAATCTGGATGATGCGCACGCCATTACGCCTGATAACTCACACCTTTTTGCCGCCATCGGTTCCGCTTTGAATTACAAGCCGGAGAAGTCCTTTGCCCTCACAGATATTATGGCTCGACTCTCCTCCGATATACATATGGATTTTGAGGTTGCCCGTATGGAACCTCTCTTTGCCACTCAGGAAGAGTATGACGCCTTCTGCTCTCGTCACAGCAACAATCATGTGACTACAGCAGACATTTCCCAGTATCACGGCAAGGCTTTTCTCGGAATTGATGCCGGTTCCACTACCACCAAGTTAGCGCTTGTGGATGAGGACGGCAATCTGCTGTACTCCTTTTACAGCAGCAACAACGGAAGTCCCCTGTTGACTTCTATCAGTGCCATTCAGGAAATCTACCGCAAGTTGCCGGAAGATGCTCATATTGTCCACTCCTGCTCTACCGGATATGGAGAGGCCCTCCTAAAATCCGCTTTGATGCTGGATGAGGGAGAAGTAGAGACAGTGGCGCATTACTATGCAGCTGCTCATTTCAACCCGGATGTGGACTGTATCCTTGACATCGGCGGTCAAGATATGAAATGCATCAAAATCAAAGACCAGACCGTTGACTCGGTACAGCTTAACGAGGCATGTTCCTCCGGTTGCGGTTCCTTTATTGAGACCTTTGCCAAATCACTAAACTACTCTGTTCAGGATTTTGCCAAGGAGGCTCTTTTTGCAGCGCACCCCATCGATTTGGGAACGCGGTGCACCGTATTTATGAACTCGAAAGTAAAACAAGCCCAGAAGGAAGGTGCTTCTGTTGCAGACATTTCCTCCGGTCTTGCCTACTCCGTTATCAAAAATGCACTGTTTAAGGTTATCAAGCTGACAGACGCCGCAGATTTAGGAAAGAATATCGTTGTACAGGGCGGAACTTTCTACAACGATGCAGTGCTTAGAAGTTTTGAAAAAATTGCCGGGGTAGAGGCCATTCGCCCGGATATTGCCGGTATTATGGGCGCCTTTGGTGCCGCTTTGATTGCAAGGGAGCGATATGAAGACAGTCCAAACACCAGTATGCTTACCATTGACCAGATCAATGAGCTGACTTTTACCACGGAGCTGTCCCGTTGCCCACACTGCAACAATCACTGCCTGCTTACCATCAACAAGTTTTCAGACGACCGATCCTTTATCACCGGTAACCGCTGCGAAAGAGGTCTTGGTCTGGAGAAAAACAAAGAGAATATTCCAAATCTTTATGATTACAAATACAAGCGTCTCTTCGGCTACAAGCCATTGAAGAAAGACGAGGCACCTCGTGGAACAGTAGGTCTTCCCCGAGTGCTGAATATGTACGAGAATTATCCATATTGGGCCACCTTTTTCAAGGAACTGGGCTTTGCCACCGTTCTGTCACCGCGCTCTACCAGACAGGTATATGAGTTAGGCATCGACTCCATCCCCAGCGAATCCGAGTGTTACCCTGCCAAGCTGGCACACGGTCACGTGCAATGGCTGATTAACAAGGGTGTAGACTTTATCTTCTACCCCTGCATCCCCTACGAGCGGGATGAATTTCCTGATTCTGACAACCATTACAACTGCCCCATTGTCACATCTTACGCAGAGAACATTAAGAACAATGTGGAGGACATCACCAGCGGAAAAATGCGCTTTTTGAATCCATTTATGGCCTTTACCTCTGAGGAAATTCTCACCAATCAATTGGTTAAGGTATTTGCCAAAGAATTCCCGGAGATTAGCGCCGGTGACATCCAAAAAGCCGCTCACGCCGCATGGTTGGAACAGGAACATTTTCGTCAGGATATGGCAAAGCAGGGTGAAGAAGTTCTCAAGTATATGGAGGAAGCCGGCCGTCGGGGCATCGTGCTCTGTGGTCGTCCATACCACGTGGACCCGGAGATTAACCACGGTATACCGGATATGATTAACTCCTACGGCATCGCTGTGTTAACAGAGGACTCCGTATCTCATCTGGGCAATGTGGAGCGACCTTTGATTGTTATGGACCAGTGGATGTTCCACTCCCGTATGTATGCTGCAGCCAACTATGTAAAGACAAGAGATGATTTGGATGTGATTCAGCTCAACTCCTTCGGTTGCGGTGTCGATGCTGTTACTACCGACTGTGTCAGCGATATCTTAAACGGCTCCGGCAAGATTTACACTTGCCTTAAGATTGACGAGGTAAATAACTTAGGCGCAGCACGTATTCGTATCCGCTCTCTGCTCGCTGCCATTCGCGTAAGAGAGCGCCGCAAAATGAAGCGTACGATCCAGCCATCCAACTACAATCGTGTGGTATTTACAGAGGAGATGCGCAAGAACTACACCATCCTCTGTCCACAGATGTCGCCCATACATTTTGAGCTATTGCAGCCTGCATTCCAGGCATCCGGTTACAATCTGGTGATTCCGGATGTGCCAACCAGAGAATGTGTGGATTACGGTCTTCGCTTTGTGAACAATGATGCCTGCTATCCTTCTGTTATTGTAGTGGGTCAGTTGATGGCTGCCATTCAGTCAGGGGATTTTGATATGACAAAAACTGCGGTACTGATTTCCCAGACCGGTGGCGGATGTCGTGCAAGCAATTACATTGGATTTTATCGCCGTGCCCTGGAAAAGGCAGGTTATCCCGACGTACCTGTCATTTCCATTAACTTGAATGGTTTCGAGAAGAATCCGGGATTTAAGCTGACTCCAAAGCTGATCCAGCATGGGCTGTACGCTTTGATATTTGGAGACATTTTTATGCGTTGCGTATACCGTGTTCGTCCTTATGAGGCCAAACCGGGCTCCACGGATGCACTCCACGACAAATGGCGCAAAAAAGTCATCGAATTTGTCACAAGAGACAGCATCCTATCCCACAGGGAATACAAGAAGATGTGTCGGGATATTATCCATGACTTTGACACCTTGCCGGTGCTTGATGTAAAGAAGCCCCGTGTTGGCATTGTAGGTGAGATTCTTGTGAAATTCCATCCGGCTGCCAACAACCACTTGGCAGAATTGTTGGAGTCTGAGGGTGCAGAGGCTGTGGTACCGGATTTGACCGACTTTTTGTTATACTGCTTCTACAACACTAACTTTAAGCACGAAAATCTGGGTGTTTCCAAGAAATCTCAGATTTTCTGCAACGCAGGTATTAAATTCTTCGAGTGGCTGCGAAAGGATGCCAGAAAAGCATTTGTTGCCAGTGAGCGTTTTACACCGCCGGCATACATAGATGAGACTGCTGCCAGAGCAGAGCACGTTGTTTCTATGGGTAATCAGACAGGAGAGGGATGGTTCTTGACCGGTGAAATGCTGGAATTGATTCACGACAACGTGCCCAATATCGTCTGTATTCAGCCGTTTGGCTGTCTGCCAAACCACGTAGTTGGAAAGGGTGTTATCAAAAAGATACGAACCGAAAATCCAGCAGCTAACATCGTTGCCATAGACTACGACCCGGGAGCATCCGAGGTAAATCAGTTGAATCGAATCAAACTGATGCTCTCCACGGCCAACAAGAATTTGAACAAATAGTAGATTATCACTACATAAAAATGGGTAGGAAAGATATCAAATATCATCTCCTACCCATTTAGTTTTATTTATCCTCTACTACAACCGATTCCGGCGTTACATCATTGCCGACATTATCCTGTGCAAATGCATATGTAGAACTCTCAAACCCCAAAATGCAGATAAAGATTGGTTGAAGCAAAAGCAATCCCCAGGCAAAAACTCTCTCATGACCAAACGCCTCTGCCAAATCAGCGTACATCTTATATTGTAATACTAAGACGTAAACCATAACTGCAATGACAGCAATAAAAAAGACAACGCCTGCCATGATTCCTCCTACACTTGTGGCTATGATACCATAGGAAATGATTCCGCCGGCTGCCACTGAGAGCACAATCATAATAATGCCTGCCACAATCATTTTCACAAAGCCATCATTATGGGCAATCTTGAAAAGCATATACACGTTATAGATAGGAATCAGGCATTTCCATCCCGGCTCCCCTGCTTTGATAAACACTTTCCATAGTGCAACAATAAGTAAAACTGACAATGCGATTGAAATAATCATATATTTTCCTCCTAAATATTATTCAAGAATCTCTCCTTAAACTCCTCTGCCGGAATAGGACGCGACAACAAATATCCCTGGTACATATCACAACATTTGTCACGCAGACTCTGCCGGTCTTCATCCGTCTCTACCCCTTCTGCAATGACATAAAGCCCCAGATCGTGACTCATCTCAATGATATAAGAAATCAGCTTATCCACTTTCGGATTCTTCATCTTGACAATGAAGGAACGATCTAATTTCACTGTGTCAATGCCATCCAGAGTAAGCATTGGAAATGAGGAATATTCCGTCCCCACATCATCTAAGGAAACGCCAAATCCCAACCCTTTCAATTCTGCTATATCCTTCTCCATACGCATATTGTCCATGGTCTGGGCAGATTCTGTAATCTCAAACTCCAACTGACTACGAGAAAATGAATATCGGTTACAGATAGAAATTATCTTATATATGTAGTCATTCTCAGCCATAGTGACGCGAGACATATTCACTGAAATTTTGAATTGGTGGTTTCCCTTTCTGGCAAGTCTCTCCAAAAATTTGCACGCCTCTTCCAGAATGAAATAATCAATCAGGGAAATCAATTTCTCCTGTTCAAAAATGGGAACAAATTCGTATGGCGACACCACCTCTCCTTGCGGAGTGATTTTTCGCACAAGAGCCTCCGCCCCTACAATGTTGGTATCCTGAATATTAGACTTTGGTTGAAGGTACATCACATATCTTCCCTGCTCCAACTCTGCCATCAAATCCTCCAACATTTTAGAGCGATGCTTGGATTTCACCGCCCGCTTGCCCTCGTAATAACGCTGTTTCTCCACATACATCAACTGCTCCGCCTGACTGGCACGGCGCTTGATATCAGAAACGCTCTCCTTCCAAATATATCCCACGCTGGCAATTTCATCATAATCAAAGACGCGGTTTAAAACAATCTTCATCCGTTGCTGGAATTCCATTTTATCGATATTGGGAATCACCACCACAAACTCATCTCCACTGATACGGAAGACATGTTCTTTGGAAAATGCCTCAATTAAAATTCGGGCAAAGTTTGAAATCATATGGTCCCCTTGAAGATGTCCCATGGTATCATTAATCTCCTTCAGTCCATTGACATCAGCAAAAACAATCCCCACATGATGCTGGCGATTTTTCTTGCAATATGCAATGTACTGGTCGTAGGAATTCCTGTTCTTCACCCCTGTCAGAGCATCACGATAACTCATGTCCAGAAGCATCTCATGGTTCTCTCTCAGTTCTTCCTCCTGAACAACCTCCTTGGTCACATTCTGGAAGGTGACATAATAATTTCGGCAGCCATCACTTACCTGCTTAGAGGAGCACTGAGAATATATCCAAACGTTGTTGGTATCACTTGAGCCGCGCAGTCGGAACCTGCAGTCAGCCACAGGATTTTCCTTGCTCTGCTCTAACATATCACGAACCAGATAGGCATCATCCTCGTGGCAAAAAGTATATATGCTCTGATTAAACAACATCATCAACTGTTCCTTAGACCAGTCACGCACAACGCCATCCAATACATAGCCCACAGAATTTGAAAAATCCACCAGAGAATCATTGACAGCAATGGTGGTTGTTTTATCATGTTCCTGAGAAAAAATCAACATTCCCAACGGCACGTTATTGGCAATGTCCATCCACATATTGTTGGACTCCTCCAACTTAATCTGCTCCCCTATGAGCTGTGAGATATTGATATAGGAAATACAGAGAACTTCTTCTCCATCCAGTTCATTTCGTTTATAGTCTCCTAAGACCCAAATAACGTTATTCTTCTTTTGAACCATCCGAAATGCTTTGCCCTCATATCCGGCTTCTGTAACACGGGGAAACACATGAGCCACCCGCTTCCTATCTGCCGGATAGACAAGTTCTGCCATATCCATACCTTCATCTAGGGCAGTTTGCAGTTCTTCTCTATCATATCCCAACATAGCAGCAAAGCCATCGTTAAAATATAGCACAGAATAATGATTGTTCTCCAGCACTTTTAAGATAATCATCCCCGACTGAAATCGATTGAGTATGTCCATTATCTTTCCCCCAAGTAAATACACAAATCCCAAATATAATGTAATATTATACCATAAAAGAATACTGTATGTATATTAGTATCGATTATGGACCTTTTCTGCAAAACAGAGAACATCTTTGATATGAATAGGGGTGCCGTCATCCAAGACAGCGGTTCCCGTCATTTTACCAAAGACCTGATGTTGATCGCTGACAATAACCTTGTAGTCCAAATTAGCAGCTCTATCCAGGATAGGTTCAAAATCCATCTCAAATCTGCCATCACTGGACGAGAAGTTCCATGGTTTCATATAGCTATCCTCAGGAATATGGAATGTGACATCGTCCAGTTTATGCGCAACGCCATCGTAGAAGATGACATTTTCCGTTGCGGCCCGGGTGTCTCCAAAACCATAACCAATGTTAAAGCCGAAGGCATGCCCCTCTATGTCGCAGTTGCCGGAACCCCAAAGCCATGTATTGTCATAGGTCCAAACACCTCTGCCCCAATCCAGCGCGCCAAAATTCCTGTCCGGATGAAACTCGTATCGCTTGCCGTCGTACTCTGCCCAACCGGAGGCCCTCATACAGTTGATTTTCTGATTGTAATAGAAATGGGCACGCTTTGGCCAAGGGGTTGCAATCACCATAGAATCCATGTCCGGTTGTTGCAATACAATATCGCAGGTGAAGTCTTTCCCCTTGTAAAATTCTTGAAACTCACAAATGATATGCCTGGTACCCTGCTCCAGTCGATACTGTAGCTTCAGTCTTCCCTTGTCATAGACTACATCTCCTTCTGAAGAATTGGCAGGCATATGCAATTTCCCCATAGGAAAAGCATCCAGAATTGTCTCTGTGTGTTCCCACCCCTCTGCGAAATTCAAAAGAGACACGGACTGCAGCCCAACGTACCCATCATCGGAAATGGTACAGGCAACTGCGAAATCATCCCCCACAATCAGATAATAATCCCATTCCTTGATGCGAAATCCCGGGGCTTTGATATCCTCTCTCCGGTATTTCTGCAACTGCCTCCTGGACCATCCCGGTTCTGCAATGTTACCTCTGACGTCCAGCAATTTTTGTTCTGTGGTAATCTCGTGATTTCTCGTTGACATAAGCACCTCCCAATAGTGCCATTAGGGACAGTCACTATTGGCACTCACGTCTGTCCCTACTGGTTCATTAACAATATCTGTATCTATATTATATACGCAAAATGTAAAAGCCGCCAGATATCTTCTGATAATATCTGACGGCTTCGGGAGCATATGCTTTTCAGCATCGTATGTAGTTAAGATATCGTCCATAAATGCGCTCCTGTTCTCTGTGAGAATCTGTTTTAATATATCGTGTTCCATACAATAAGTTACTGCCATATCCACGGCATCTTCCATTGTAAATCCCTGTTCCTGGAACTCTCTTATTTTACCATTGAACTGAATATATTGAAAGAGTTTGCCACATTTCTCAACAATACGCTGGTTGTGTCCTTGATTAATGTTCAACACAGTGGCGATACATTCCAAACTAGGCGTGTGTCCATCCGTCGCAAACGCATCCGAAAGCCGCAGTTCCACTCTATCAGGAAGTTCATCTTTCCCATTGTAAAATACAATGTACTGCGGTGTTGGAAGTTTCACCAACTTCTTGCCATAAATATCAAAACTATCCCCAACCAGTTTCTTATACAAACTGCTGAAATAGAATAGTCCGCGCAGAGGCATATTGGGATTGATAGTGCTTTGGTGTTCATAGAGATTCATACTATTATGTATGATAAATGAAACATCATTCTTAATCCCAAGATAAACGGCATCGTCTAACGTATTGTACTCCAATTCCTCCGGGTCGCAGTAATCACTATCATTGATAGCATTATATAGTTCAAGTAAATCAGCCTTTTCCTTAAGAACATATTTAAACAATACATCCTTAAAGTGACGATTCTGTTTTGTACCCTGCATATATCTATTGGACTCGCAGGAAAATCTTATGCTTATACAAAAAGTGTAAATGAATTATATCACCTGAAAGTAAGTGTTTCAATGAATATGTACTATTTTTCAAAATTCGAGCCATTGGTATCCGTCACTATTGGCGCATCGATTCTGTATCACAAATGATATGTTATATGGTTGACAGTTCATTCTAATGAAGTTATAATACTCGTATAAGAAGGTGCTGCCAAATAGACGGTATGCCCTTAGTTGATTAATTCAAGAGAAGTAATCGAATCTTTGGGAGAGGCGATTACTTCTTTTTCTTATGTTCTTTTCCGTAGGCAACGCCTAATGAAAAGCAGGTCAATCCAAATGTCACAACGGACAAAAAATTAACCACGGACATAAGCATCACCCCCTTCATATGTATTCTCTTTTTGAGAGTGCATTTCAGAGGGTTGCCCCTCTGTTAAAAAGGGCATAACCGCCTACCGCTTGGTAGCACCTATTGACATTGTATCACGATTGTTACTTTCGAGCAACAAAAAGTATCACGAATGACAAATTATTTGGATTTGAGCCATAAGGGACAGACATTGGTTCCATTGGTGACACACCGTCGAGCCATTAGTATCCGTCCCTAATGGCACAATGAAAAAGAGGCTGTGGATAACAGCCTCTTTTTGCTCACTTCAATATTGAACTAAATTATTTTTCCGGAAAAAATTTAATTTGAAATATTTCTCTTTATGTAATTAGTGGATAGGTGTAAATCCGTTAACCTTCTTTGCACCATCTACCAACTGACCAATACCATCGATCAATGCCGGAGCTGCATCCTTCAACTGAGCTGCACCGTCTCTCAATGCCTGGCTGTTCTCCTTCAACTGCTGAGAACCATCAAATAACTGCTTGATACCGTCTGTCAAAGTAGGAACGTTCTCATTCAACTGATCCATTCCAGCCTGTAACTTCTTAACGCCCTCTGCAAGACCATCCTTGCCGTTTACACCAGCGTTCAATGCCTTAACACCTTCGAACAAACCGCCATCAACCATACCCTGGCGAACAGTTCCCATTGTCTGATTAGCAACTGTAACTGCAACAGACTGGCCTGCTCCCAAAGCACCCTGAAGTGTAGCACCAGAGATTGTCTTTGCTAACAATGGAACTCCAGCTGCATTAACCTGTTCAATAATTCCATCAATGATACCATCTGCAGCACCTGTAGCTACTGCATTGATGTTGCTTGCAATACCTGCCTTTAACTCTGCGTTATTAGCCAAAACATTCTCAACATTTGCGTCAATGAACTGATTGAATGTCGTTGTTGGCGATCCTGAAAGAGCTGTACCAAGTGTTGCACCACCAAGTGCTGGTATTGCTGTATTCCATGCAGCATCAACCTCATCTAATGATGCAAATGACATTCCGGTTGCGGAAATACCCTGATTGATTGTAGCCAAAATACCCGGCTTAACCTGTGTCTCTACTGCAATGCTCTGTACACCAGCTGAAACAACACCACTAAATGCTGCATTATCCAACAGACCGGTTGCTGCTGTCTCTTTGCCTGCTTCAAGCATTCCACCCAACTGAGCTGACAACTGCTGTGTAGCTGCTGCCTCGATAGCTGCTGTACCGGTTGGGTTGGTTGGGTCTGCAAAAGATGCCTGGATGGTTGCAGAAACTGTTGCAACCATAGCTGCCTGCTGCTCTGCAGTCAAACCTGCCTGCAATGTCTGATCCAAACTCTCAACACCTGCTGCCAATGACTTCATACCAGCTGCAAGGCTCTTGTCGCCAACGTTAACACCCTTGTTGAGTGCTACGGCACCATCTGCCAACTGCTGAACACCGTCTGCCAATGTTGGAGCAGCATCATTCAACTGCTCAATACCATCTGCAACCTGATCAACACCATCGGTGTACTGATCTACACCATCTGACAACTGAGCTGTTCCATCCTCCAATGGAGAAACGGCCTCAGCCAATGTAACGGTACCATCAGACAAAGCCGATGTACCCTTGCCCATGATAACCATGAATACTACAAGGCCAATGAGCAAAACGACAGCTATAATAGTAGGGATGAGCCATACTTTACTAGCTGACTTCTTAACTTCATTTTCCATAACTTATCCTCCTCCTCTAGTTCTATATGAAGTATCTCAATTATATCCTAAAAACTATATTATTGTCTACAGTTTTTTAGTTTTCCACAGTCAAATTAAAGATTTCACAAAGTTTTTATACATTTTTTACAAAAAACACGCCTTTTCTTTGTGCACACCGTCGTGCTTTTGGGTATTATGTTTCATGCTATAATATAGTCATTACAACAAGGGGAGGTTTTACCTATGGAATCCATCATTTTAAATACAAAATGCGGCGCAATCCAAGGGTTGGATTGTGGAGGATATGTGAAGTTTTTAGGAGTAAGATACGCCACGGCAGAGCGCTTTGCCTATGCAACACCGGTAAAGAAATGGGAGGGCACCTATGATGCCACCCATCACGGAGATGTCTGTGTACAAAAAAGGGTTTGGTATGCCCACTTGGAGATTCCCGAGCGCCATTTTTACCATAAGGAATTTCGAGAAGGACAGGAATTCCACTACAGCGAAGACTGCCTGAACTTAAATATCTATGCTCCAAAGGAGCCGGGGTGCTATCCGGTGGTTGTATTTATCCATGGAGGGGGCTTCGATTCCGGTTCCAATTACGACAGTGCCATCGAGGGTGCTGCCCTGGCCAAAAAGGGTGTCGTTTATGTATCCATCAACTACCGCGTGGGGGTGTTCGGCTATTTTTCTCACGAAGCTATTGAGCAAACATATGGACGAGACGGGAATTTGGGCTTAGACGATCAATTCACTGCCCTGACCTGGATCAAAGAGAATATTTCTGATTACTACGGCGATACCGATAATATCACCGTGATGGGCCAGAGCGCCGGAGCCATCTCCATCCAGTTCCTTTGCCTCAGTGAAAAATGCAAGGGGCTATTCTCCCACGCCATTATGATGTCCGGAGCCGGACTTTTTCCAAGTTTCGCTCAACCAAAATCGGTGGAGAGCACACACGAGTATTGGCTTGATGTGATGAACACTGCTGGGGCAACGAGCTTTGAAGAATTTCAGCAGATGGATGCTAAGAAGATTTTCGACGCCTTAGAGGATGTGAAGGCAAGGCGAAAGGATAACACCTACAACACCATGCCGGTGATTGACGGATATCATATTACGAAGCCGGTAGGCGAGCTGATGGAACATCCGTTACCAATCGATTATATGATTGGCTACACCAACAATGATATGTTTGCCTTCCTTATGTCAAAGATTGCCCACAAATATGCAAAGCACACACCTTCCTATCTCTACTACTTCGACATTGATGCCCCCGGAGGGGATAACAACGGTGCTTTCCACTCCTCAGACATTCGCTATGTATTTGGCACACTGAAAAACAGCCATCGCCCTTATGATGACAAGGACGAGGCTGTGTCTGAGATCATGATGGATTATATTGTACAATTTGCCAAGACAGGAAATCCCAACAAGCCGGGACTTCCTCGTTGGGAACAAAGCAAGAGCAAGGCTCTGCACATTGTCCATGAGCCATCACAGATTACCATGACACGGCCGGGTTCTCTGAAGCTGTTACACAACATGCTGACCAAGGGGGATCCGAAGTAAATTCTTTCTATTACATATCTTTATCATCACAGGCGGGATTGTTAATCAACTTTCCCGCCTCTGTAAATCTAGAGCCATGACAGGCACAATCCCAGCTTCGCTCCTCTTCATTCCATTTTAGGGCACAGCCCATATGGGGGCAACGCTTCCCGGTTGGAGTGAGCAGATTGCAGATGGCTTCCAAGCCATTTAATGCCAGTTGGGGATGCAGCATAGAACGGCTTGGGTCAAACACTTCTGCATAAGGGGTGTCTTTTTTTAATATCTTATTGGTCAGGATTTCTGCCGCCACCATTGATGAGGTCATTCCCCATTTGTTAAATCCCGTTGCCACATAAAGCCCTTCCACATTTTTGGCATAGGGGCCAATATAAGGAATTCCATCCAGTGTAATACAGTCCTGGGCTGCCCAACGGCATGTTACCTCCGCTTTCGGATAATGCTCTGCGGCAAAATTTTCCAGTTCCTGCCACTTTCCCCCGGACTTTCCCGTGCGATGGGCACCGCCCCCAAGAAGTAGCGTATCCTGATAATTTCGAAAAGAGAGACCTTTGTCATTCTCATCCACGTACATGCCGTTTAGTTGCAGGGCTTCTCTCTCCTTTGCATCCGTTGCCTGAAGGGCAATCACATAAGAACGGTTCTGATACATTTTCAGAAAATATAAACCATGCTTATTGATAGCAGGAAAATGTGTGGCAATGATAATGTTGTCTGCAAATATGGTGCCCCGATTGGTGGCTGCCGTGTGCACACCAAACTCCCTGACCTTGGTGTGCTCCGCGATATTTAAGTTCTGAACTATGCGCTCCACAAATTTCAAGGGATGAAACTGAGCTTGTTCTTCAAACTTTACCGCGCCAACCGTATCAATAGGAAGAGATACATCATCCACAAAGATAGCCGGATGGCCCATCTTTTCCATAGCCTCCATCTCCCGCAACAATTTCTTGGGATGATCCACAGAATACACATAGGAATCCTGCAACTGAAAGTCACAGTCTATGGTTGCACACAATCTCTTGTATTCCTCCAGAGCACTCTCATTGGCGTCATAATACATCCGAGCCAGTTCCACCCCATAGCGCTCCACAATATCCCCGTAAATAAGACGATGTTGGGATGTGATTTTGGCTGTGGTATTCATGGTCATGCCCCCACAGATTTCATCTGCCTCCACCAAAAGATAGTCCACCCCGGCCTGTTGCATTTTGTAGGCGCAGAGAATTCCCGCCAGACCTCCGCCTACAATGAGGACATCGTACTTTTGATTTGCCTTTTTACTCTTATTACTGGAAAAACTCCCAAAGGATGGGAGTTTTTGCGTTTTTTGCCAGATTGATTCCATAACGTTTCACCACCTGGTGATACTATGTGTAATTTTACTTTTCATTATACATTTTCATAATAATAACGAAGCGGAAGTTCCAACCCATGGCTTTCCAACAGCTTTTTGTCACAGAGAATCTCTTTGGTTGGGCCGTCCGCTACAATGGTACCCTGCCACATAAGAATAGTTCTTTCACATGTGTCTAAGATAAAGTCCAAATCGTGGGAGGCAATCAGCTTCATGGGCTCCATCTCATTTAAAAGATTGATGAGATGGCGACGGTTTCTTGGGTCCAATGCCAC
This sequence comes from Lachnospiraceae bacterium, assembly GCA_029008035.1. Taxonomy (GTDB): domain Bacteria; phylum Bacillota; class Clostridia; order Lachnospirales; family Lachnospiraceae; genus Pararoseburia. The sequence goes on from JAQXIY010000007.1 coordinate 35,994, forward strand.
AGAAGGCTCGTCCATCAAAACAATATCCGGCTCTAGCGCCAGAATGGTTGCGATGGATGCCAACTTCTTCTCTCCACCGGAGAGCTTGTAGATATGCTTATCTCGAAGTTCTTCGATATGAGTCAGGCGCAGTGCCTCCTGCACCCTCTCTTCTACTTCCTCCTCAGAGAGGCCGTAATTTCTGGGGCCAAATGCCACATCCTCCTCCACGGTAGTCATAAAGAGTTGGTTGTCCGAGTCCTGAAACACATAGCCAATATGCTCTCTGATGTGATTGAGGTTCTCCTTATTCATGGGATGATGGGCAACGGACAAGGTGCCGGTGTACCCCAAATTCAGTCCCACCAAAAGTTTTAAGAAGGTGGATTTGCCCACCCCGTTGGCTCCGATGAGGCCAATGCTCTCCCCGTGCTTCGCATCCATGGAAATGTGCTTTAGCACCGGGACATCCTTCTCGTAAGCATAGGATAAATCTTCGATATGTAATACTTCTTTTTCTGTTCCTGTCTTCATATTAAAATCCTTTTCGTATCACCACAAATGCCACCAACCAGACTGTCAAAAGCAAAAAGTCAGGGGCAGTGAGTTTTCTCTTTTTACCATAGGAAAATTCTCCCCGGTAGCCTCGCAGGGTCATGCTCTCGTATACTACCTGGGCCCGCTCCATACTGCGGATGAGCCACTGTCCCACCAGAGGCCCCCATGCCTTGTAATGAATACCCTTCTGGGATGGTGCCCTAAGCTGATATGCTGTCATAATGCGCTCCGCCTCCTGACCTAAGATATAGATGTAGCGGTCAATCAGCAGTATCACGGTGACCAGAATCTTGGGCATATGAAGTCTGCGCAGGGCAAAACAAATATCCTCAATGGTGGTGGTGGCAATCAGCAGATAGGCAGATAATACTGCGTATAATCCCTTCAACATCAAGGTAATCATCGATATCACTCCGCCGGTTAAGGTGATGTTTCCCAATTCCATCACCACTTCTCTATCCATAAAAGGGTTAAAGATTCCCACTGCCATTACAATGGGCAAAATCAAACGCATACGATAAATGGCATCCTTGAGGGAAAGGTCTGCAAAGTTAAACATCATAAAGGGATATACCGCAAGCATCACCATAGTGGACAATTGGTATTTGTGACAAGACACCACAAATATAATGTAGACAACAGTTAAACACAATTTGACCAGTGGGTGACGTCGATTCATCCACTGGTCTCGCTGTTGTAAGGTATTTAATTTGTCGATTTCTCTTAATTGTTTCTCGATACCTGACATATGATGTAATATTACTCGCTTTTTGTTTTCTTTGCTCCAAGGCGTACCAGATAACTGATGCCTACCATCAGAGCTACTACGATGATTCCTCCCACAAGGCCGGATACGGATGTTCCGGCTACCGCCTCAGAATTCTTAAAGGCATAATCAGGCAAGAAGGATGTTGCGCTCTGAATGGAATTCATAACGTCATAGATACCACCGGTTGCTTCAAGTTCTGCCGTGCCGGCAACATTTTCCATAGACCACTCCAGACCATCAGGAAATGCTGATGCGAATAAGGAAACTACTCCTGCAAAAACGGCAGCAACTACAGCAAGAATTGTAATTGTTGCCTTTGTGGAAAGTTTGCCTTCCTTGGTATCAGACGAACCAACACCCCAGAGGAACTCCGGTCTTGCCTCATAGATAAACACCAGTACGGCTGCTGTAATCAATCCTTCCACTGCCCCGATTGCCAAGTGAATTGGCTGCATCGTTGCCACAAAGATACCAAATGGCAATTCCGTGATACCGGATGCCAAAGTCTCAAGGGTAACAGAGAAAGCTCCTAGCTGAAGAGTCAACACACATCCCAATACGGAAGCTGCAATAATCTTGGCTTTGCCGGCCCCTTTTTTCATCATTGGACGCCAGATGAGCATAGAGCCTATAAAGCATCCATAGAATGCCATATTCCAAATGTTAGCCCCCAATGCCAATAATCCGCCGTCGGCAAAGAACAGTCCCTGTATCAGTAACACTCCTATCATAGTTAAGAATCCTGCGTAAGGTCCCAACAATGCAGAAAGCAACATGCCTCCACAAAGATGTCCTGATGAACCTGTACCGGGAATGGTGAAATTCAGCATCTGTGTTGCAAACACAAAAGCCCCCATTACACCCATCACCGGAACTTTCTTATTGTCGTCCTCTTCTCTAATCTTCTTAATTGAATATGCTGCCACACCTGCCGAAGCCACATACATAGTTCCTGCCACTGCCGGTGAGAGCAACGCGTCTGCCATATGCATTATTATTTTCCTCCCTCAATATATCTGCCGTGGTGTAGACAAACATATATCACAGCATGGGCACGCTTGCGCTACCCGGACGCCGGTAGCGGTACTAACCCGCTGCTTTGCGCACCGGCTAAGCACCGACCGCGCCGGAAGTACCCCAGCCGTGATAATGTTTCCTACACCACTGTGTTAGATTTGAAAATGATAGATTGCGATTATGCACCTCAATCATCGTAAAATACTTGGAATTCCATTTCGTACTTTACTATAGCAGAGGAAAATAGTGGCACACAAGCCCCCCTAGGGGTTAAATTTTCAAAAAAGGTTATTTATTTTTGATTTCACTGTGCAACTGCTGCAAAGACTTAATCTCGCAGGAAGGATTGTTCTTCAAGTACTCGATACCTTCGATGGTTGCCTTTGCTGCAGCAATGGTAGTCATATATGGTGTCTTGGTCTTGATTGCCGCTTTGCGGAGGTAACTGTCATCGTGAACACTCTCCTTACCGCTTGGGGAATTGATAATCAAAGCAAAGTCACCGTTAGTAATGGCATCCAATACATTTGGACGACCCTCATATAGCTTCTTAATCTTGTCTGCCTTGATGCCGGCCTGGTTAATCAAATCACAGGTGGTTCCTGTAGCCACAATTTCAAAGCCATTCTCTGCAAATCTCTTGGCAAGGTCTACAATCTCTTCCTTGTCCTTGCGGTTCACAGACATTAAGACTTTACCGGACATTGGAAGCTTGGCCCCCACGCCCTCCTGTGCCTTGAAGAATGCCTCACCGTAGGATGGAGACAGTCCAAGAACTTCTCCTGTGGAGCGCATCTCCGGTCCGAGAATTGGGTCAACCTCCTGGAACATATTGAATGGGAAAGCTGCCTCCTTCACACCGTAGTATGGAATATCCTGCTCACTAAGAGCCGGTACCGGTGACGGTCTTCCTGTCAGTTCGCTGGTGATAATATCGGTTGCGATTGGCACCATGCGAACATTGCACACCTTAGATACCAACGGAACCGTACGGGATGCTCTTGGGTTGGCCTCAAGCACATATACCTTGCCATTCTCGATGGCATACTGCATATTCATCAAACCGCGGACATGCATCTCCTCGGCAATTTTTCTGGTGTATTCCTTAATGGTGGCCACGTTCTCTTCCGAAATATGGACAGAAGGAATGATGCAGGCAGAGTCACCGGAGTGCACACCTGCAAGTTCCACGTGCTCCATAACAGCAGGAACGAAAGCGTGTGTGCCATCGCTGATAGCATCTGCCTCGCACTCTAATGCGTTGTTTAAGAAACGGTCAATCAAAATCGGGCGGTCAGGTGTCACGCCAACGGCTGCTTTCATATAATCAGCCATTGCCGTATCATCATAAACAACTTCCATACCACGTCCACCAAGTACGTATGACGGACGAACCATTACCGGGTAACCAATCTTGTTGGCAATCTCCACTGCCTCATCAACAGTTGTTGCCATACCTGCTTCCGGCATTGGAATCTCCAACTTATCCATCATCTCACGGAAGAGGTCTCTGTCCTCTGCCAAATCAATGACTGCCGGAGAAGTGCCAAGAATCTTAACACCATTCTTCTCCAAATCAGCTGCCAGATTCAAAGGTGTCTGTCCGCCGAACTGTGCAATCACACCAAGTGGCTTCTCCTTGTTGTAAATGCTTAAAACATCCTCTAATGTAAGTGGCTCAAAGTAGAGCTTATCAGATGTATCGTAATCTGTAGAAACGGTCTCCGGGTTACAGTTGACGATAATAGTCTCAAAGCCCAGCTTCTTCAGTGCCAAAGCCGCGTGAACGCAACAGTAGTCAAATTCAATACCCTGACCGATTCTGTTAGGGCCGCCCCCTAAAATCATAATCTTCTTGTTATCAGAGACAGGGTTCTTATCCTCTGCGTTATAGGTAGAGTAATAGTAAGCGCTATTCTCGGTGCCGGACACATGAACACCTTCCCAAGCCTCTTCCACGCCCAAAGCAATACGGCGATTGCGGATATCCTCCTCGGAAATCTCCAGAATCTGGCTCAAATATTTATCAGAGAATCCATCCTTCTTAGCCTGCACCAACAAATCATCTGCCGGCAAACTGCCCTTGCTTTTAAGCAAAGTCTCTTCCTCTTCTACCAGCTCCTTCATCTGCTCAATGAAGTAGTACTTTACCTTAGTGATATCGAAAATCTCCTGTATCGTAGCACCCTTGCGAAGTGCCTCATACATAATAAAGTGACGCTCTGAGGATGGGGTGATTAATTTACTGAGCAATTCTTCCTTGGAAAGGGTATCAAAATCTTTGGCATGGCCAAGACCATAGCGACCGGTCTCCAAACTGCGGATAGCCTTCTGGAAAGCTTCTTTGTAGGTCTTACCAATGCTCATAACCTCTCCGACAGCGCGCATCTGTGTGCCAAGCGCATCCTCAACACCCTTAAACTTCTCGAAGGCCCAGCGGGCAAATTTAATTACCACGTAATCGCCGTCAGGCACATACTTATCTAGAGTGCCATACTTGCCACACGGAATATCCTTTAAGGTCAAGCCTGCTGCCAGCATTGCAGAAACCAGCGCAATTGGGAAGCCGGTAGCCTTGGATGCCAAGGCAGAGGAACGGGACGTACGGGGATTAATCTCTATTACAATAATACGATCGGACACCGGGTCGTGGGCAAACTGTACATTGGTTCCACCAACCACCTGTACCTTGTCCACAATCTTGTATGCCTGCTCCTGAAGACGCTTCTGACACTCCTCTGAAATGGTAAGCATTGGTGCGGAACAGAAAGAGTCACCTGTGTGCACGCCAAGAGGATCGATGTTCTCGATAAAGCAGACAGTAATCATATTGCCCTCGCTGTCACGAACCACCTCAAGCTCTAACTCTTCCCATCCTAAGATGGACTCCTCTACCAAAACCTGACCAACCAGACTGGCCTGAAGACCTCTGGCACAAACGGTCTTGAGTTCGTCTTTGTTGTACACTAGGCCACCGCCTGCGCCACCCATAGTGTATGCCGGGCGCAGTACCACCGGATATCCCAGTTTGTCAGCAATGGCAAGGGCATCCTCTACAGAGTAAGCCACCTCACTGCGAGCCATCTCAATGCCCAAAGAATCCATGGTCTTCTTAAACTCTATACGATCCTCACCACGCTCGATAGCGTCAACCTGAACACCGATAACCTGTACATTGTATTTGTCAAGGATACCTGCCTGATACAGCTCAGAGCAAAGGTTTAGTCCTGACTGTCCACCTAAGTTAGGCAAAAGGGCATCCGGGCGCTCCTTGGCAATAATCTCCTCAAGACGATTTACATTCAGCGGTTCGATATAAGTCACATCCGCTGTCTCAGGGTCCGTCATAATCGTTGCCGGATTGGAATTCACAAGGACAATCTCATATCCCAGCTTCTTCAAAGCTTTACAAGCTTGTGTTCCAGAATAGTCAAATTCGCAGGCCTGTCCAATGACGATTGGACCTGAACCAATGATTAATACTTTGTTAATGTCTGTTCTCTTTGGCATAATACTGGTATCCTCCCATAGTCTTTTATTTACCATTTACTACTATATCAAAAATGCGGAGGGTTGAGAACACCCTCCGCAATAAGTTTTTTAATATATTATTATAATTTTTTCCATTTAGCATACAAGATTCTATTGCCCACAGATCCTCTTGTAATCTCCTTTACGGGACTGGAAAATTTACTGTCTTTATACCATCCACAGAATTTGTAACCGCTTCGAGTAGGGTTCTTCAGTGTAATGGTACTGCTAGTCACATAGTAATACGCCGGATTGCCACTGTTGTTGGTTCCACCATTTACATTATAGGTAATGGTATATTTCACCTTTTTCCACTGAGCATACAGATTTATCACAGCATTTGCTTTATACGTCAGATTCTTGATAGAAGCTTTATCCGTATAAGCTGTGCCACTGCCATCCGCCTTGGTATTCCATCCGATAAATGTATATCCCGTTCTCTTAAACCCATTTGCTGTCAGTGATTTTGCTGCAGCATTATATACAAAGGTTTCATCGGCCATTGTTCCGCTGGTGCTTCCGTTACCGTTGAACCTCACAGAATACTTATTGGCACTCCATTTCGCATATAACGTCACATTGCCTGCAGACCCCTTTGTTATCTCCTTTACGCGAGTTTTATATTTGCTGTCTTTGTACCATCCTAAGAAAGTATATCCCTTTCGACTTGGGTTCTGCAAGGTTATGGTATTGCTGGTTACGTAGTAATATGTAGGATTCTTACTGTTATTGGTGCCACTGTTCAAGTTGTAGGTAATGGTATATTTCACCTTTTTCCACTGAGCATACAGATTTACTACACCATTGGCGCTATATGTGAGATTTCTCACGGCCGCTTTATTTGCATATGCTTTTCCACTTCCGTCTGCCTTGGTGTTCCATTCCAGGAATGTATATCCCTTTCGCTTGTACGTATTGGCAGTCAATGCTTTGGCACCGGCATTATATACAAAGTCTTCATTGGCCATTGTTCCGCTGGTACTTCCGTTTCCGTTGAACTTCACCGAATACCTGTTGGCACTCCATTTCGCATACAATGTCAGATTGCCTGCGGATCCCTTTGTTATCTCCTTTACGCGGGTTGTGTATTTGCTGTCTTTGTACCATCCTAAGAAGGTATAACCCTTTCGACTTGGATTCTGCAAGGTTATGGTGTTGCTGGTTACATAGTAATATGCAGGATTCTTACTATTATTGGTGCCACTGTTCAAGTTGTACGTAATGGTATATTTTGCCTTTTTCCACACAGCATACAACGTTACGGTGGCTTTATTTGTTTTGGTCAACCCTTTGACAGAAGCCCCGGCATTATAAGATGTGCCCTTGCCATCCGCTCTGGTGTTCCATGTCAGGTAATACCCCCTCTTCTTGGTACTGGTAGTGGGGAGTTTATAACTGGTTCCGTAAGAACAATTTTTCATTGTGGAAAATGTGCCTGACAGGCTGTTACCATTTTTGTTAAATTGAATGTTGTACACCACCTCCGGCTTCACTGTTACATTGAATCTTACCACATCCGCTTTACAGTTATCTGTCTCATCCATTTGAATAATAATTGTGGATTCTCCACTCTTGTGAGGAATTAATTTTCCATTTTCATCCACTTCCAACACAACAGTATTTGAACTCAAATAACTCAATTTCCCCGGGGGTGCCCCGTTGGTGTTGGTCACTTTTGCCTGGAATGTCAGGTCTTTCGTGGAAGGCATAATATCAGACGGAACTGTATATTTAATTACTGCCTGCTGCTTGTCCACTCGCAGGAAAATATCGAAATCTTTTGAGAAATACTGTTCATTTCCCGGAATATGGCCCATCAGACAAGTGGTTCCGGTTTTACCGGTAAGCTGAACCTTTCCATCCGAAGTAATCTTGGCAACATCCGGGTTGCTCACGGTATATACAATGGCGCTATCCTGATTGCCGGTCAAAATATTAACCGCAGGTACAAACGGTGTTGTTTCCACACAACTCATAGATATCTCCCTGTCAAAAGAGATGTTCATAGTTTGTTTTTGATTTCTGTCTTCCTGGGCAAATTTTGCATATAGAGTAACATCTGATGTGGGACAGGATATCTGTGTCACTTCATTTACAAATTCCGGCTCTGTATACCAACCCACAAAATATGCTCCCTCTTTGTAGATGTTATATAGTGGATATGTCTGTCCTGCCTGCACATATTGCGGATTCCTCTCGTTGCCCATGGTGTCTTCTGCGTTCACATAGTTCACCCCATACGAAACAGCTTGGGTGTCCGGGTAAGAAAGATAAGACTCCGGGTTGGAATCATTGGTTATCCAATAACTTCCATCACCGGATGCGGCGTCAACCATTTCAAATGCCTGGCCGGAATATGCCCAACTCACGGATCCGTTCAATGCCTTGGATATTTGGAAAATATCAAAACTGTTCTGATTGACAATCCAAAAGGCGCTGTTGTTTTCATTTCGCGACACAAGCTGGAGATGATTTTCTCCGTCCTCTCCCAATAACAGATAAGCTTTGGTGTGAGCTGTTTCGTTCTCGTCCAAAAATGCCGCAAATTTCAGAGCATAACTTCCCTCAAAGTTTCCGCCCCTCAGATACATATCCGTGTCTTCCAAATAGGCTCCCTCTGCATTCTCGCCCAAAACAGTGGCATCTGTCATATCAAGAAGGCTGTCGTGCATGCGGATACCGCAGGTCTTGCCCTCAAAATTACCTCCGTATACATAGACTTTGGGTCCAACTGTTCCACTGTTTTTCCATGTATCCAGGCCGAAATTACCGCTGAATTCGCCCCCTGAAATATAGACATCGCAGTCCTCGTCAACATACAATCCGCTGTATTTTGGTCCCTGGAAAGTTCCACCTAAAATGTCAATCCCGCAGTTCTTAATCCAAATACCTACACCATTGCTGGCATAAGTTCCACCTGCTATATAAATGTCACAGTTTTCAGCGTACATTCCATTGGAATTCCCTGTGATTTGTGACTGCGTATCTTTGACAACAATACTGCTGTCCCAAGCAGCTATTCCGGTATTGTTTACCGTATCCACACTGATGGGTCCTGTAATGAATAAATTGCTGGTGTCACAACTAATACCACCTGTTTGTCCATGATAACTTCCGCCACTTAAATAAGTCTGGCCAAATACAGCTTCTAACTGTCCATCTAACTGGCTGGGTGTGATTACCAGCGCTTTATTCTCCAGAGAAGTGTATGTACCACCTCTAACTGTCAGAATATCCTGTGACAAAGTTGAATTGTTGTGAATGGCATCTTTCGTAGCTGAGATAGTGGCAGAGTCAATTTGCAGCGTGCCCCCATAGAAAGACACACCGCCTCCGCCCTCACTTGAAATATAAGCATCTTCAATATATGCGTTTGCTCGTATGACAGTTCCGTCGTCAAGTTTTTCATTGCTAATCTGGAGCGCATCGGAATAGTAACTTACACTCTCCGGGTATATACAGGACATTTCCAGTGCAGGAACCCCAGCTGCATAGTCTCCTACTGCCGATGCAGGATTACCGCTCTTTAACATCCGAAAATCTCCACCATTGACAAATATGATAGGAAACCTGTATTGCGTGGTGATGATTCCGGAATTTGTGATGGCAAAATCTGCGTCGTAATTAACCGTAATACCCCCTCTAGCATACTCTTCGGATTCCGATAATAGGGTCATGGTTTTCCCGTTCAAGTCCAGCGTCAGCGTATCCGGGATTTGTTCCAAGAACACGCCTCCAATTATTTCAACATTGTTTTGTAGAGTAATGGTATTAACATCCGCATTGTAACTATAATTTCCTTCCCCTATCTTGGTAAGAAAACTATCAATGCTGTCATTCCCACTGACACCGGATGTTTCCTCAGTTTCCCGTGTCTCTGCGTGAACAACCCCAGTCCCCATAGGCATTATCAATGGTAGAACCAGCATTGCAATCAGCAGTATGCAGACACCACGTTTCCATTTTTTCATCTTTTGTCCCTCCTAAGCGCTCCCGTTTTTTCTATCTCCCACTATATCAAAAACGCGGAGGGTTGAGAACACCCTCCGCAATAATTTTTTGTATTTTAATTAGTCTTGTAAAATCAAGCGGGCCTTTTTCAAAGCCATAACAATGATGCCTGTCAAAAGTGTGGAAGAAATCATCTCGCACACAGCGTTGATGCCCACAAAAGTGCAGACAAAGATAATAATGTTCTTGCCGCCGATTAAGCCCTGAACATACTCTGTGTTGCCGAAGAGTAGGACAAGTGCTGTCATAAAGAACAGAGTGTTCAAAAATGCTGCAAAAAATCCTGTGACAAAGCTGGCAACAGAAGTCTTCTGTGTGGCCTTTCTAACACCTTTGAAGATGTATCCTAAAAGCAAACCATCCAAGATTCGTGGGACGAATCGCTGAATAAATGCTAACACCGGGCTGATGCTAAAGAGCGTTGCTCCCATAGCACTAACGCCTCCGATACCAATGCACTGACCAAAACTTGTAAGACCAAAGACAGCACCTACAATCAGGCCACCTACAGGTCCACAGGCAACGGCTGCAATAGCTACCGGAATCATGTTAAAGGTGATGGCAAGTGGTCCGATGTTGAGATATCCCAGTGGGGTGTAAGACATCAGAATCAGAATAGCAATCATCAGTCCCAGAATGGTAATTTGCGTAGTTGATAGTTTCTTAGTTTTCATTGTTGTTCCTCCTTGTTCCTGTCCCTATTCAGGGTACATTACGGTGTTGAACGATTCTCTTTGCTATTTACTTTGTTGTATTGAGAGAATCTCAGTTAATAGTTCCATGGCAGCCTGCTTCTTACTCATCAGTGTGAGTTCTCTCTGCCCATCCTGAGTAATCAACGTCAGAATATTCGTATCTCCGGCAAAGCCTGCCCCCTCCTGCCGAAGGCTGTTGGCGGCAATCATATCCAGATGCTTCTTTTCCAACTTCATTCTTGAATTACTCAGCACATTCTCCGTCTCCATGGAAAATCCACAAAGGAATTGTCCCGGAATTTTGCGCTGACCAAGATAGGCCAGAATGTCTGTTGTTCGCTCCAAAGAAAGGCTCATCTCATCATCAGACTTCTTCATCTTCTGATCTGATACGATGGAAGGACGGTAATCCGCCACTGCTGCCGCCTTGATGATGATGTCCTGCTGCTCTGCTCTTGAGACTACCTCTTGAAACATTTCCTCTGCAGAAACCACCGGCACAAAGTCCACAAACATAGGTGGTTGTAGGGCAGTAGGTCCGCTGACAAGAGTTACATCCGCCCCGCGAAGCATGGCCATCTCCGCAATGGCATAGCCCATTTTCCCGGAGGAATGATTGGTGATATAACGCACCGGGTCTATAGCCTCCCGGGTAGGCCCCGCTGTAACCAGCACCCGTTTGCCAAGCATATCCTTTTCTAGGCAACATTCTCGCAAAATATAGGAAAGCAGTACCTCCGGTTCCGGCATTTTACCGGCTCCGGTATCTCCGCATGCAAGGTAGCCACTAGCCGGTTCAATCACCTCATACTGATACTTTTCCAATTTGGCAAGGTTATCCTGCACCACTGGGTTCTCAAACATGTTAGTGTTCATGGCCGGTGAAATGAATTTCTTGCACTTGCATGCCATCACTGTTGTGGTAAGCATATCGTCTGCCAAGCCATTGGCAAGCTTACCGATTACATTTGCCGTAGCAGGAGCAATCATCACAACATCCGCCATTTTGGCCAGAGACACATGCTCCACGGAAAACTGAAAATTGCGGTCAAACGTATCCACAAGACATTTGTTTCCCGTCAAGGTCTCGAAGGTAATGGGATTGATGAAATTGGTGGCGTTCTTGGTCATCATGATATGAACATCTGCCCCCAGCTTCTTCAGATCACTGGCAAGGGACGCAATCTTATACGCCGCAATGCTGCCTGTCACTCCCAGAAGAATTGTTTTACCTTTTAATGTTAGTTCTGCCATCGCATCCAACTCCTGACAAATATTTACAACGGTTCTAGTATATACAAAAGTTTCCAATTAGACAATAGATTTCGGCTGTGTTTATGCTTGAACTAGCATAGCAGATTCTACACATTATATCAAATCTGTTACCATTTTCTCCAAAACTCTTAAATCCATAGGTGTGTCAGTGGTTTCAAAGGTAGCAAGAAAATTTTTGCCCAGGACAAATCCATTTCGGGCATATTGATTCATTTTCCTGATGGCTTTTTCTGCATAATCAGGATTGTCCATCATGCCAAAGTGCTCCAGAATGACTTCTTCTCGTGTGAATTTATTGAGCAGCAAAAAATCCGGATAGATGGTGCCAAAGTTTTTCAGATAGACCCGATATTCGTAGCGATAGGGAATCTCCAGCATATATAGTTTGTCCGCAATCATTTTTTCGGATTTGGAGCGAACTCGCTCTCCACGCTCCGTGTAGATTTCCGGGGAATCCGAGGCGAATGGCTTGCCCTGATAAGGTACGGCTTCCCACTGGGCTATGTAATCATTGTTGGAAATTTCGTAGGGGGTGATAAGAGGTTTTCGACCTTGGGATTTGTCATAGATATCTGCCAGTTGGATTTGTGGCATTGTTTGAATGGTTCGCTTCGCCCACCGCTGCCATTGATTGGCACACTTCATAACTTGCCGGTCGTAATCCCGTTGCGCGATTTCTTCTGCAATACTGCGCTGGGATTTTGGGAGATAAGTACCTTTTCCTTTCTCTTCCTTGCCTCTCACATAGTATTGAATGACACCGTTGGAACGGGACACCTGAAGATATCCTTCTCGCTTGTTTTTACTTAGTGATTGTTCCGCCAATTGTTCAATTTTGCAATAGTAATCCCTCTTTGCTTTCAGTTTTTCCAATAATTCTTTCATTTTGCGCCTTTCTATTTTTCTTTGTACGGGTTATTAACTCAAATGTGCGAATTTGCCCGTATATCCCTTTGATTTTTGGGGTTATGATTTTGTAGTTTACGGGCAAAATTTGAGAAATGCGTTCATTACCCGTAGCGAAACATATCTAATTTAGGAGCAAATCAAATGTCTTACGGGTACATTCTGACAAACTATTCTTCTACCCGTAATAGAACTAGCAATGTCCACCAATATCTCCGACATTCTACGGGGATATTTACGCAATCTGATGTTTTCCCCGTAATGTCACCTTCTGCATTGCCCATTTGGTGCACGATATTACGGGGATATTTGGATATATCAAATTTCCCCCGTAAAACCATATTATAGGCATAAAAATACCCCCTTCAAATATTACGCGACAGTCAAGTCCACCGCCTCCTTGCAACCTATAGGTAATTTCCAGCTTGTTCCAAGACTTCTAATCATATGCACAATCATCTCTTCTGGGAAATGTATCCGGCGACAACCAAATACGCTCCGCCCTGCCAGAATGCAGGGACAATAGAATTTCCATCAAATGTAAGATGGATTATAGCAAAGAAAATCTACAATTTCCATACATTTTGTTCATTCTATGAAATTCAAGTGGTTTCTCCACTTTGTATGACATCTTGGATTTTTCCAAACACATAGGGCGAAATATAACCTCACCCAAACAAAAATGTGCTATGATATCCCTATGAACAAAAAAGATAAAATCAGCGGAATTGTCACACTTATTCTTATCGTCTTGGTGTTGCTCTTCCGCACAGAAATACAAAATGAAGCCAATCAAATATTGATTAGGGCCGGGCTAAAAGAGCCTCCGTCCCAAAACCACTCCTATGCAGGGATTTCGGCGCAATTATTTAAATACGATGAAATGATTGCCAGCGGCGAGATTCTTGCTTACGCTCCGGAGCTGTCAGAAGACAATGTCTATACCTTTTTGCAGGGGCCCAAATCTTGGACAAAAGGAATCACCTGGTCCGGGGAATGGTGCATGGAATATGCCAAGGGACAATACTTCGGTTCCTTCGGATGTGGTTTTTGTTGCATAGCCAACCTATACAGCACGTTCTCCGACTACGAGTGTTCTCCTCTGGATGTCTACGAGTATGCCATGGAAGTGACAGGATATGCACCTGCCAGGAAAAATGCAGCTATCGATTGGGGCAATATGAAGGTGCTTCTTCAGAAAATGGGATTCCAATGCGACGTGTATTACAAGCCGGCCAGTTATGAAGAGTTTCAAGAACAAATCAAGAACTGCAAGTCTGCTGTGGTGCTGGTTTGCAGTGCCAACGACGATACCTTTTGGAAAAACATACCCGGACATTACGTGACAATTTCCCTGTATGACGAAACTACGGATGAGGTGTTTTTGGGCGAACCGGGTTCCCCTACCAAGAACAGAACTCGTGTACAGCTGAGATACATCTATGACGCCTTAAAAACCACCAGCAAATTCCAATATCTGATGGTAGATAGTTACTCCGATGATCAGAACCAATGGAAACACGATGGTATTGATGACCAATGGGTTGCACCTTAAGTAAGGAGGTAATCATATGCGTTTATTTCGCTCCACCCAAAATGCTTTGGAAAAAGAGTTGGCGAGATTGTACAAAGAAGAGGCAAAATTCAGAACCCAGGCCCAGAGCAAGAAGCCCACACCCTGGAAAAAAGAACTGGAGGAAAAAATCCCGCCAAAGGTTAGCGACGGTATCCGAAAAGGCTTTCAAAAGGCCTTTGAAATCACCTTTGAAAAGGGAGACATAATCATAGACAAAACCTACAACAAAGAAGCCAAAAAGCAAGACTTCAAGGTAAAGGACTACGCCATGGATATAAAAGGCGGACGTCGCCAACTGTTCTCCATGAAAAAAGATGCTCAGTTTGGCCACGCTTTGAACACGGTTCTAACTTCCGTGGAGGGAATCGGCCTGGGTGTTTTGGGAATCGGTTTGCCGGACATTGTACTCTGGGTAGGTATGCTACTGCGAGGTGTGTATGAAACTTCTATCCAGTACGGCTTTGATTATGAGGCTCCCGAGGAGAGGCTATTTATTCTAAAGCTTATGGAGACACCAATGTTAACAGGCCGTGAATGGGTAAAGGCAAACAGAGAGATTGACAACTATATGGAACAGCACACTCATATCATTCCCGACGTGCAAACCCTTTCCGTCCAAATGGCAAAGACAGCGAATGCTTTTGCCACCGACATTATGGTAGCAAAGTTTATACAGAGTCTACCCATTGTAGGGGTAATTGGCGGAGCTGCAAATCCCCTCTACTACAATAGGGTACTAAAGTATGTAGAATTGAAATACCGCAAGAGATATTTGCTAAAGAAATTGGGTAAACAGTAATGAAAATCATATTGATATATTTGACAGCAATGAATATTCTGGCCTTCGGTTTGATGGGAATTGATAAGGCAAAAGCGCGAAAAGGAGCATGGCGCATTCCCGAAAAAACATTGTTTTTTTCTGCTATCTTAGGCGGATCTATTGGGGCGTGGCTTGGGATGTATGCTTTTCGCCACAAAACCAAACATTGGTATTTTGTTGCAGGAATCCCCCTCATCCTAGCCATTCAAATCGGCATCATCTTCTGCTTTACAGGGTGCGGTGCAACCGGCTCTGCCACAGATAAAGGGACAGAAGCCACATCTCAGGATGCCCAATCCAAGAAAGAGGCACAGCAATCCGCAAACTCCGATGCTCAAGAGCAAGAAAAGCCGAAAGAACTGACTCTGATTATGGTAGGCGATATTTTACTTCACGACCGAGTGGAAGCAGCCGCCAAGCAAGAAGATGATTGTTACAACTATGATGCCCTCTTTGCCAATACAAAAGCATTGATTGGTGAAGCTGACCTGGCATTGGTAAATCAAGAGGTTATTATCGGAGGAGAAGAAATTGGGGTGGGCGGATATCCTGCCTTTAATGCGCCTTACGAAATGGCAGACGCTCTGGTTGATGCGGGTTTTGATGTGATTTGTCACGGAACGAATCATGCTTTGGATCGAGGTGGAGCCGGCATTCGTAATTGTATCGCGAATTGGCGGGAAAACTATCCCGATATGGGTGTGCTGGGGATTCACGACAGTCAAGAAAGTGCGGATAACATTTACATCGTCGAAAAAAATGGTATGCGCATTGCCATTTTAAATTATACCTATGGAACCAATGGAATTGCTTTGCCATCTGATATGCCTTATGCCGTTGATTATCTTTCAGAAGACAGGGTGATTGCCGATATCGAAAGGGCTGAGACCGAAGCAGATTTTACCATCGTATGCCCCCACTGGGAACAGAGTATTATCTGGGAGCAGATACCATGCAACAAAAATGGACAAACATCTTTGCCGACCACGGAGTTGACCTGGTTCTTGGCACGCATCCACATGTCATCGGCCCCATAGAACAGGTTGGAGATATGCTGGTTTACTATTCTCTTGGTAATTTTGTGAATTGGACCAGTGACTCTGGTGCCGGGATTGCCAACCGTATGGTGGGAGGCATGGCCAAGGTCACTTTGGTTAAAGATGCTCATGATAAGGTTGTGATTGATAATCACGGGGTTGTTCCCCTGGTATCTCATGTAACCTCGGGGGTTAATGGTGTGACCGTTTATCCATTGGAGAATTACTCTGAACAGTTAGCCAGGGAAAACGAAATCCGCAATCAGGATAGTTCGTTTTCCCTGGAATATTGTCAAGAACTGGTGGATAGTGTTTGGTAGTTATGAGTTACAGGTGTGTTTAAAAAGCAACACATTTCCCCGTATCATCCATTGCTCAACCATATCATTCACCGGGGCTACTTGATATTACTTTCCCGGTATTCCAAAGCATAACTGTCTTTTTGGCGGCATCCAGTCGTTCTTCTTCTGAATGAAAATCAATGGTTACGGAGCGACAGCCGCATTCCAGACACATCACATAATAACCACAACCACTTTCCTCTTCTAGCAGTCCACCACCATCACATAAAGGGCAATCACTGATTTCTAACATTTTTTCGATATTCATATTTTCCTCTTTTCCTTTTATCATAGTGTCATTTCCCATCAAACAGGAGGCGACATTTATTTGCTTATTCTACTATACAAGAATATATGATTTTTTCCAATATATAATGTGTACATTATATTCTATATTGTAACTGGCGGGATATATTCCGATTCCTCTTAAGCCGCTGGAGGACGCACAAGAATATTCAAAACGGGGCATATATGTACTTTTTTTTGCACACACACCCCGATGTGCTCATACTCTGATGTTCTCACATTCGTCTAGCGGGGTATGATGGTCGATTATGTTATTTTATGCCCCGCCAAGCACTCATTCCGATTACTTCACCTCTTCTCCACGGGGCATACAAGTCCATTTTTCCCTGTGCCCCGATAAGTACTAACTTGGACTCCAACAGTTCTAATCCTCGGGGCATATACGGCGATTTTATCTTTTTATGCCTCGTTTGTTCCAAAAACAAGCAGGAACGGCTCTGGCAGCCGACTATCTTGAGCCATTGGGGACAGACCTGGGTGCCATTAGTATCCGTCCCTAATGGCACAAAAAATCGCCCCGCCAGATGGCGGGGCGATAATGTTATGCACGAATGCAATAATTACTTGTTATTAATTACAGCCTGTGCTGCAGCAAGTCTTGCGATCGGCACACGGAATGGTGAACATGACACATAGTCAAGACCAATCTTGTGGCAGAACTCAACTGATGAAGGATCTCCACCATGCTCACCACAGATACCGATGTGAAGGTTAGGATTAACAGGCTTACCAAGCTTGATAGCTGTCTCCATCAACTTACCAACACCGTTCTGATCCAACTTAGCAAATGGATCGTTCTCGAAGATCTTAGCATCATAGTAAGCATCCAAGAACTTACCAGCATCGTCACGAGAGAATCCAAATGTCATCTGAGTCAAGTCGTTTGTACCGAAGCAGAAGAAATCAGCTTCTGTAGCGATCTCATCAGCTGTAAGAGCAGCTCTTGGGATCTCGATCATTGTACCAACTTCGTACTCTAAGTTAACACCAGCAGCAGCGATTTCAGCGTCAGCTGTCTCTACTACTACCTTCTTAACATTCTTAAGCTCTTCGA
>JAQXIY010000008.1 GCA_029008035.1 Lachnospiraceae bacterium
GGTTGCACTTTTCAGTCCCAGGATTCCCTCGCAACATATTTTTATGTACAAACCCTATCTTCATTGAAATTATTTTATCCTCCTGACCCACAAACGCAAAAAGACCACTCCCAAGTCTACACTTGAAAGTGGTCCATACATTCTGCAAACTTTGCATAATATTTGCATAATCTCGAGACTAAAAAGTCTGCAAAGCCCGATAAACACTGGCTTTATTTATCCAAACTCTTCATCGTCGGGAACAACAAAACATCCCTGATCGCTGCAGAGTCTGTCAACAGCATCACCAATCTATCGATACCATAACCGATACCACCTGTTGGCGGCATACCGATTTCCAAAGCATTCAAGAAATCTTCATCTGTGTGCTCTGCCTCGTCATCCCCTGCTGCCGCATTGGCATCCTGGGCTGCGAAACGCTCACGCTGATCGATTGGGTCATTCAACTCAGAGTATGCATTACACATTTCCCATCCGTTGATAAACAACTCAAAACGCTCTACCTTGCTTGGATCCTCCGGCTTCTTCTTGGTAAGCGGAGAAATCTCGATTGGATGATCCATAATAAAGGTTGGCTGTACCAGCTCGTGCTCGCAATATTCCTCAAAGAAGAGATTTAGGATATCTCCCTTCTTATGACGATCTTCGTACTCGATATGACGCTCATCTGCCAAGGCCTTAGCCGCTGCATCATCAGCAACCTCATCAAAATCAACGCCGGCATATTTCTTGACAGCCTCTGTCATTGTCAGGCGCTCAAATGGCTTTCCAAGGTCAATCTCTGTTCCCTGGTAAGTAATCTTAGTAGAACCACAAACAGTCTCTGCCAAATAACGGAACATGGACTCTGTAAGTTCCATCATACCTTCGTAATCTGTATATGCCTGATATAACTCCATAAGAGTAAATTCCGGATTGTGTCTCGTATCTACACCCTCGTTACGGAACACACGACCAATCTCATATACTCGCTCCAAGCCACCTACAATCAATCTCTTCAGATACAATTCCAAAGAAATACGAAGCTTAACATCTTCATCCAAAGCATTGTAATGTGTCTCAAATGGACGAGCTGCTGCACCGCCTGCGTTGGATACAAGCATAGGTGTCTCCACTTCCATAAAGTCCCTGCCTGCCAGGAAGTTACGAATCTCCTTGAGAATCTGAGAGCGCTTAACGAACACTTCCTTGCTCTCCTGATTCATAATCAAGTCCACGTATCTCTGGCGATAACGCATATCTGTATCTGTCAAACCATGGAATTTCTCAGGTAAAATTTGCAATGACTTGGTGAGAAGTGTCATCTCCTGAGCATGGATGGATACTTCTCCTGTCATAGTGCGGAACGCAAATCCCTTAATGCCCCAAATATCTCCGATATCTGATTTCTTAAAGGTTGCATAGAGTTCCTCGCCAATGGCATCCCTTGCCACATAAATCTGGATATTGCCCTTTAAGTCCTGAATATTAGCGAAAGATGCTTTACCCATCACCCGCTTAAACATCATACGCCCTGCAATGCATACATGAATCGGCTGCGCGTCCATAATGTTGCGTCGCTCATCGTAATCCTGTTTCTTCACAGCTCGCGCTTCTGCCTCTTCCATCCCCTCTGTATCGGGAGCCACGCGGCCTGCCAATAACTTCTCCTCGTGAGCATTGTACAAGTCCTTCACATCCGATGTGTGATGTGTCACATCATACTTTGTTATCTGAAACGGATCCTGTCCTGCTTCCTGAAGATTCGCAAGTTTCTCCCGACGAACCTTGAGCAACTGATTGATATCTTGTCCCTGGTTATTCCCCTGGGCATTGTTCTGATTTGCCATGATAATTCTACCTCTTGTATATAGTGCGAGAGCCTTGCTCTCTTATAAACTAATTAGATCTCTGAATCTCTAAAATCTTGTACTGTAAATCTCCGGCAGGAGTCTCAACAGTAACTACATCTCCTATCTTTGCTCCGATAATCGCTCTACCTACCGGAGACTCATTGGAAATCTTACCTGTCAAGCTGTTTGCCTCAGTGGAACCTACCACCTTATACTCCAGCTCCTCATCAAATTCCATATCTAAGATCTTAACTCGGCAGCCTACGTTGATTTTGTCCAAATCAACCTCTTCCTCGTCAACGACTTCCGCATTCTTCAGAATTTTCTCCAATTCCTCGATACGAGCTTCAATATCTCTCTGCTCGTCTTTCGCTGCATCATACTCAGCGTTCTCAGACAAGTCACCCTGCTCTCTTGCTTCCTTAATCTTCTGGGCAACTTCCTTTCTTCTGACAACCTTCAAATCCTGCAGTTCGTCTTCCAATTTTTTTAATCCTTCATAAGTTAAGATATTCTTTTTTTCCATGGTTTCATACCCTTCCTATTTGTCATATTGAACTCCACCTTTCCGTTTATGCTCTTCCCTAGGCAGAGTATCACACAATAACCATTATTATAACCTCCTCATCTGCTCTTGTCAATTGATTGCGTCGGCCAATATGCCCACCATTTTGATTATAAAAGATTGACGGTCTACCGTATATCAGATAAAATTTTCATATAGTTTATCAATTTAATTTGAGGAGGAGTATGAAATGAAAACTATGAAAAAAGTAATGGCACTTCTTGCTGTTATGGCAATGGCCCTCGGCCTCTTTACAGCTTGCGGTGGCAAAGACCAGTCAAAAGATCTGGAAGGCAAATGGACAATGACGGTTAATTTAGGGGATCAACTGTCTGAGGAAATGGGCTCTGAATTGGAGGATTTCTCAGCACCGTTTGATGTCACCTTCGTATTTTCTTTTGCGGAGGATGGAACCGTTGAATTGTGTTTAGATGAGGAAGCTGCGCAAGCCAGTCTTGAATCTTTAAAAGCATCCTTAACCGATTATATGATTGAAATGATATATGACGACTTGGAGGATGATGGCTATGGCAGAGAGGAAGCAAACGATGCTTTTGCAGAAATTTTCGATATGTCAATTGAGGATTACGTGAACGAAAATATCCACTCCCAGTTTGATACTCTGGATGTGAAGGATCTCGTGGGTGATACCTCTGTTACCGGTACATTTAAGGCCAAAAACAACGTTCTGACCATTACATCCGACGATGGGGTTTCTGTATACAATATTGAACTTAGCGAAAATTCCCTTACGTTGGATCTTCCCGAAAACTCAAAAGAATCTTCTGAGATCTATGAAGGAATTTCTTTCCCTGTCACTTTTACAAAAGCGCAATAAAAATCGCATACTCAAAAGCCCCCTCAGTACAAGGGGGCTTTTCTATATCATCATGCGAAATAGTTCTTCTAATTGTTCGTAGGTATTCACCTCATTGATCATACCCCGAAGCTTGGCAGAATTTTTGTATCCTGCGGTATACCAGGCTGCATGCTTTCGGAATTCCCGAATGCCACAAAGTTCATCTCCCTTAAATGCAATTTGCATTTTAGCGTGGCGGAGCATTGTATCCACCATCTCTTCCATTGGCGGCTTTCCTATCATCTCTCCCGTCTCAAAGTAGTGGAGAATTTGATGAAAAATCCATGGGTTCCCCTGAGCTCCTCGTCCAATCATAAAGCCATCGCAACCCGTCTGCTCTTTCATAGCTATCACATCCCTGGCATCCAATAAATCCCCGTTTCCAATGACAGGAATAGAAACCGCATCCTTTACTTGTGCAATGATGTCCCAATCTGCCTTGCCGGAATAGTATTGCTCTCTGGTTCTTCCGTGAACGGCAATAGCCGCCACCCCGGCGTCCTCGGCAATCTTTGCCATCTCCACCGCATTTACGCAGGTCTCATCAAATCCTTTTCTGATTTTAACAGTAACCGGCTTGTTTATGGTCTTCACTGTCTTGCGAAGAATTTCGCCTGCCAACTTTGGATTCTTCATCAATGCGGAACCGTCTCCGTTATTTACCACCTTTGGCACCGGACAGCCCATATTGATATCCAAAATGTCAAAAGGTTTCTCTTCTATCTTCTTGGCCATCTCGCTGATGCAATCCGGATCCGAACCAAAAAGTTGAAGGGAAACCGGTCGCTCCTGTGGATTTACCTCCAACAACTGATATGTGTTCTTGTTGTTGTACTGTAGGGCTTTGGCACTCACCATCTCCATACAGATAAGGCCTGCGCCCTGTTCTTTTGCGAGCAAGCGAAATGGCAGGTCGGTAACGCCTGCCATGGGTGCTAGTATTAAATTATTTTCTAGTGTCACAGATCCTATCTGCAATGGCGACACTGGCTGATTCGTCATATATAGTACCTACTATCTTCCCTGCTTATTATAGATAAAACGCATTCCCTGAAGCGTCAAATTCGGGTCATACACATCGATGCATTTGGTCTCCTGGGAAATCATTCCACCTAGTCCTCCGGTGGCAACCACCTTCACATTCTCGTAGCCGGATTCCTCAATCATATGCTTCACGATATATTCCGTCTGACCAATCTGTCCGTACACCAGACCTGCCTGCATAGATGATATGGTCTCCTTTGCCAATATATGCTCCGGTTTCTTTATCTCAATCTCAGGAAGCTTGGCTGCGTCCCGCCACAATGCCTTGGCGGAAATACGAACTCCCGGTGCCGTGACACCTGCCACAAAGGCTCCCTCAGCGCTGACCAGGTCGTATGTAGTAGCTGTTCCAAAATCCAGAACCAGCACAGGTCCTCCGTATAGTTCATAGGCACCTGCCGCATCCACAATTCGGTCTGCTCCGATTTGCTTCGGATTCTCCGTCACAATCTTAATTCCCGTCTTAATCCCCGGCTCTACAATCACCGGATAAATTTCAAAGTATTTGATTACTCCGCTCACCAGCGAGTGCATCACTGCAGGAACTACACTGGCAATAATGGCATCCTTCACTTGTTTTCTGGCAATGCCGTTCGTCTCCAAAATCTCGCCGATAGCCACGCCATACTCGTCTGATGTTCTGGGTATACTGGTGGTCAGACGGAAGGTTCCCTCCAAAGTCTCTCCCTGAAATATACCTATGGTAATGTTGGTATTGCCCACATCTATCGCCATTAACATATGCTTGTCTCCTTTATTCCTGGTCCTGATAATCTTCTCCTAAGCAAAACACCCGATAGAACATTTCCAAGGACTCGAACAATTCCTCCTTATCTCGCTGCATTTGCTTAATCTTAAGGACACTTCCAATTTCGTCATAAAGAATATCATCCTCCTCTGTCTGAGTGCGCATCTGCAAATGACCTTCCTCATCGAAAACCAGTTGCAATGCTCCCCCAACATCCGCCGTGAACAGGACGCACATAATATGCAGCTCATCCTGTATTCCCTGTGGCAGAGAAGAAAACATCTCATTAAAGTAATATTTCTTTGTGTAGGAGCTGGCTCCACACAACACAATCTCTTCCTGATACATGAATATGGTTCCTTACCTTTTGTCTATTGCTGGTCTCCACCCAGGGTTGCATACATAATGGCCTTGATGGAGTGCATACGATTCTCCGCTTCGTCAAAGACAACAGACTGGGAACTCTCAAATACCTCGTCTGTAACCTCCATCTCAGTAATGTCAAACTTCTCATAAATCTCTTTGCCCACTGTGGTGTTCAAATCATGGAAAGCCGGAAGGCAATGCATAAAGATTGCGGAATCCTTTGCAAAGAACATGGCCTTGGCATTCACCTGATATGGAGAAAGATCCCTGATACGTTCCTCCCACACTTCTGTGGGCTCGCCCATAGAAACCCACACATCTGTATAAATCACATCTGCATTACTGCAGCCCTCCTGCACGTCTTCTGTGAGAGTGATGGTAGCTCCCGTCTCCTTTGCAATCTCCCGGCAGGTGGCAACCAGTCCCTCATCCGGGAAATACTTCTTATTGGTGCAAGCAACAAAGTCCATACCAAGCTTGGCACAAGTCACCATAAGGGAGTTGCCCATGTTATAGCGGGCATCTCCCATATAAACAAATTTGATTCCCTCAAACTTACCGAACTTTTCCTTGATGGTCAACATATCGGCAATCATCTGGGTAGGATGGAATTCATTGGTCAGTCCGTTCCACACCGGCACACCGGCATACTCTGCCAGTTGCTCCACAATCTCCTGTCCAAAGCCGCGGTATTCAATGCCGTCATACATACGCCCTAACACTCTGGCAGTATCCGGAATGCTTTCTTTCTTTCCAATCTGGGAACCTGACGGATCCAGATATGTCACATGCATTCCCAAGTCATGAGCCGCCACTTCAAATGAGCAACGGGTTCTGGTACTGGTTTTTTCAAAAATCAGTGCGATGTTTTTTCCCTTCAAGACATCATGGGGCTCCCCGTTTTTCTTTTTCGCTTTAAGTTCCGCAGACAAATCCACAAGATAGCGAATCTCCTCCGGTGTATAATCTAGTAATTTTAAAAAATTCCGTCCTTTCAAGTTCATTGGTATCTCCTCGTCTATTTCTCGTCTTTTGCCACCTCAGTGATGGATTTCACCAATCCTGCCACGCCCTGAATCTCAGATGGCACAATAATCTTCGTTGCCTTGCCGTCTGCTGCTTTGGCAAATGCCTCCAAGCTCTTCAACTGCAATACTGCGTCATCCGGTGCTGCCTCTTTTAAGAAGCGAAGTCCTTCTGCATTTGCCTGTTGTACCTTAAGAATAGCCTCTGCCTCACCTTCTGCCTGGCGAATGGTTGCTTCCTTTACAGCCTCTGCCTTAAGAATCTGTGCCTGTTTCTCTGCCTCAGCATCCAGGATAGCGGATTCCTTCTTACCTTCTGCAATCAAGATGGTGGATTTCTTCTCACCTTCTGCAATCAGGATTGCCTCTCTTCGCTCACGCTCAGCTTTCATCTGCTTCTCCATGGCGTCACGAATTGCTGCCGGTGGAATGATATTCTTAAGTTCTACACGGTTAACCTTGATACCCCAAGGATCAGTAGCTACATCAAGTGCCGCACGCATCTTGGTGTTGATGGTCTCTCTGGATGTCAATGTCTCATCCAGTTCCAAATCACCGATAATGTTACGAAGTGTTGTGGCTGTCAAATTCTCGATGGCCATAATCGGATTCTCAACACCGTAGCAATACAACTTAGGATCTGTAATCTGATAGTAAACAACCGTATCAATCTGCATTGTTACATTATCCTTTGTGATTACCGGCTGTGGTGGAAAGTCAACAACCTGCTCTTTTAAGTTCACATTCTTTGCAACTCGGTCAATAAAAGGAACCTTAACATGCAAACCTACCTGCCATGTGGTGAGATATGCCCCCAAACGCTCAATAACCAACGCATGTGCCTGGGGCACAACCTTGATACATGAAATCGCCAGAATGAGCACAATCACAATTAAAATAATCGCTACTGTCATAATTTTAAACCTCCAAAACTATTATACTTATAAAATTACCTTTATATTACATCACAACAGTTTTTTTCGCAACAAAATAGGAGCCGGATTAAACATCTGGCTCCTATATCATTTACTTAAAAGAATACGTGATTACCAATCACCACACCGCCTCGACCGCTGGATACCGGTCTGAAGCAAAGGGCCCCGCCTGTGTTATCATATCCTGACAGTGCTGCCGCTGCTGCCTGCATACAAGATGCCTTCGGTCCTGCTGCTGCAACTGCCGCCACACTTCCGGAACCTGCCGGTGTAAACTGGCCTCTCTGATATACAACGCCCTGTACAGACCCCGGGTATCCACCGCTACGCATACGGTTCACAACAACCGCTCCAACGGCTACCTGGCCTTCGTAGCACTCATTACCTGCTTCACATTGAATCAGTGCTGCAAGAAGTGTTGTATCATCGCAGCTTGCTGCAACTGCCGCATTCTGGGTTGCAACAGCCTGCTTTCTCTTTGCCTCTTCCTGTGCCTTCTGTGCTGCAATAGCTTCCTGCTCTTCTTGTAGGGTAATAGCACTTCCTGTATTCATTGATACAGTAACATAGTCACTGCTTACATAACCTGTAGTTCCACTGCTAAGTACTGCCACCCAGCCGCTCACCTCATCAGCCTCGGTATTCACCTCAATGGTATCTCCCTGAGCTAAAACGGTAAGGATTCCGGCATCAGCATTTGCTTCGGAGCGGATTCGAATACCGCCCTCATTAGCCTTAGCATAAGTCTTGCATACACTGGCGGCCAGTTCAAATGCATCATCACCAACCACACAGTAGTCTCCTGCCACATAGCCTGTCACATTACCGGATGAGATTTGGTACCAGCCATTCTCATCTCCTGTCACCTCTGCTACATCCCCTTTTCTCATCTTGCCAACAATATCAGCCTCCGGGTCTGCTGCAGCTCTTACATACAAGAATTCGTCTACATTAGCCATCAAACGATTTGCCCACTCAGGATTCTGTTCTTGTACCTGAGCTGTAGCAACTGTAATAACATCTGACTTCTGAACATCCGCATTGGCATATGCCTTTGCTTCCATTCCACTTACTGTAGTAACGATACCGGCTGTGCGATATCCACCAGCAAAAGAAGTGTCCGCGCCACCTCTGGTTCCAACCACGGAAACCGTTGTCATGGCCATTAGTGAAAGTGCAACAGCCGAGCCCTGCACCATGCGCTTCTTCCAAATAGTGTTCATATAAATAATCCTCCATATTCACGCTTTACTATAGAGTATTGCGTTTGTATGTTATTTTATTCATAATTTGTTACATTTGTTACAAATTTGTTACGCTGGCATTATAACAAGACTACAGATTTTTGTCAAGTTTTGTAATATTTATTTTTTTACGCTAAAAATCCTTCCAATACTTCCTGCAACAAGAGTTCTTTTTGCCTTTCGTCTAATCCCTTTGGAGGTGTTTCTTCTATATTAATATTACTACTTGTCCCTTCCCCATCTTCCAATATGTATTTTACATATCTGTCCATTTTGACAAGGGCTTTCCTGATTCTTTGTTCCAATATGATTTGGCACGTGACTTGTACAACCAGTAAAAATACAATCCCTATGAGCATTAACAAATTCCATTCTATTTCCATATGCATTTGTCACCTCCTATTTGAATATACTGAGAATTATATAAAAGAGTTTTTGCGAAAAAAGGAGAATCCGGCACATAAATCTTGACAATTCCCTGTGGGGGGGTAAGATATTTATTGATAAATAATAAAGGAGTTCTTTATGAAAAAAATAGTTATGACAGGAGGAGGAACCGCAGGGCATGTAACCCCCAATATTGCGCTGATGCCTTCTCTTCAAAAAGCAGGATATGAAATCTACTATATCGGTTCTACGGATGGAATTGAAAAGGGATTGATTGAGGAGCAGAAGATTCCCTATTACGGCATCAGCTCAGGAAAGCTTCGCCGCTATCATTCCTGGAAGAATTTTACCGATCCATTCAAAGTAATGAAAGGATTTTTTCAAGCCAGACATATTCTGGGCAGAATAAAACCGGATGTAGTCTTTTCCAAAGGTGGTTTTGTCTCCGTACCTGTTATTTTGGCGGCCAAGACAAAGGGTATTCCCGCCATCATACACGAGTCCGACCTAACCCCCGGTCTTGCCAACAAACTGGCCATTCCGGCTGCCACAAAAGTCTGCTGTAATTTCCCGGAGACAGTGCCATACTTACCTGCCGGCAAAGCGGTACTTACCGGTTCCCCTATTCGTCAGGAATTGCTTCACGGCAGCAAAGCCAAGGGAATGTCATTCTGCCATTTTAATAAAGATTTGCCCGTTTTAATGATTATGGGCGGTAGCATCGGCTCTGTGTATATAAACAACGCTGTGCGCGGATGCCTGAATGATTTGTTGAAGGAATACCAGATTATTCATCTGTGTGGTAAGGGAAATTTGGATGAATCCCTGGCAGGCAAGGAAGGTTATGCACAGTTTGAATACATCAGCGATAACCTGCCAGACTTATTTGCCGCTGCGGATCTTATGATTGCCCGGGCAGGTGCCAACTCCATCTGTGAAATCTTGGCCTTGAGAAAACCTAATATTCTGATTCCTCTGGGAAGAAACGCCAGCAGAGGAGATCAGATTTTAAATGCCAATTCTTTCTCTAAGCAAGGTTTTTCCGTTGTTTTAGAGGAAGAGAAGGTCACCTCCGATACACTGAAAGCCACTATCAAAGATACGATGGCCAACAGGCAAAAATTCATCACCGCTATGGAGGAAAGCGGTCAGATGGATGCCATTTCTACCATTGTGTCTCTTATTGAAGACGCAGCCAAATAATCTATTAGATAAAAACAGACCCGTTCTTTTTGAACGGGTCTGTTTTCGGGTTGGGCTGTTCTATTTCAAATCTTCTTCACGAAGACCAACAGTTCCGTCTGCATGCTCAAATGCAGCAAGCTCCGGATGTGTTAATTTCTCTTGTGTATAATTCTCATATGCAGGTTTCTTGTGCTTCTGTTCTTCCCAGATTCGATCAGCAACCGGGCCCCACTCTTCTGCATAGTGGTCACACTTTGAACAAAGCTGTTCCGCACTCTCCTCACACTCCGCATTGGTTCCCTTTGCCCCTGTCTTTTCTACCATCTCTCGTAAGAGCTGTGGGTTTTCAAGCATTGGGCAAGGACGAAGGTGGTTTCTGTTAAATGGCTGTCCCTCATGATATGCCTTGAACAATGGGCTCTGTAGCATCTCCAGGATGGACTTATCTCGGATATTGGAATCTGAGAAGTGGATAAATACGCAAGGTTCCGCATCACCCTGTGCATTGATGTGGAAGTAGTTTCTTCCTCCTGCGATACATCCTCCAACGAATTCTCCATCGTTCTGGAAATCCATTGGGAAGAAACCTATGTCATTATCTCCTGTACGAACCCAACGAATTGTCTTAATGATTTGCTCTCTCTGCTCCAATGTCGGCATCAACTCAGGTGCCGCATTTTGGCCAACCGGCATGTAATGGAAGTAGAAGCCGAATCTTGCTCCCTTATCTGCAATGAATCTAAGGAAGTCCTCATTTGTAACTGCCTCGATATTGTCCCTTGTATAGCAGATAGAAGTACCGTAGACAATTCCATACTTCTTCAACAAATCCATCGCGCGCATAACTGCAGCATAGTGGCCCTCTCCTCTTCGACCATCATTGGTCTCCGGTGTTCCCTCAATAGAAAGCAAGAAGGTAATATTACCCAATTCTACAATCTTCTCGCAAAGTTCTTCGTCAATCAATGTTGAGTTGGAGAAAAGGCCAAACATACAGTCATTATGCTTCTCAGCCAATTTCAAGATGTCTGCCTTTCGGACAGTTGGTTCTCCACCTGTCATAAAATACAGATGCGTTCCTAACTCCTTACCCTGTGTAACGATTTTATCCATATCCTCATATGACATATTGTTCTTATGTCCATATGTACCGGACCAACATCCAACACAGTGCAAATTACATGCATCTGTGGGGTCAAAAAGAATCAACCATGGAATGTTGCAATTGTATTTCTTACGGTTCTCTCTGATCATCTTGGTTCCGCGGAAAAATGCCTCGTATCCCAAGTTCAGAAGAAACTTCTTAGCATATTTTGGATTTGTCTCATCCAACACACGGTTGACGAATTTCACCCATCTGTTCTCCGGATTTTTGACATACTCTCTTACATGCGCAAACTTCTCTTCATCGATGCCGCTCTCTCCCCAGAATTTCTCTGCTTTATCGATTAGTTCCAGATAAACCTTCTGTCTCGTCTCTACACTATCAGACTTTGTAAGTTTCCCTACAACGCTGTCTACCATCTTTTCAAAAACTTTTCTTTCTGCCTTATGTTGGGCTGTTTGTACTAGCGAAGCCATTCTTCAGTTCCTCCCTAACTAGTTTTTATCAATCCTTATCATCATTTGCAAGTATATGAAATAATGGGAATGATGAACATATACAATCAATTTTTTGTGTATCAAACGATTATACATTTTGACTGTTTTGTATAATTCTATCCACAAAAGTGCTTCTTTGTCGCCTTTTTTCCATGTAAAAAGACAGGAAAAATCCTGATAGATTTCTCTATCAGGATACTGCAAATACTTTCTTCCATTCCATTATTATTGGATTTTTTCCAGAATTAATTTGACGCCCTGCACACCGGAGACAATAGCCTGTTCGTCTACTGCAAAAGTAGTGTCATCATCCTTAGCTCTCGCTGTCCACTCCATACCATTATAGTCTGCTTTACCCTGACCCATTCGATTATCCACAGCTTCTGTAATACGCACTGTCTTTCCAATGGTTTCCTCATAATTGGTTGCTGTCTTACGACTCTCTAAGTATTTCAACGCCCAGGGTCGCGTGAAATACAGCAAAACAAAGGTCACAATAAAAAACACCGCCAATTGAAGTCCCCAGTGTCCTCCCAAAAGGCATACAAACAGTGCCGCCAAAGCTCCCCCTGTCAGCCAGATTGATGTCAATCCCACCGTAATAATTTCTATAACTATGGTCACAATGATTACGGCAAGCCACACAAACATCCAATCACTGATCACGAATTCCATAAATGCTTCCATAAATAATTCTCTCCTTCTTGATAGCATATATTAAATTATATGCTAAAATCATTTTCATAAATTCTTATTTCCATTATATATGGGAAATGCTTTTATCTCAAGAGTTTTCCATCCCATAAAAAAGGGAGGCCTTAAAAACAGCCTCGCCTTCTTTTTATGTATCTTATTCTCTTATTCGCCAAAAACGGCCTTGTAATCCGCCTGGAATTTTTCAATTCCTGCATCTGTTAACGGATGCTTTGTCATTTGCTGAATTACATTATATGGAATTGTTGCTATATCCGCACCTGCCAGTGCACAATCGGTGACATGAATCGGATTGCGAATTGATGCAGCAATAATCTCAGTCTCATACCCGTAATTATCAAATATAGTTACGATATCACTAATCAAATCAATGCCCGGCTGACTGATATCATCTAGTCTACCGAGAAATGGTGATACATAGGTTGCACCTGCCTCTGCGGCAAGTAGTGCCTGATTTGCTGTGAAGATCAGGGTTACATTTGTTTTAATTCCCTCTGCCGCAAGAACCTTAACTGCTTTTAATCCTTCCACGGTCATTGGAATCTTTACTACCATATTCGGATGAATTGCTGCAATCTCGCGGCCTTCCGCTATCATTCCCTCTGCGTCCACAGTGGTTGCTTTAACCTCGCCACTGATTGGTCCGTCCACAATAGATGTGATTTCTTTGATTACTTCATTGAAGTCTCTTCCCTCTTTTGCAATCAGCGATGGATTTGTGGTAACTCCACAAATAACGCCCATATCATTGGCTTTTCTAATGTCCTCTACATTAGCTGTATCAATAAAAAACTTCATCTTAGATCCCTCCCTAGATTCATAATTTTCATCGTCTACATTGTAAGAGATAAAAAAGAAAACTACAATCCACCTGGAAAAGGATGATAAAAAAATGAAACAACTTCCTCAAAAATTCTACCAACACATCATCATCTAGGACACTGTAATATCTCTATATTGAAAAGAGATAACATTTTTTAGGGCTTCCGGGGAAACTTCCACCTGATAACCTATCTTCCCGCCACTAAAAATAATGGTATCAAACTGCTCTGCCGTCATATGAATTGTAGTCCGGAAAAACTTCTTCATTCCAATAGGAGAACAACCCCCATGGATATATCCTGTCAATCCCAGCAATTCCTTTGACTTAACCATTGCAATGGATTTCTCTCCAACTGCACCGGCCGCCTTCTTCAAATCCAGTTCCTCTGCCACAGGAATCACAAAAACATAGTGCTCTCCTGACTTTCCCACCGTAACTAGTGTCTTAAATACCCGTTTTACATCCTGCCCCAAAGCAGAGGCAACCTCCACACCACTAATTGCTTCTGTATCTGTGTAGCAATAGTGCCTGTAATCCACCTTTGCCTGCTCCAGCAGACGCATCACATTGGTTTTTTCCTCTTTTGATTTTTTTGCCATACCGCACCGCCTAATAATCCTTTTGTGTTTTAAAAAAATATACCTCTGTCCATTTATTATAATATAAAAAATATAGATACTACGGTTTGTAGTATCTACATAAAAGATGCCCAGTTCCGGAATCGAACCAGAGACACGAGGATTTTCAGTCCTCTGCTCTACCAACTGAGCTAACTGGGCATAATTGCGGGGATAGGATTTGAACCTATGACCTCCGGGTTATGAGCCCGGCGAGCTTCCAG
>JAQXIY010000009.1 GCA_029008035.1 Lachnospiraceae bacterium
GACATATCGCAACACACAAAATCACTATATCCCTACGTTGGCATTATCCAAATCAGGTTATGGGTCAAAGCACTACAGCTTACTCTCAGCCTGTTTACACAAGCTCCCCGTTTCTAATTCTTCCATATTTTATCATGGCACCACACAGTAGTCAATCAAAATCAGCCGTTGGGGAGCCATTAGTATCCGTCCCTAATGGCTCAATAGGGGAAAATGATGAAAGAAGTTTCAAAGCAAACCATTATTTTATTTTGTCTGCCACAGTTTGCGGTGGGATTATTTACAACGATGCTCAACAATTACTTGATTTATTTTTATCAGCCAACACAGGCATCCGGGTTGCCAATCCTAATTACGCAGGGGTATGTGGTTGCAGGCGTTCTGACTGTTATTGGCCTAATCAAAGCGGTGGGTCACATCTTTGACGCGGTATCGGACCCTGTTATTGCAGGAATCAGTGATAAATGTCAGCACAAAGATGGACGACGGATTCCCTTTATGAAATGGTTCGCCATACCCTTCGCTGTCAGCGCACTTTTGATTTTCTGGTCACCATCCACGAACCCGGTGTTTAATAACATTTGGCTGGCAGTATTCATTTGGTCATATTATTTGTTCTATACCTTATATATGATTCCCCACAATGCCCTCTTGCCGGAAATGGTGCGAAACGAGGGGCGCTTGGTGGATGCCTATACATGGAATTCTTTGTTCTTTGTTGTGGGAAGTATGCTGGGATATGCAACTACAGCTATTGTGGCATTGATTAAGAAAACCGGTGCAGAGCCCATTACCGCTTGGCGATTTACTTTCTTATCCTTTACCATTGTGGGTGCCGTTCTATTATTGATTCCCGCATTTGCCATTAAGGAGAAGGAGTATGTGAGCTCTGTAAGACCAACGGTTTCTTTGGCGAAATCTCTCAAACATGCATTTTCAAATAAATATTTTCGCATTGTAACGGCAGGACAGCTGTTTGAGACCACGGGAATGAGCTTTTTCCAAGCCTGTATTATGTATTACATCACAGAGTTGATGGGGATACCGGAAGAGAAATCTATCATTATTATGGCCACCTCTATCGTGGGCTCGTTGGTGCTGTATCCGTTGATTAATAAGTGGACAAAAAATAAAGGGAAAAAGATACCTATGATTGTAGGTTGTGGGGTATTTGCCATTGCAGAATTTATTATCTGTTTTGTGGACGTGTTTCCATCCCAATATGCAATGCAGGTGGCAGTCTTGTTTTCATTATTTGTATCGTTACCATTTGCTGTATTAAATATTGTTCCCGGTTCTATGATGGCGGATGTTATTCGCTATGATACGGTGAAGTCCGGCATTAACCAAGAGGGGACATTTGCTGCGGCTAAAAGTTTTGTGACAAAATTGGGTACTTCCATCGCTATTATGATTATTCCGTCCCTTGTGGTGATTGGAGCGGCAAAGGGAGAGAGCGTAGGACATCGTGGTTTGCTATTGACCGCCATTGTGGGAGGCACCTTCACATTGATTGCTATTGTTGTTTATCTTTTCTACAACGAAAAGGATGTGTTAGACACAGTTCGAAACGCAGAAAAAAAGGGAGAGTAATCATGGAAAGAGATATAATGTATTACGCTAATCGTTTACAGAAAATGATACAATGTGAGACGGTTTCTGTAAAAGATGCTTATGATGATACCGAGTTTGCAAAACTCCGTAATGTAATGGAAGAATTATTCCCTCTGATTCACAAGAAGGCAGAGAAAATGACCTTCGGGGATGATTGCTGGGTTTATCGTATCGAAGGAAAAGATAAAAGCCGCAATATTATTCTAATGTCTCATCACGATGTGGTGGCGGCAGAAGGGGAGTGGCTTCATCCGGGATTTTCGGGAGAAATTGTGGGAAATCAGATGTGGGGGCGGGGAACCGTTGATACGAAGACACCTCTTTTTGGAGAATTTTCTGCCCTGGAAGAATTGCTGGAAGAGGGATATGAGCCCCCTTGTAACGTTTACATTGCATCTTCCCATAATGAGGAGTTGGGAGGAGACGGCATACCGAAAGCCCTAGCTTATTTTAAAGAGCACAATCTGGAATTTGAAGTGATTTTGGACGAGGGGGGAGCTGTTATCAATCCGCCGGTTGGTGGTATGAATTGTGAGAAATGTGCCATGATTGCAGTACACGAAAAGGGACGCTATTATTTGAATTGCACCGCCACATCTGCAAATGCCCATGCCAGTCTTACCAGCGCCATTACGCAGACCCCGGTAGAGCGAATGGCCGCTTTTATTCAGGAAGTTTCCGATTCGGACATTTTCATTCGACGAATGAATGCGCAGATGGTGGCCATGTTTCGGCATTTGGCACCCCATGCCGGCGCCGGTATGAAGTTTCTGTTTTCAAACATTACATTATTTGCGCCTCTCATGACGAAATTACTTCCCAAAATGAGCCCCCAAGCAGGTGGTTTGTTGGGGACAACTTGTACATTTAACAAAATACAGGGGAGCAGCGAGGATAAAATGTGCAAGGCAGTGGCATTCCTGCGACCCATTGACAAGGATGACTTTGACAAGGACGTAGAAGCTTTTCGCAAGATTGCTGCCAAATATGATATCACGGTGGAGATTGATGAAAAAAGTGAATATCATAAACCGGCAGATATAAACCAACCACAGTTTGCTTATGTGAAGCAATGTATCGAGAAAGTTTTTCCTGAATATCCGGCGGTACCATTTATCTTGCCGGCGGGAACAGATGCCAGAGTTCTTACGGATGTGTGCCCATGTGTGTTGCGATTTGCACCGATTCGTCTGTCAGAGCACCAATTGGCGTCCGTACATTCGGAGAATGAGAATATCGATTTGGATGCCATTGTTAAATGCGTGGAATTTTACAAAGAATTTCTGAAAAATTATCAGTGAGCAGGATAAGTAGTTCTATCAATATTTAGAAAAAGAAAAGAGGTTACATAACATATGAGTAAGGTGAAAAATGAACCTAGTATTAAGAATCCCATTATTGTGGCAATTAGAGAGCAGTTGGAGCATAGGGCCCTTTGGATGTATTTGCTCTGTGATGAAGCCGAGAAGAAGGGGTTAGAATCTACGGAATATGCGCCGGAGGCAATCAAACGGTGCGGCTTATATCAGGGAGGATTATTGCGAAAACAAGCAGGAGGAGGGGAATCCTTAAAGGGATTGAAAAAGACCCTGTTCTCCAAATTTGCCCAATGGGTTTTTGAAATGGATATCAAGCGCTGTACAGATGATAACTTGGATATCGACTTTCATTATTGTCCTCTGGTAAAAGCGTGGCAGAAGCAGGGCTGTAGCGATGAAGAAATTCAGATGCTATGCGATCATGCCATGTGTGGAGACAGAGGAATCGCAGAAAGTTTTGGTTGTCATTTGGAATTGCCTAAGACCATAGCAAGGGGCGATGATATCTGTGAGATTCGTTTTGTGCGAGATGAAAAATAGATTGAATTTGCGATAAAAGAGTGTTATCGTATTTTCATAAGCAGGATTAGTCTATCGGTAGGGCGCTAGCTTCCCAAGCTAGATAGGCGGGTTCGACTCCCGTATCCTGCTTTCTTTTTTTGGCAATATGAGAGCCATTAGGGACAGTCCCTAATGGCTCTAAAATTTATCGCCTTAAAAGTAGATAAGGAAGGTGACAATTTCTCAAATATCTGATATTGTTAAAGAAGTTAAATAATTATTATGTTATGA
Organism: Lachnospiraceae bacterium; assembly: GCA_029008035.1. Classification (GTDB taxonomy): domain Bacteria; phylum Bacillota; class Clostridia; order Lachnospirales; family Lachnospiraceae; genus Pararoseburia. The sequence goes on from JAQXIY010000009.1 coordinate 3,726, forward strand.
GGGGGAGGACATAGTGAGCAAAGAAAAAAAGACAGCAGAAGTACATGCGACTTCGGGTATTACGACTAAAGAAAAGATTGCATATGCCTGTGGTGATTTTGGTGGCGTGTTGACATTCTCACTGATTTCATCGTTTCTGACAATGTTTTATACGGATTGTATGCACATTCCGCTGGCACAGATTACGATCTTGATGCTGGTGGCAAGAATCTGGGATGCAATCAACGATCCTATTTGGGGAGGATTCATTGATTCCAGAAAGCCGACGAAATATGGACGATTTCGTCCTTATGTTATGTGGGCATCCATTCCCCTTGCTGTAGCAGCAGTATTGATGTTTATCAAGATTCCGGGACTGACTGTCAATCAATATTTGATTTATGCCTATGTGACATACATTTTCTATGGCATGATGTACACTGGTGTGAATATTCCTTACGGTTCGCTGGCATCTGCAATTACAGATGATCCACAGGAGAGATCTTCCCTGTCTGTTTGGCGCTCCGTTGGGGCGGGATTTGGTAATATTCCGTCTATGATTTTACTGCCGCTTTTGGTATATTCACAGGTGATAGATGAGGCCACAGGTGAGACAACGAAGGTGTTAGACCCGGCGAAATTGGGGTTTGCCGTTCTTGTCATTGCGGTAATTTCCATTGGTATCTATGGATTACATTTTAAGGGGACAAAAGAAAGAATCACGGCGCTGAATCCGCAACAGAATGAAGGCGCAGGGAAAATGCATGTGTTCCGAACCGTTGGGGATTTGTTGAAGAATCCACCATTTATTTTCCTGTGTCTGACATCCATGCTTTTGATTGCATTTCAGATGTACACACAGACCACCTATAATTATCTGTTCCTCAATTATTATGAGAAGCCGGGACTTTATAGTTTCGTGACGATTTGTACCTATGTGCCCATGGCGTTGTTCCTGCCGATTATTGG
>JAQXIY010000010.1 GCA_029008035.1 Lachnospiraceae bacterium
GCTTACATCGAGTTTGAAGGCGAAGGCGTTGTAAAGGCTAGTGATATCCAGGTGGATTCTGATATTGAAATTATGAACCCAGACCTTGTAATTGCTAACTTAAATGGTGGTGCAGATTGCAAACTCTACATGGAGCTCACCATCACAAAAGGTAGAGGATACATCAGTTCTGATAAGAACAAGACAGAGGATACTCCAATCGGTGTTATCGCTGTAGATTCTATCTACACACCAATCGAGAGAGTCAACCTTAAGGTTGAGAACACTCGTGTAGGTCAGATTACTGACTATGATAAGCTTACATTGGATGTTTACACCAATGGAACCATTCAGCCGGAAGAGGCGGTTAGTTTGGCTGCCAAGGTACTGAGCGAGCATTTGAGTCTCTTTGTAGACTTGTCTGAGCGCGGTATGGAGGCTGCTGTTATGGCTGAGAAGCCTAGCGACTCCAAGGGCAAAGTAATGGATATGAACATTGACGAGTTAGAATTGTCAGTTCGTTCATATAACTGCTTGAAGAGAGCAGGTATCAATACTGTTGAAGAATTGTGTAACAAGACAGCGGACGACATGATGAAGGTTCGTAACCTTGGACGCAAGTCTTTGGAAGAAGTGTTAGGTAAGCTCACAGAGTTAGGACTTCAGTTAAAGGCTGGAGAAGAGTAATATAATAACGGTGCCGCAATAAGACCAAAAGGCGTGTGGGACCAGCAAAAGAAGATGGTGGACCATGCACCCTGCTAGTAAGACCAAAAGGCGTAGCAGAGCGAACCATCTCATAGGAGGAAAGAAAATGGCAAAGTATAGAAAGTTAAGCAGAACATCTTCACAGAGAAAGGCATTACTGAGAAATCAGGTAACAAACCTTTTGTACCATGGAAGAATCATCACAACAGAAGCTAAGGCTAAGGAAGTTCAGAAAATTGCTGAGGGCATCATTGCTATGGCAGTTAGAGAGAAGGACAACTTCGACGAGGTTACTGTTCAGGCTAAGGTTGCCCGCAAGGACAAGGATGGCAAGAGAGTAAAAGAAGTTGTTGATGGCAAGAAGGTTACTGTATACGATACCGTAGACAAGAAGATTAAGAAGGATCAGCCTTCCCGCCTTCATGCCAGAAGAGAGATGCTTAAGGTATTGTACCCGGTAAAGACAGCCGGTAAGACAAAGAAGGACATCAAGGAAGTTGATATGCCTAAGATGTTATTCGAGGAGATTGCTCCTAAGTATGCTGACCGTAACGGTGGTTACACAAGAATCGTAAAGATCGGACCTCGTAAGGGTGACGGTGCAATGGAAGTTGTTCTTGAGTTAGTATAAGAATTACAAAGTAAAAGAGGTTAGACAATTTGTCTAACCTCTTTTTTGTTTAAAAATTTTTTATTTAAACGTCACAATAGTCACGCCGGCATCACCTTCGCCAAACTCGGCCAGATGGAATTCGTCCACGATTTTCTGGCGACGAAGGTATTGATGAACAGCCTTTCGCAAAGCACCGGTGCCCTTTCCGTGCACAACCCGGACGGATTTCAGATGAGAAATATAGGCATCATCTAAGTATTTGTCCAACTTAGCTACAGCCTCATCCCCGTTTAACCCCAACAGGTTAATCTCCGGAGAGATGGTGGCCGATTTGTTCAGTCCTCCGGAAGAACCGGAATATTTGGGTCGCTTGCCCTTGGACTGAGCGGCGGTGTCATTATCTTCTAACAGAACTAAATCCTTGATATTCACATTGGAGCGCATGATGCCCATCTGCACCTGTAAGTCGCCTCTGGCATTGGGCAGAGAGTACACGGTTCCGGTAAGATTCATGCTCAGAACTTTCACCGGGTCACCCACCCGCAGATTCTTAGGAACCTTGTGATTCTTGGGAGGCTCTTTCTTGGAAGCCACGGAAGCTTTTCCCTGAGCGTCCTTTAATTTTTTGCCCAGATTGGCACGTTTTTCTTCCATCTTGGCAATGTCAGGATTGCTCTTGCTGTATTTGATAAAGTCTCGTATGGTCTCGTCAGCCAGGCGCTTGGCATCCTGTAGAATTCGGGAAGCATCTTCGTTGGCCTGGCGGAGAATCTTGTCCTTGGATTGGGACAACTTCTCTTCCCGTTGTTCCAATTCCTTGCGTTTCTCTTCTATCTTAGCGCGTTCAGCCGATACAAACTGTCGATCCTTCTCCATGGCCACACGCTTTTGCTCCAAATCCACCAGCAAATCTTCAAAGCTCTGGTCTTCTTCATCCAACTTTTCTTTTGCCACTTCAATCAAATCCTGGGGGAGACCTAATTTCTTGGAAATGGCAAAGGCGTTGCTCTTGCCTGGAATTCCGATAAGCAAATGATATGTGGGGCTTAAGGTCTCCAGCGAAAACTCACAGCAGGCATTTTCCACACCCTCTGTGGATAGCGCATACATTTTAAGCTCGCTGTAGTGGGTGGTTGCCATAGTAAGGATGTGTTGCTGATGCAACTGATCCAGTATGGCGGTGGCCAGGGCAGCCCCTTCTTTGGGGTCGGTTCCGGCGCACAACTCGTCAAAGAGACAGAGATATCGCTTGTCGTAGTTCTTAGTAACATTCTTTAGAATACGGACGATGTTCGTCATATGAGAAGAGAAGGTACTTAAGGACTGCTCAATACTCTGCTCGTCACCGATATCCGCATAAATATCGTCAAAAATTGATAACTGACTGCGATCCTTGGTGGGAATATGCAGTCCCGCCTGTCCCATCAAAGTCAGCAGACCACAGGTCTTCAGAGAGACGGTCTTACCGCCGGTATTAGGCCCTGTGACAATCAGCAGATCGAATTCCTTGCCCAGTGTCAGATCAATGGGGACTACGGTGTCCTTGGAAAGCAGAGGATGTCTGGCACTGCGCAGATGAATGATTCCCTCGGTGTTAAACTCCGGTTCAATAGCATTCATATCCTTGGCCAACTCTCCCTTGGCAAAGATAAAATCCAACTCAGAGAGGATGGCGAAATCCTGGGTCAACTCCTCTGTATGCTCTGCTACCATATTGCTTAAGGTGGAAAGAATTTTCTCAATCTCCTCCACTTCCTGCAACTGTAACTCTCTGAGGGTGTTGTTCATATTGACCACAGACATAGGCTCGATGAAGATGGTGGAGCCGGTGGAGGATTGGTCATGTACCATGCCGGGAACCTGAGACTTGTATTCCGCCTTTACAGGAAGGCAGTACCTGCCGTTTCGCATAGTGATCACTCCATCCTGAAGATATCCCCGAGTGGTGGAGTTGTTCAACATGGAATTCATCTGGGTGCGGATGCGCTCCCCGATGACAGTCATCTGTCGTCTCATATTCTTAAGCCCCGGACTGGCATCGTCTGCGATGGTGTCCTGAGAGATAATGCAGTGACGAATCTCCTCACAAACAGGTGTCAACGGAGCCAAATCCTGAAAATATCCGGCCAGAGAATCCTCATCCAGAGAGGCGTCATTCTCGCTGCGACCGTATGACTTTACCCGCTTGCAAACCTCCAGCAGAGAAGCGATGTGTAGGAGCTCGCCCGTTGTTAGGGCACCGCCAATCCCCAAATGCTTCAGATAAGGACGAATGTCTGCAATCCCGGAAAAGGATACGCTGCCCCGTTTGAAAATGCGGCTAAGGGCATCTTTGGTCTCCTGTTGCATTTTAAGAATGCGTTCCATGTCGGTGACAGGCAACAGTTTGCGACAATATTTCTTTCCCTGTTCACTGCCGGCATGAGCCTCCAATAAATCGATTATTTTGTTGTATTCCAGTGTGTATAAAACTTTCTTATTCATAAGCCTAATTATACACATTTATGAAGCAAATAAAAAGGGAAATGGTTGAAACCCTTGGAAATGGCAAGTATAATGGATAATAGATTTTGTTCAAGAATAGATGGGAGAATAACATGCGTTTTATCAAGGATTTGACAGAAGGAGAGAGAGTAAACGAGGTATATCTTTGCCGGAAAAAGCAGTCGGCTCTTACCAAGGCAGGAAAGCCCTATGAGAGTCTGGCATTACAGGACAAGACGGGCACCCTGGATGCCAAAATCTGGGAGCCGGGGTCTATGGGGATAGATGATTATGACGAGCTGGACTATGTGTTTGTCACAGGGGAGATTACCTCTTTTCAGGGAGCCTTGCAGTTGAATATCAAGCGACTTCGTGTGGCTTCGGAGGGAGAATACATACCCGGGGACTATCTGCCCTGTTCAGAGCGGGATTTGGATGAGATGTATCAGGAGTTGATGGGAATTGTTCAATCCGTAAAAGCCCCTTATATGAAGAGTCTACTTATGAGTTTTTTTGGAGATCAGGAATTTGCGGAAAGATTCAAGTTCCACTCTGCGGCTAAAAGCGTGCATCACGGTTTTGTGGGGGGACTTCTGGAGCACACCTTGGGAGTGACCAAAAACTGTGATTTCTATGCAGGGATGTATCCTATGCTAGACAGGGATTTACTGTTGGCGGCAGCCCTTTTACACGACGTGGGCAAGATGACGGAATTGTCACCGTTCCCCCAGAACGATTACACCGATGAGGGACAGCTTTTGGGGCATATCATGATTGGGGCGAAACAGGTGGAAGAACACATTGCCCATGTTTCAGATTTTCCGGCTATGAAGGCAAGAGAGCTGATTCACTGTATTTTGGCTCATCACGGAGAGTTGGAATTTGGCTCACCTAAGAAGCCTGCCATTGCAGAGGCGGTTGCCCTGTCCTTTGCGGATAATTTGGATGCCAAGATGGAGACCATGAAAGAAGCCCTGGGAAATGTGGCACCAAACGATGTGCGTTGGCAGGGATTCAATCGATTGTTTGAGTCCAATATTCGGAGAACCAGTCCGGAAGAGTTTTAGAGGATTATATGAAGAAAAACGATACCTTTGTTGTGACAATTGAAGATATGGGAGTGAATGGAGAGGGCATCGGCAAGTATGATGGGATGACTTTCTTTATTAAGGATGCCGTGGTGGGAGATGAGATTCTTGCCGGGGTGACCAAGCTAAAAAAGGGCTATGGTTATGCCCGCGTAATAGAAGTGTTGACCCCTTCCGATCGTCGAGTGGAGCCGGCCTGCTCCGTGGCAAGACAGTGTGGGGGGTGCCAGATGCAAACCTTGCGCTATGATGTGCAACTTGCACTGAAAGAGCGGAAGGTAAGGGACAACTTGAAACGAATTGGCGGTTTTTCTGATGGGTTGTTGCAACAGGTGATGGAACCCATTGTGGGGATGGATGAACCTTTTCGCTATCGAAACAAGGCACAATTTCCTGTGGGATATGACAAGAACGGGGAGATTGTCTTTGGATTTTACGCCGCCAGAAGCCATCAGGTCATTCCTGTTTCTGATTGCCTGCTGGGAGTGGAGGAGAATGCTCTTATTCTGGCTCGAATTAAGGAATATATGCAACAGTGTCATGTGAAGCCCTATGACGAGACAACCGGAAAGGGCTTGCTTCGCCATGTGCTGATTCGCAAAGGTTTTCACAGCGGTGAGTTGATGGTATGTCTTGTGGTGAATGGCAAGGAATTGCCACAGGAGGATGTACTGATTGCGTCATTGCAGAAAATAGAGGGAATGCATAGCATTTCTTTGAATGTTAATACAGAGAACACCAACCGGATTCTGGGAGATGAGGTGCGGCTGCTCTGGGGAGAGCCTTGCATCACGGACAGCATATGCAGAGTCCGGGAGGAACAGACAGGTGGCGGAAACTTTGCGTCCACAGAGGAGAGCGTATCCTTTGAGATTTCTCCTAAATCCTTCTACCAGGTGAATCCTGTGCAGACAGAGAAGTTATACAGTCTTGCACTGGAATATGCCGGTCTGTCGGGAGAAGAGATTGTGTGGGATTTATACTGCGGTATCGGAACCATCTCGCTGTTTCTTGCCAAGGCAGCCAAGCAGGTTTATGGTGTGGAGATTGTGCCGGAGGCTATCCAGGACGCGAGACGCAATGCTCGCAACAATCATATGGATAATGTTACCTTCTATGTGGGTAAGGCGGAGGAAGTTGTACCTGCCTGGGTAGAGAGTCGGGACGTTGGAGAGGAGCGCACATCCCCGGATGTGATTGTGGTGGACCCACCCAGAAAAGGTTGCGATGAGATGTGCTTGCAGACCATGGTTCAGGTGGCACCAAAACGCATTGTCTATGTGAGTTGTGATTCGGCAACGCTGTCTCGGGACTTAAAGTATCTGGTGGAGCATGGGTATGAGTTAAATCGCGTCCGCCCGGTAGATCAGTTCTGTCACAGCATGCATGTGGAGACGGTATGTTTATTGTCAAAGAAATCTTGATGTCATGTGGACTTCAGGGCTTTTCCTGAAACAACTCAAATGGATAGACCACTGTATGAGACATTTGCAGAAAACTCATGGTATTTTAGGAATGCATTAGTAAGAGCTAATTATAATGATTTGCAAAATGGTATCCATGCAACTACAAAATGCAATTCAAAGTGCAACTAGCAATGATTCAAAGTGCAAAAACTGCACTTTGGAGGAATTGGCTATTATTCAGGAGTTAAAAAAGAATCCGGCAATTATGCAAAGAGAATTGGCAAGTGCTATTGGTAAATCGGGGCGAACAGTAAAAACGAGAACTGTTGAAATGCAAGAAAAAGGTTTGATAATTCGTGAAAATGGCAAACGAAATGGTAAGTGGAAAGTGCTTGTAGAAGTATAGTTTTGTTTGCGTATTTGCTATGTGATATCCGCCATGTGTTTTTATCCGCCTGATCGGGAGGGATTTGGGGTAAATCATATTGATGAAGATGACACGCTGGAGTGTTTTTACGGTGTGCGAGAAACAATTTTGATACATTTGAAGGAAAGTAGGGGAGAAGGAGAATGAAGGTTAAATGTGAGTATTGCGGGGGTATGATGGATGATACCCTGGAAAAATGTCCCAACTGCGGTGGGAAAAATAGAAACATTCATCAAACCGTAGATGGGACTCCCAAAACCATTGAGGAACTAGAGGCGTGGTACAAGGCGAGAAAATTACCGCCATACGAAACCACTCGATTTTTCATCGGCATCAATTATCAGGAACCAAAGGCTTTTGGCATTTATAAAGAAGGCAATGAGTTTATTGTATATAAGAACAAAGATACCGGTGAGAGAGTTATTCGCTATCGCGGTACGGATGAGGCCTATGCAGTAAATGAACTTTACCTGAAACTAAAGAGTGAAATCCTCAATCAGAAAGAGAGAAATGTTGGGAAAAAGAGGAAAAGATCAAAGGAAGAGAAGCGGGCTGACAGAAAGGCCACACTTTTCCTTATTCTATTGGTTGTAGGCGCTATGCTTGCTTTTGGCTTGTTTATAGTAGCCCTCGAGTTCTTGGATTCTTTGTTCCGAGGATTTGGGGATGCCATTATGTGGGGAATGCTTGGCGTTCCGATTATGTTTCTATTGCAAATGTATATTTCATACAAATTTCTGCCGGAGCATATCGCGGATAAGATTGATAATGCAAAGCACAACATTGCTATAAGAGTGATAGTGGCTGTTGCCATGTGGTTTGTGGTAGCATTACCGCTTTTTCACATGCACAATACAGCGGATTATTATATTGGAAAAGACAACAGGATTTATGCTGAATACAGACATGATTGGTATTACTACGATGTTGATAGCGATAATTATTTTCCATCAAAAGAACCAACGAATGTAGAAAGCGTTTCTACAGATAGTTTGTATAACAGTGTAGATGATTGGAATGAAAGTTCTTTTACAGAATTTGAGGACTGTCGGAGCTATGATACATATTATCCCAGCTCATCAAGCGATAGCGACTATGATTGGGATAGTGGTAGCAGCTGGGATAGTGGTGGAACAGATTGGAGTAGTGATTGGTAAAAAAAGACGGGGAGCCATTGGCTCACCCGCCTTTTTTTATCCCCGATTCATATTGGCGCGCTTGCGCATGGTTGGGTCTAAGATGCGCTTGCAAATGCGAAGGCTCTCAGGCGTTACCTCCAAAAGTTCATCGGTATCGATGAAGTCCGGTGCCTGCTCTAGGCTGAGTATACGTGGTGGAACAAGTGTTAACGCTTCGTCCGAAGAAGAAGAGCTGAATGACCCGTCCCAAATGGTGCATCGTTCAACAGAGATGCTACGTTTAATTTGGCGATATTCAAGCCCTTTAAGGAGTTCATTATATCAATATCAGATTTTGCCTTGACAACTGAACCTCTATAACTTATTTTTGAAACATATTATTGCTTCAAATACCAACATATGAAGGAGGACATAATTATGAGAAAAGACTTTGGCGCGAACCCCTTTATTTTTCCACAACCGGTACTGATTGTAGCAACCTACGGTGAGGATGGCACAGCAAACGCCATGAATGTGGCATACGGTGGCATTGTAAACTCAAATCGTTTGCAGATTAATATTGGAGTACGTCATAAGACGTCGGATAATATTAAGGTAAAACAAGCCTTTACGGTTGGCATTGCAGACGAAGCAAATCTTGTGGCTGCTGATTATGTTGGAATTGTTTCCGGACATGATGAAAGTGATAAAATAAAAAAAGCCGGATGGCATATTAAGAAAAGCCAGCATGTGGATGCACCAATTATTGAGGAACTGCCCATTGCATTGGAGTGCAAGGTAGAAGAAATTAATCAATATGATGCGACGCTTAGAATTGTGGCAGAAATAGTTAATGTTAGTATAGATGAGAACATATTAGGCGAGAATGGTAAGATTGATCCGGAAAAGCTAAATGCGATTTCTTATGATGCTGCAAATCACTCTTATTTGAAGCTTGCCGGTAAAGTGGGAAATGCTTTTGCAGATGGAAGTCAGTTGAAATAATTATTTCACAATTTTTAAATGCAAAGGGGCTGTTGCTTTAGTTGAACGATGCAGCGTTTCTGGGGGCAACAACATAACACAACCTCATGACGGAGTAAAAGTATTACTTAGAATATACATAAGGTTGATATTAGATTTTACATTGAAAATTTATAATACAGAGTGCGTAAACCTAACTATAAAAATAGTATCATCTCACTTTATGACAAAAGCGTGTTATACGATTACTTAAACAGCAGAAGAGAGGTGGAGAATAATGCCTTCAACCTATTCACATTACCGATTCGGGCTGGATGTGCGCAAAACGCTTCCGTGCCGTGAACAAAAAATAATAGACGCATACCCCGAGCTTTACATGATGGGATTGCATGGACCGGATATTCTTTTTTATTATGATGCACTTAGCTCAAATTCGGTCAATAGGACAGGGTATGAACTTCATGAAAAACCGGGGAAAATATTTTTTGAAAATGCACGAAATGTCATTGCGCCAAGTAAAAGTCCCGATGCATCCTTATCATATGCTTATGGGGTGCTGTGCCACTTTGCACTTGATGTGAACTGCCACGCTTATATAGATGAAAAAATCGCCATTAGCGGAATCAGTCATGCCGAGATTGAGAGTGAATTTGACCGCAGTCTCATGCTTCTTGACGGAATTGAGCCGACAACGCACATACAGACTGCACACATCAGTCCTACCACGGAAAATGCAGAGATTATTTCCCCTTTCTATCCCGGAATTTCTTCGGCACAGATACACAAGGCGTTGCGGAGCATGATTTTCCAACACAAAATGCTATTGGCTAAGAGCGGAGTAAAACGCAGTCTGATTTACACTGTGCTGCGGCTTACCGGCAACTATGAGGAATTGCATGGGTTGATCATCAGTCCTCACGGAAATCCGCTCTGTGAGGACAGTAATGCCAAACTTATGGAGTTGTACCATTTGGCCGCAAGTCAAGCAAAACTCTTTATTACATCGTTTGACGGATACTTGAGCGAGAAGCAGGAACTTGACCCGATATTTGATTACACCTTTAACGGAGCCTTGGCGGTAAGTGAGGAGAACATATGAGATCATTGTCCTACAATGGTCTCTCTTTTATTTGACACAATAATATGGAAAATGTATTGTAAAATGCAATACAAGGTGGTACACTATGCTTGAAAGGTGGTGTTTCATATGGCAGTAAAAACAGCAAATGTTACAGCAAGAATACAACCAGAGATAAAAGAAAGCGCAGAAGCTATTTTGGAAAACTTAGGAATACCAGTATCTGTTTTCATCGATATGACATATAGACAAGTTATTGCAACAAATGGTGTTCCATTTGATTTGAAAGCACCGAGAGCAATTTCGACTAGAGATACTATGACAGACTCACAGTTTGATTCGGTTATGGAAAATGGCCTTATGCAAGCTAAATCCGATGATTCAAAAGCAGCTAAGGATGTGTTTGCAGAATTACGAAAGAGGGTTTAGTATTGGCAGATGTGTACGAAGTAAAGGTTACAAGACAAGCGCAGGAGCAGATGGCTGAAATAGTTGATTATATTACTTTTGAATTATTTGCGCCTGATGCGGCACATAATCTTCTGGATAAAATGGAAAATAGCATAATGGCTTTAACAGAGTTTCCAGAAAGAAATCAATTGATTGATGAAGAGCCATGGAGAACGAAAGGAATACGAAAAATAGTTGTAAATAACTTCTTGGTATATTATTGGATAAACAATGTTGAAAAGAAAGTTCATATTACAGCTGTGATTTATTCAAAGCGAGAACAGTTGGAACAACTTAGAAATACAGATCATTAATCTGGTCAAGCCGTATCCGCTATACTTTGTAAAAGCTCTTAGCCTCAATATAGTTTAAAATTAACCATAATTAATGATTCTCAAGCTCCAGATTTTTCTGGGGCTTGATTTTTGTTAAAAAGTTTTTGCGGTGTATATTACTTGAAATAAGCTACATATTGACTTTTATATTCTTTTTTGATAATGTAAAATTTATAAAGTCGGTCGCGCGGGCGACTTGAAACACAATACGCAAGAGCGAAGATAAATGGTGCTTGGGGTGGAAGCACAATATATTTTGTCAAGGAGAAGAAATTATGCGTAATCACGAAGTGACAACGAAACAGAGGCTTTTAGATGAGCAGGGTCAAATTGCTGAACCGGGGTGGTCAAGGAAACTTTTGCAGGAATATCGTAGAGAGGATATCAAGGCACCAAAGTATCGTATCAAAGAGTGGGATTACTACTTAGTAACAGCAAAAGATTTTGGTATTGCCATGACCATTGGTGATTTGGGGTATATGGGAATGGAGTCTGTGTCCTTCTTAGACTTTAAGGATTGCAAGGAGCATACAGAAAGTGTGATGCCGCTTATGCCTATGGGCAGGATGCATTTACCGTCTCATTCGGGAGCCGGTGTAAGTGAGTACAAGGATAGGCGGGTGCATTTAAAGGCGGAGGTAGAGAAGGGTATACGTCATATTACCTGTGTCTTTAGGAAGTTTGACGGGAACAGGGATTTAAGCTTTGATATTGTGCTAAAACAACCGGAAATGGATTCTATGGTAATTGCGACACCATGGGACAAAAAACATCATTTTTACTATAATCAAAAGGTTAATTGTATGCCGGCCAGTGGTTGGGTGCAATATGGAGAAAAACGCTATGAATTTCATCCGGAGACGGATTTTGCAACGTTAGACTGGGGAAGAGGCGTATGGCCTTATGATAATATTTGGCATTGGGGAACCGGAAATGGTTTGATAAATGACAAACCATTTGGATTAAACCTTGGTTATGGTTTTGGAAATACAACAGCTGCATCTGAAAATATAGTAATTTATGATGGAAAAGCACATAAGCTTGATGATGTCACGTTCCATTTTCAGAATGATGATCTCTTAAAGCCGTGGAAGATTACTTCTTCCGACGGCAGATTTGAAATGGATTTTGAACCAATTTTGGACCGGGTAAATGAGAAGGATTTAAAGATTATCGCAAGCATACAACATCAAGTGTTTGGTTATTTATCCGGAATCGTTGTTTTAGATGATGGAACAAAGCTTCCGGTGGACAGACTTTTGTGCGGAATTGAAGTGATAAGAAATAAATTCTAATGAAGAACGATAGTTTGATAAACGGAGGAATGAGACACATGGAAATCAAGGAATTGGTAAAACGACAGAGAAAATATTTTCTTTCCGGGGCTACGCTCTCTTATGGGGCGCGAATGAAAGCATTGGAGAACATTGGCAGGGCAATGGATCAATACGAAAAGAAGCTGTGCAACGCACTGTATCAGGATCTGCACAAGTCGCCCTCCGAGAGCCGTATGGCGGAGATAGGCATGACAAGGGCGGAGTTAAATTACTGTATGAAGCATCTTGCCGGCTGGATGCGTAAGGAACGCGTAAAGACAGGGTTGGCTAATTTTCATGCCAAGAGTTATACGATTGCAGAGCCGTATGGTGTCACACTTGTGATGGCACCATGGAATTATCCGGTGATGCTGTGTATGGAACCATTGATTGATGCCATAGCGGCGGGAAACTGTGTTATTTTAAAGCCGTCTGCCTATGCGCCTCACGTGTCGTCTGTGTTGGCAGAGATGTTGGGGGAAGCCTTTTCGCCGGAATATGTGGCGGTTGTGGAAGGCGGAAGGGCAGAAAATAATGAGTTGCTGGAACAGCGCTTTGACCATATCTTTTTTACAGGCAGTACTTCCGTTGGCAAAATCGTGTTAGAAAAGGCAGCGCGCTATGTGACACCGGTGACCTTAGAACTGGGGGGTAAGAGCCCATGTATCGTGGATAAGACGGCTGATATCAAGGTTGCAGCGCGCCGTATTGTCTTTGGAAAAATATTAAATTCCGGTCAAACCTGCGTGGCGCCTGATTATTTGATTGTGCATCCGGAGGTGAAACATGCGCTTTTTGAGGCGATGAAGAAAGAACTTGTAGCCATGCTTGGCGAAAAGCCGCTAGAGGCGGAAGAGTATCCGCGTATGGTCAATGAAAGGCATTATGAGCGGGTAATGGGATTAATAAAGGGGGAAGAGGCCGTTGTAGGCGGTTACGGAAATCCGAGTACCCTCCAAATTGCGCCGACGATCCTGGATAAAGTGACGTTGGAGTCACCGGTTATGCAGGAGGAGATTTTTGGACCGGTGCTGCCGACCCTTACCTTCAAGACACGCGAAGAGCTGCTTTCCATAATACGGCACTTCGAGAAGCCGCTGGCGTGCTACCTGTTTACCACAGATAAGGGGATGGAACGGTGGTTGCATTCACATGTGTCTTTTGGTGGAGGATGCATCAACGATACGATTATGCATTTGACCACTTCTGAGATGGGATTTGGCGGAGT
>JAQXIY010000011.1 GCA_029008035.1 Lachnospiraceae bacterium
GTATCTTGGTGGTGAGGCTGTGGCGGAGGCGGCTGTGGACCTTTTGCTGGGAAAGGTAAATCCCTGTGGAAAACTGGCGGAAACCTGGCCCCTTAGAGTGGAAGATACGCCTTGTTACGAACAGTTTGGATACCGTGCACCCCTCGTTCAGGATGTGGAATATCGGGAGAGTATTTATGTGGGATATCGCTACTATGAAACCTTCCGCGTGCCGGTGAGATATGAGTTTGGCTACGGATTGTCATACACCACATTTCTCTATGAGAATCTCAGGGTTATCAGGGAAAAGGGAAAATGGGTGGCATCCTGCAGTGTTTCAAACCGAGGAAAGATGGCAGGGAAAGAAACCGTACAACTCTACGTGAAAAACTCACAGGGAGATATGATTCGGCCGGCTATAGAACTGCGGGGATTCCAAAAGATCTTTCTGGAGCCGGGAGAGACAAAAGAAATATCCTTTACCTTGACGGAACGTGACTTTTCCGTTTTCGACACGGAACAGAATGCCTTTGTCTGTGTGGAGGGAGAGTATGATATTTGTATGGGAGCCTCTGTGAGAGATATACGCTTGGGAGAGACCATACGTGTGGAAGGACAAATTCCTATGAGGGGGCAGAAAGAGAAGTTGCCGTCTTATTTTCCGGGATCCGGGGAGCCTTTTGCCCCGACCCGGGAAGATTTTGTGGCTTTGTATGGAAGAGAATTGTCTCATTTCACGAATCCACAGAGAGGAAGTTTTACCATGAAAAACTCATTGCGCCAGTTGGCTCAGGTCAGTACCGAGGGAAAGGTGGCGCTTTGGATTGCCGAAAGAGTAGGGCGATTGATGACACTGGGCAAACCAAAGAATGATCCGGAGGTGATGATGATGATAGAGGGTATCTGCGATGGAAACATGGACTCTGTGGTGAATCAAAGTAATGGCCTTGTGAAATATAGATGGATGAAGCAATTGATAGAGAAGGCAAATCGTTAGGGGGAGATGTTATGACAAAGAAAACGAAATGGTCTTACTGTGTGGGAGCAGTAGGCAGAGATGCTGCATATGCGCTGGTGAGTATGTATTTGATTTTGTATGTGCAATATACTATGAATTTGACCACTGCGCAGTTTGCGGTGATATCCGCATGTATGGTGATATGTATGGTATGGGATGCGGTAAATGATTTGATGATGGGAATAATCATTGAAAATTCCAAAATGAAAATGGGAAAATTCAAGCCCTGGATTTTGATGGGGGCGATTTTGAATGCTGCTGTGATTATAGCTTTATTTACCATCCGTCCAACCGGATGGGCCTTTGTGGCGTTTTATTCCGTGGGGTATCTTTTGTGGGGCATGACATATACCATGAATGATATAGCTTATTGGGGAATGCTTCCATCCCTCAGCTCCGATGCAAAAGTGAGAAATGTGTTGGTGACAACTATGAGCGTTTTTACATGTATCGGACAGTTTTTGGTGGCAGGGATTGTGCCAATGGTGATTGCGGGAAATGCAGTAAAGGCATATCGGATGATTGCACTGGTTGTGGGACTGATGTTTGTCGCCTTTCAGGCGTTAACTGCTTTTGGTGTCACAGAACAGGAAAGGCAAGAGCCGGAGTGTTCGCTGTCTCTTAAGGATATGTTTCACATTTTCTCCAGAAATGATCAACTGGTTTCGGCGGGAATAGCCAGTCTCCTCTTCAATGTGGGACAAAATCTTCTTATCATCTTCGGGGTGAATTTCTTTTACGTGGAATTTGGTTATGGGAAAAGCGGCGACTTGGTATTTCTCTTCACGGTGATGTACGGGTTGGGAACGCTGTTAAGCCAAGCTTCCTATGCCTCTGTTATGAAGCATCTCAGGAGAAGTCAGGTTCTTACCTGTGCAACCATAGGGATTGTTGTCTTGTATCTGGCATTTCTTTCGGTGGGATATGTTCTGCCGAAGAGTGTTTTGCTGATTAATGTCATTGGACTCCTTATTTTCTTTTTCCAGGGGATGATCAACTTGACCGTGATTGTCATGATCAATAATACTATCGAATATGATGAATATCGCTATCATGAGCGCCATGATTCAGTGATCAGTGCTGTCCGGTCCTTTAGTGTGAAACTGGCGGCAGGTATCAACCAGGGGTTGTCCACTTTGGTGCTGATTCTTAGCGGTATCTATGCTATCAGTCGAAAAATCAGTGGATTGGAGATAGCGGCAGATCAGGGAAACATCACCTCGGGAGAAGTCCTTGACCTGGCAACCAACTATCTTGGCTCTGTGGCGCCATATCAGGGGTTGGTGTTGCGCTTGGGAATGACGCTGATTCCTATTGCCACAATTTGTGGTATGTATTTTCTGCTAAAAAAGAAATACAAGATTGACGAGGAGGAGTATACAAGACTTGTGGCCGGGCTTCAAAAGAGGTAAAATAGACAAATAAAAACGACAGATGTCTATGGGACAGGGAAAGAGGTCAGGGTATGAATAGAGAAGCAATATATAGCGATGAGACCAATCAATATCTCACCCCTATGGAGCCGGAGGCAAATCAACCGGTGGCGGTGCGATTGCGCGTGGAGAAAGACTCTCAGGCAAACATCAATCTGATGACGATAGACGGAATGGCCTATCCCATGACATTGATGAAAAAGGGACAACTGTTCGATTACTACGAGACAACCATTGATTTGAAGGAGGACACCTTTTCCTATTACTTTTCTATAGAGGAACATGGGGAGGTGTGCTACTTTGATAAATTCGGAGCATCTGAGTGGGTGAGACCTCAGTATGCTTTCCGCATCATTCCGGGATTTGCCACACCGGATTGGGCAAAGGGGGCGGTGATGTACCAGATTCTGGTGGACCGTTTTGCCAATGGGGATGTTACCAATGATGTGCAGAATAGGGAATACCATTACATCTGTACGCAAGCCGGCAAAGTGGAGGATTGGAATGCGCTGCCAAACCCTGAGTTTGACGTGGCGGAATTCTACGGCGGAGACTTGGCCGGAGTTCAGCAGAAATTAGACTATTTGAAGAGCTTGGGAGTGGAAGTGATTTATTTCAATCCTATTTTTGTGTCTCCTTCCAACCACAAATATGACACATCGGACTATGACTACATTGACCCTCACTACGGGCGTATCGTAAAGGATGAGGGAGAGGTTTTGCCGGAGGGGGCATATGACAATACCCAGGCAAGCAAATATATTTGCCGTGTAACCGATTCGGAGAATCTGGAAGCGTCCAATCAGTTTTTTGCTGATTTTGTGGCAGCGGCTCACGCCAAGGGGATTCGTGTAATTTTAGATGGCGTGTTTAACCACTGTGGTTCCTTCAACAAATGGCTGAATCGGGAGGGCATCTATCGAGAGGACAAGGGATATGCTCCCGGAGCATATCAGCAGCAGAACAGCCCTTATCGAGATTTCTTCCGCTTTTATGATGAATATGCCTGGCCCGGGAATGGAAGTTATGAGGGGTGGTGGGGACATGACACCCTGCCTAAGCTTAATTACGAGGGGTCTTCTGAGCTGTACGAATACATCCTGAATATTGGTAGAAAGTGGGTGTCACCACCATATAACGCAGATGGTTGGAGATTGGATGTGGCAGCAGATTTGGGCCACAGCCCGGAATGCAATCACAGATTTTGGCAGGATTTCCGCAAGGCGGTAAAGGAAGCCAACCCGGATGCCATTGTGCTGGCAGAGCACTATGGAGATGCCACCTCTTGGCTTAGCGGTGGCGAGTGGGATACAGTGATGAACTATGATGCCTTTATGGAGCCGCTCTCCTATTTTGTCACAGGCATGGAGAAACACAGTGATGCCTATGAGCCTATGGCGGAGGGAGACAGTGAGCGCTTTGAGAATTCTATGAGACACTTTATGACCCGCTTTACAGGGCCGTCTCTTTATTGCGCCATGAATCAGTTGTCCAACCACGACCACTCCCGATTTTTGACCAGAACCAATCACAAGGTGGGGCGGGCTGCGCAACTTGGGGTGGAGGCGGCCTCCTGGGATATCAATATTCCTCTCTATAAGGTTGCAGTTTTGATTCAGATGACTTGGCCGGGAGCACCGACCTTGTATTATGGAGATGAGGCCGGAGTTTGCGGATTTACGGACCCGGACAACCGACGTACATATCCCTGGGGTAGGGAGAATAGGCCACTCCTTGATTATCACAGAGATGCTATTATGGTGCACAAATGTAGCAGTGCTCTGCGTCGTGGCTCCTTTAAATTCCTGGCTAGGGGCAAAGACTTCATCAGCTATTGTCGTTTTAACCGTGTGGAGAAATACGTGATTGCTGCCAATGTGGGAGCCAATACTCTTGAGGTTGATATACCTGCCTATCTGGCAGAGGTGACGGACGGTGAAATGATTCAGGCCATGGTCACAAATGAGACGGGCTATTCTATTATGCCCACGAAACATGAGGTGAAGGGCGGCATGCTGCATTTGACCCTTTCCCCATTTTCCGCTGTTGTCTTAAAGCGTGAACTATAGTGTGCCATTAGGGACGGGTACTAATGGCACC
This sequence comes from Lachnospiraceae bacterium, assembly GCA_029008035.1. Taxonomy (GTDB): domain Bacteria; phylum Bacillota; class Clostridia; order Lachnospirales; family Lachnospiraceae; genus Pararoseburia. The sequence continues at coordinate 4,531 of JAQXIY010000011.1, forward strand.
CAATGATTTGCTTGCACCTCCAAAAAGGGTGTGTTATAATCTTGTCTTGGTAAGGGTGGTTTCCCGAGTGGCCAAAGGGGACAGACTGTAAATCTGCTGCATCTTGCTTCGGTGGTTCGAATCCACCACCACCCATTCGCACGTAAGATGCCAACTTCGCTTACGCTCGTTGCCATCTAAGTGCTCGTAACAGCACTTGGCTACTAAGCTCGAACAGCACTATCGTTTGTTCTCGCTAAGGGCCAAGTACGTATCGCACTAGACTCGAACTTCGCTTGTGCTCGTTCTCGTCAAGTGCTCATAACAGGCCGCAGTGGCGGAACTGGCAGACGCGCAGGACTTAAAATCCTGTGGTGGTGACATCGTACCGGTTCGATTCCGGTCTGCGGCAGTATTGCATAAGGATTTTCTTCTATCGGGAGGAAAATCCTTTTTTCTTATTCTGATGATGATATAATGGACACAAAAGCGATGAAAACGGAGCGAAACTCATGGCACAACGAAAGAAAAAAAAGAAGTTACATATCTGGGGGATGGAATTAGCCATCCTTTTAGGGCTAACGGTTGCCATTACATTTTACATCACCCAGAAGGGGGATGAACCAAACCAAAAGTCGGAGCAAAAGCAACAGGAGACAGACCGGGTTCTGGGGGACCTATCCGGCTGTGAGGCAGGGGATGTCCTCTCGAAACAACAGATTTCCACGGACAAGCTGTCTGATTATTTTACAGCGGAGCCTATCAGCGATGAGGTGTTTCGCCGAATGGAGGGCAATTCTTATCAGGAAAATCCGGACATATCCATAGAGGACCTTCGCTATCTTAAGGTGCTGCATTATAATTTTGACCATGAGATACAGGTGGGAGAACTGGTGGTGAATCGAGCCATTGCCCGGGACTGTCTCAGCATTTTTCAGGAGTTATTCTATCAGCAGTATGAGATAGCCTCCATGTATTTGGTGGATCGATATTATTATGACGATGAGCACAAGAATACCCAAAACAGCGAGGCGGCAGACTACAATTCCGTGAATAATAACAACACATCTGCATTTCACTATCGGGTGGTTTCCGGGACAGAGGTACTGTCGGCCCACGCTTATGGTCTGGCCATTGATATCAACCCATTGCAAAATCCAAGTATGGCACTGGATGAGGATGGCAACCTGACCAACAAATATCTGGACCTGCAGGATTATTCTGACCGCACCCGGGCAAAAGAGCATATGATTGCAAAGGGAGATGTATGCTACGAGACGTTCATCAGACATGGTTTCATATGGGGCGGTGAATGGGATGGCCCGGCGGACTATCAACACTTCGAAAAAATTGTGACAAGGTAAACTATGAAAAAGAAAATTACTCTGGGCATACTTGCCCATGTGGATGCGGGAAAAACTACATTATCAGAGGCTCTACTGTATGAGACGGGAGCCATTCGCTCTCTGGGGCGGGTGGATCAGGGGAATGCATTCCTGGACACGGAGGAGCTGGAACGACAACGAGGCATTACCATTTTTTCCAAAATGGCAAGAATGTGCTATGAGGATACGGAATTCATTCTGATGGATACGCCGGGGCATGCGGATTTTACAGCGGAGATGGAGCGGGTACTGTCAGTGCTTGACTACGCCATTCTGGTCATCAGCGGCACGGATGGTGTACAGGGGCACACCAGAACTCTTTGGAAATTGTTAGACAGATACCGGATTCCCTGCTTCCTTTTCGTGAACAAAATGGACATTGGATTTACGGATAAGGATACTCTGCTGGCCGGGTTAAAAGAAAAACTCTCCGATGGATGCAGCGACTTCACAGGACTGTATGATTTGACACACCCGTGGACGGAAGAGGACAAGGAAAGCATTGCTTTGTGCCAGGAAAATCTTCTGAACAATTTTTTGGAAACGGGAGAATTGTCTCCGGATTTGTTGGCAAATGCCATTGCAACAAGATGTGTGTTCCCGGTACTCTTTGGCTCAGCATTGAAAATGGATGGGGTGAGGGAACTGCTGGCCTGTATGCATCAGTGGATGCGCCCTGCCTCTTACGAAAAGGCCTTTGGGGCCAGGTGCTTTAAGATTGGACGAGACACCCAGGGGAATCGACTTTCTTATCTGAAAATCACAGGGGGTTCTCTCCGGGTGAAGGACGAGATAGAGGGTGAGAAAATCAATCAAATCCGCATCTATTCCGGAGATAAGTTTGAGGTCACACAACAGGTGGGTGCCGGGGAAATTTGTGCTGTCACAGGACTGAGCCGGACATGCGCCGGGATGGGCTTGGGAGACTGTCCGCCATTGGAAATAGAATTCATCGAACCGGTGCTTTCCTATCAGGTGATACCTCCACAGGGGTGTGCTGATCACACTCTGCTTGCCTATATGCGCCAGTTGGAGGAGGAAGATCCAACCCTGCGAGTAATTTGGCAGGAAGGGGCAGGACAGGTGCATGTGCATCTTATGGGCCCGGTGCAGACGGATGTCTTGCAACAGCAGTTAAAGCAGCGATATGGCATTCTGGTGACCTTTGGGGCAGGGGCTGTTCGATATAAGGAGACCATTCGGGGCGCTGTGGAGGGAGTGGGTCACTTTGAACCTCTTCGTCACTATGCGGAGGCTCATATTCTGATAGAGGAATTGCCCAGAGGAAGTGGTATGGAATACGCCATGGACTGTCCCACCGATGTGCTGGACTTGAACTGGCAGCGATTGATATACACCCACTTGAAGGAAAGAGTCCATCGGGGTGTGCTTACAGGCTCTCCTCTCACTGATGTGCGTCTTACGGTGGTGACAGGAAAAGCTCATAAGAAGCACACGGAAGGTGGGGACTTCCGGCAGGCTACTTATCGGGCGGTGCGCCAGGGATTGCGCAAAGCGGAGAGTGTCTTGCTGGAACCTTTTTACCAGGTGCGCCTGGAGGTGCCCACGGAGCATATCGGACGGGCGATGACCGATATGAGTCGTATGCAGGGTCGGTTTGAATCTCCTCAGACAGAGGGGGAGATGAGTGTGCTTTTGGGGCAGGCACCGGTTGCTCTCTTGCGGGAGTATGGAACGGAACTGGCAACCTACACCGGGGGCCGGGGCGTGATGAGTCTTTCCCTGGCAGGATACTATCCCTGCCACAATCCGGAGGAAGTGATAGCAGAGATCGGATATGATCCGGATCGGGATGTGAAACACTCCTGCGATTCTGTGTTCTGCGGTCATGGGGCGGGCTATACGGTGCCCTGGTATGAGGTGGAGGACAGGATGCACGTGCCCTTTGCTTCCCATTTATACGTAAAAGAGGAACCGGATGATGCAACTGTCATTGCCCAGGCTAAGGCCAGAGCCATGGCTCTGCGAGAAGGCGGGGGAAAGAAATACGCTGGATACGGAGGCCTAGAACCGGATTTGGAGGAAATCTTTGTCCGGGAATTTGGAGAGATAAAGCGTAGACTTCCGTCTCAGGAAATTCGCATTACGGACTATGACAGGCAGAAACGGCAGCAGGAGGCGAGAGAGAACTATCTGGCTGCTCACCCAAAGCCGGAGAAAAAGAAAAAAGAAAACAAGTATTTCCTTGTGGACGGTTACAATGTGATCTTTGCCTGGGAGGAACTGAATGAGATCGCAAAGGTGAATCTGGATGGCGCCCGGGGACGCCTAATGGACATTATGTGCAATTATCAGGGGCACATTGACCAGGAACTGATTCTGGTGTTTGACGCCTATCGCATCAAAGGCCATAAGGAAGAGGTGGTGGACTATCATAATATTCACGTGGTCTACACGAAAGAGGCGGAAACTGCAGATGCTTATATCGAGAGGACGACCCATGATATTGCAAGGGAACATCAGGTGACCGTAGCCACCTCAGACCGCCTGGAGCAGATGATTGTCATTGGCGAGGGAGCCCGGCGAATCTCGGCCAGAGAACTGGAAACGGAAGTGGAGAGAATCAATCGGGAAGCCATGGAACGTTTTCAACAACAAAATGACAAAGAATAGGGTGATATGTTATAATGTTTCCTGTAGTTTTTTATAAATGGAGTGATATCCTATGAAGATAATTCATTGTGCTGATTTGCATCTTGACTCCAAGATGGAGAGTAATCTGGATCGGGATGCGGCCAATTTAAGAAGAGATGAACTGCTTGATACCTTTGAGGATATGGTGGCTTATGCCCATGAGCAACAGGTACGGGTGATTATAATTGCCGGTGATTTGTTTGACAAGCCCAATGTGCGCAAGGCTGCCAAGACCAGGGTGATTGAGCAGATACAGACCCATCCGGAGATAGACTTTTGTTATATACGGGGGAACCACGATCACAGCGAATTGATTGAGGAGATAAAAGACAAACTGGAACTCCCCAATCTGAAATTATTCGGCACCAGCCAGTGGACATCCTATGACTATGGAGACGTAGTGATTACGGGAATCGAACTGGCAAAGGAAAACAGCCAGACCCTTGGAATGAATCTGGTGCTGGACCAGAACCGGCTAAATATCGTGGTGCTTCACGGTCAGGAGTCGGACTATCAGGGCAAGGATAAGACAGAGATTGTAAATCTTTCTATGTTGCGTAACAAGTACATCGATTACCTGGCCCTGGGACATATTCACAGCTATAAGCAGGAACGCCTGGATGACAGAGGAGTGTATTGCTACAGCGGATGTTTGGAGGGCCGTGGATTCGACGAGTGCGGGGAAAAGGGTTTTGTCCTCCTGGAGACAGAGGACAATCGCATCAAGTCTCAGTTTATTCCAATGGCCAAGCGGCAGCTCCACGAAGTGACAGTGGAAGTGACCCAAGGTATGGAAATGCCTGATATCATAGAGCAGACCCGGGAAAAGGTGTCGGACATCTCCGGGGAAGACTTAGTCAAAATCATTGTTACAGGTGTGACGGATATGGATATGGACATCGATATGAAACGTCTGCTGAGAAGCATGGGCAAAGATTTTTTCTATGTGAAGGGATATGACAAGACCACCATTGCGGTGGATTATGAGAGTTTCCGCAACGATAGAACTCTGAAGGGGGAGTTTGTTCGGCTTATGGAGCAACAACATCTTTCAGAGGATGAACGTGCGGAGATTATTGAGCTGGGTATCAAAGCAATTATGGGTGAGGACTTAGAACTATGAAATTAGTGTCCTGTTATATTTCGGGATTTGGACAAATCAAAGAATTCTCTTACAACTTTAGCGATGGATTGGATGCTATTTGCCAGAACAATGGTTGGGGCAAGACTACCTTCAGTGTATTTATCAAGGCAATGTTTTATGGAATGGAGTATTCCGCCAGAACGAAAATGCTTACAGAGCGCAAGCACTATTTGCCCTGGGACGGTTCGATATGTGGAGGGAATCTGGTCTTTGAAACGAATGGCAAGCAGTATCGCGTGGAGCGTACCTTTGGCCGCCGGGACAAGGATGACACCTTCACACTGGTGGACATGGTGACGGGAAAGCCTTCCTCTGATTTTTCTGAGAATCTGGGGGAGGAACTGTTCCAAGTGGACCGAGAGTCTTTTGAAAAGAGCATTTTCATTCCGCAATCAGCCATTGCAACGGCAATGACAGACAGCCTCAATGCCAAAATGGGTGACTTGGCATCAGCCAAAGATGACATTAATAACTTTGATGCTGCGGTGAGTCGCGTGGCCGAGGTGCGGAAGAATTATACCAGAAAGAGCGAAGTGAACAATGGTAAGCTAAATATCATCAAGGAGGAACTCTCGAAGTGTAACGAGATGGTGGACAAGAAGTCTGCCGTGTTGGATGGATTTTATAAGCAGAATGAACTTCTGGAAGAGAAGAAAAAGAAGCTAAACTGGTTGGAAGCCGAGAAGAACCGGGTGGCAGAATTGATTCGCCTGCACAGTAAGAAAGAGCAGGACATGGGGGCTTACCGCCAGCAGATGGAGTTTCTTTCCAAGCAGCAGGAGGCGCTGAGCCGGCTGGATGATTTCTTCGCATCAGGGATACCTACCCCGGAGGAACAGGCCACCATGGAGGACGTGGAGCGCCAGCATGATATCAGTCGCCGAACAGAACGGGATTTGTATATGAAACTCCCTTTGGAACAGCAGGTGGCTAAATGGGAAGAACTCTTTGGGGAGGGAATGCCGGGTCCCGGGGATTTGGAGGACTGGAACGCCAAGGCCGTCTATATGCAGGAGTTGAAGCTTCAAGGAAAGCATGCGATGCTCTCTGAGGAGGCTGCAAAGCAATTAGAGGAATTGCGCCATTTCTTTTCCAAGAAAGAACCTACCCAAGAGGAACTTGCACAGGTAGAGCGGGATGTGATGGAACTTTCCAAAGTGGAAGGGCGCATTGTGGAACAGGACGAGAACTTCCGCAGCCTGAAGGCTCAGAAGGAAGTGCTCAATAAAAAAGAAAAAGAGGGAGGCCAGTACGGAAGCGTGGCTTTGCTTTTCTCTTTGTTTGTGGCTTTTCTTGTGGGGGCCTTTGCATTTCGCATTTTTCTTCCTGACAGCGGGAACAGCGGTTGGCTGCAAATCATATGCTTTGGTGGAGCGGCCGCAACTTTCGTGGCCGGTGTCATGCAATATATAAGGATTCGATCTTCTCGTCGCAATCGACAGGATGATCTGGAGCAGCGCTTACTGGATGCCTCCGTGGCTTTGGAGCAGTGCGAAGCTATGAGACAGGAATTGGCTGACAGCACAAAGAAATTTTTGTCCAACTTTATGTTGACTCCCACAGAGAGTATGCAACAGATGGTTTATGAGATTCGCGTAAATCTGGATCATTATCTCCGTCTTTTGGAGGAGGAACAACAGGCTACACAGAGTACCACCGGAACTGTGGAGGAAATGGCAGATGTCCGCTTGGAACTTTACACGGCATTAGGGCATTTCGCAGATGTGTATCAAATGGACTTGTACCACCAGGGGTGCGAACTGGCTCTGCTGGAACAATTGAAGAAGGATATGGCGGGATATCAGGAGTACTCCGTTAATCGCAAACAGATGGAACTGCTGAAAATCACTGTGGAAAAACAGGAACAACTGTTGGAGGATTACGTGAAGCGATTCCCCAAAGAGGAAGGTGCTACGGTGACAGATACCCTCAAACAGATTCGAAGCAATATGGAATCCTATCAGCGTATCCAGGAGGAAATTCAGACATTACAGGAGAATATGAAGCAGTTTGCGGATCTTTGTCAGGGCGAAGAAGAGGTGTACACCGTTGAAGGATTGCAGGAGCAGCAGGAGGCCATCGACGAGGAGATAAAGGAGCTTAACCAGGGCATTACGCAGGACAGGGAGACGATTATTACCTTGGGAGACGAATTGGATGCCATTGAAGAGGCGGAAAACCGTCGGGAGGTTTTGATGGAAAAGCGCTTAGAATACGAGCGCAAGGTAGATTTGCTTACCAAGACAGAGGAGTTTTTGCAAATTGCCAAGGAGCAGTTTTTGTCAAAGTATATGAGTCCTTTGCGTAAGGGAATGGACCACTATATGACCCTCTTGGATGAGAATTATAAGGGGGAGGGTTCCGCCATGGATTTTGACATTACTATGGATTTGTCCATACAGGTGATTTGGGGCGGGGCTACCCACTCCAGCGATTATTTGAGCCGGGGATATCAGGACCTTGTGGCGCTGTGTGCCAGATTTGCACTGGTAGATGTTTTGTATCAGAAGGAACAGCCTATGATTGTGCTGGATGATCCTTTCATTAATTTGGATGAGGACAAGATAGAGCGGGGAATGTCACTGCTTAGAGAGATTGCAAAGGAGAGGCAGATCATTTACTTTACCTGTCATGAAAGCCGTATGGTATAAATCCTACACATAGTATTGACATTGGAAAGTATTTCCGATAGAATTATGTTTGTTGCTGTGGAAACGGCAGGCCCAGTTAGCTCAGTTGGTAGAGCAGAGGACTGAAAATCCTCGTGTCTCTGGTTCGATTCCGGAACTGGGCATTTCCTGAAAAGGAAGCCTGCGGGTGTAGTTCAATGGTA
>JAQXIY010000012.1 GCA_029008035.1 Lachnospiraceae bacterium
ACCGCCTATGGTTTTCACCTGACTCTTTTCTCCGGCAATGAATACATCATAGATTGCTCCATAAATACCGGCGCACCCACAGGAAATATTTCCTCCCTCTAAGGCAGGTCCTGCCGCCGCAGATGTAGCCAAAAATTCCTCTCCGTTCCACAACACCATCTCACCGTTGGTTCCCAAATCTAAAAGCAACTTGTGGGTCTCATCGTGGGCAAAATTAAGATAGGATAACCCGGAGATAATATCCCCTCCGATAAAGGCAGATGCTCCCGGCAAAATAGTCACTTTAACACCATTCCTAACCAATTCTCTTTTTTCCAGAGTTTCAGGAATAAATGGCGCCACAGCAAGCCGTTCACAGGATAATCCCTGTAAGAGATGACACATAGTGGTATTTCCGGAAATGACAGCCTGCACAAGTCTGGGCTTTTGCCCTGTCCTCCTTTCAAACTGTCCGCAAAGAGAAGTCACCCCCTCCTGTAAATCATTGACAATACAATCTCGTAATTGCTCGAGAGCTCCCTCATTGGCCCGCCTCATACGGCTCATCACATCTGCCCCAAACATCCGTTGGGAATTCTCCATAGTGCAGTCCTGCACCACCTGTTTATTCTCAAGATTCACCAAGGCAAAGGCTAGCGTAGTCGTCCCCAAATCTATGGCAACGCCAAAGGTATCATCCTTTCCCTGTACTTCGCTTTCATGGGTCACAGGAATGGACAGTCCCTGCATTTTATGTCGCTGTCTTGGTACTTCCACCACACAATCCCCTGTCACCTGCATCTGACAAGCCAGTCGATAGCCCTCCTGCAATTCCTCATTTGTAAAATAATTCTTCTCTGATGTGGTAGGCTCACTTGCACCACTCACCACTTTCACCTTGCACTTGCCACAGGTACCATTGCCACCACAGAGATATTGTATGGAAATCCCCTGCTGCTCCATCAAATGCCACAAAGAAACCTGTCCCGTTCCGGTACAGGTTATCTCCGTGTCCACTGTGCAATTGTCTTTCATCAGGCGAAATACAACTTCCATGAATGACTCCTTACATCACCTTGGCTAATGCTCCCAGAGTAGCGAATATCGAACTAATTACCACAAGAATCTGAAATGGCAATTTGCCCCAGAATCCACAGATGGGGGATGTCCCCTCCCGCTTTCTGGAACGATTGTAGGAAATGATAATTCCAACGCCTGCCAACACTTGCACTACTGATGCCAGTCTTGTAAATCCCACAAAGCTGGACATTCCCAGCAAAGCTATAAAAAGGCATGGCAAGGAGGAAATCAACCAACTCAGTCTGCGATTCCACTTGGTCTGTTCTGCAACAATATCCCGCAGATTCAACGTATTGGCCCAGAAGGAAGTGGATAATGCCAGCAGGGAGAAAATATATCCAACGATGCTGACCCAGCCTCCCAAATGACGCGCCAAATCCACCAGCGCCCCATCCTGTGAAACATCTGTACCGGCCCCCAACAAGGTCATAAAAGTGATGATTAAAATCAAGCCCATATTGATACCGGTACCTGCCGCAATAGAAGCCCGAATGCGTCCCACATTGCCCTGCAGTCCCTTTACTACCTGGGGTACGGACATTACCGCCGACATAGAAAAAGAGATCATGCTAAACAGTGCCACCAAGTTACTCGTGGCAATAAATTCTGTTGGCAAGGGACTAAGTTCCGACAATAGGGTTGCCACAAAAAGTACCCCGATTACGGCAATCATAGACCCTACAGAAATCTTTTCGCAAATCCCCACCAACTTCATTCCAAAGAGCACCACACTGGCAGCAATGACGTAATAAAGTATCATGCCAAGCCAGGTGGGGAGTCCAAACCATGACTTAAATACCGCTGCTGCCCCTGCAATAAATCCACTCACATTCATCACAACAGAAATGCCCAGAAGGCCAAAGGCCAACCATGTAGCAAAGGTCTTGAACCGCCCCACAAACAGTTCCTTTTCAAAGCATTTGATAAACTGCGCACCATGATTGTTATAAGAGAGTTCCGCAATCATATAATGCATTAACAGATTAATGAGATAGGCCACCGCCATAATCCATAATAAATCCTTCCAGTCGTTCCGAGATGCCAAATATGGCACCGCCAAAACACCTGACCCCACACCATGTCCAACAATTATGCTGGTAGCCTCAAAAAATGTTAAATTAGCTTCTGTTTTAATTTCTTTCATAGATACCCCTTCTCCTCAAATAGTATATACACTAGTGTATCATATTCCCGAGAAATACAGTATCTTTTTTACATAAAAAAAGCCCGGAATCGGGCTTTAGAATGTTCCAATAAACCAGTAGATACATCCCAGTGCTGCCGTGGTCAAAATCCCATACAAAATTACGGGACCGGCAATCTGAAAAATACGGGCGCCAATGCCAAACACCTGGCCCTCCACCTTAAATCCATGGGCACAGGCCGCCACGCTGTTGGCAAATCCGGTGATGGGTACCAGGGCTCCCGCCCCGCCAAAACTTGCAATTACCGGATATAGCCCTGTACCTGTTAAAATGGCGCTGGCAAAAACCAGCAGCATGCTGCAATAACTGGCAGCCATCTTATCATCCAGTCCATACTTTTTTCCAATATTTAAAATGCACTGCCCCACCAGACAGATGGCTCCTCCTGTAATAAAGGCCTTCAACATGCGCATACCCAGACAGGCCTTTGGGGTTACGCTCTCCACATATTCGTTGTAAGTCTCATTAATCTTTTCTTTTTCCTTTAAATCCATACTTCCTTATCCAGACCTTTCTATACATTTTTAGATACTCTGATAGCCAAAGGCAAAGTACCACAGAGATCCTACCAGTTTACCCAAAGCGATGAAAAGTATGCAAACGCGCAGACCCATCTGCAATTTTGTTCTGCGAAACAAAATAGGAAATGTATTTAATATCTCCGCCAAGGCCATAGCCTGACATCCCACATAAATACCACAGCAAAGAGCCACAATCATCAAAAACGCATTTTGCCATATACTTGGCGGCCCGCCGGTCAACCTCCCCACGTTTCCACTGCCAAGGGTTGTGATACACCCCACAATCCCCCCAACCGTAATAGCACATTCGCAGGGAATAATAGCATTTGCCACCTGAAATCTGGCAATCATTCTGGGCACCACGCCCAGAGTTGTCAGCAGGGCAATTACACCTGCTGCAGTGGAGCATCCGAAAATCAATCCTCCACCAAAAAGCAGACACCACTTAAGAAACATCTAAATTTTCTCCTCTTCTGGCAGAATTCTCGATGATTGCCTGATCTACATCCTGCTCATATTTTCGCATTTGCACCTGTATGGGTGTGGGATCGTGAGTGAGTTTTCGTTTGCCAAAGTGGTTATAAAAAATTACGATTCCCACTGCCAGGCCCAGAGAATATCCCACCTCGATAGGAGATATGTCCGGCTTTTTTGCTCCCACAATCTGCTGATAAAACTTTTCAAACACATCCGTGATACCAATATCATTGTGAAAGGCAGTAATGGTAAAGGCCGCCCCAAAGAACAACAGCACACAGATAATTCCCACCTTGATATATTGAGCCACAGGTGAGGGTTTCTTTTCCCGGTACTCCATAATCACATCCATCTCGCCCAGATTCACCACGGTAAGTTCGGGATATATCTTATGAATCTCCTCCACCAGTTTCGTCACAGTGCAAACCATATTCCCGGCATTGCGAAACTCATATATTTTCAGGGCTTTCAGTCGAGCCAGCATATCGCTGTTGGCACATTCTAAGCCTCCCAGATCCTTGAGGTAAATCTTTGGTTCATAACTTAATATGGATCGCTCCGGTCGAATGTATAAAGTATCATTCTGTCCGCTTAAACCAGAAGCCATTGTTCCTGCTCCTCCCTGTTCATATAATCATCATACAGCATGACACCTATGGTAATTGCCACAAGCAGACAGCCAATCAAACACAGACGATACACTGCTTTCCCCATCCTCTCCACTCCTTTTCCTGCAAATTTATGTTATGTAGTCTGCACCATTTCACAGAGGTTTATGCATGGAGCCAATAGGGACGGATACCAATGATATGTACCCATAAACCTGGACACACTAATCTATGAATTAGACTGAACACACGGATGCTTCCCTGTACTTGACAGGAGGCATCCATTTAGTTTTGGCCTGAATTCTCCGGTTATTATAATAATCTATGTATTCGTCCA
>JAQXIY010000013.1 GCA_029008035.1 Lachnospiraceae bacterium
AACAAGCGCTTGTCTTTCAATCCTTCCGGAACATCTCCCCTGACAATTCTCTGGGCCAAACCCTCAACGGCGGCAGTTTTACCAACACCAGGCTCGCCAATCAACACCGGGTTGTTCTTTGTCTTACGAGAAAGAATACGAATCACATTTCGTATCTCCGCATCTCGACCGATAACCGGGTCCAACTTCTGCTCTCTGGCCCTGGCCACCATGTCATAGCCATATTTTTCCAAGGTGTCATAGGTGGCTTCCGGATTATCGCTGGTGACCCGCTGATTGCCCCGCACCGTGGACAAGGCTTGTAAAAACCGGTCTCTGGTGATTCCATACTCATGAAAAATCTCCTTCATGGCCTTGTTCTGATAGCGAATCAGCGCAAGAAACAGATGCTCCACAGAGACATATTCATCTCCCATGGCCTTGGCCTCATCTTCTCCATGAATCAGTACCTGGTTCAAATCCTTTCCCACAAAAACCTGCCCACCGGAAACCTTGGTTCTGGCCTCCAGATGACGAATGGCATTGTCCGTAAAATGCTCCAGATTTATTTCCATTTTTTCAATTAATTTGGGAATCAGGCCTTCCTGCTGCTGTAAAAGTGCCACCAGCAAATGCTCCTGTTCAATCTCCTGATTGCCATAATCATATGCCAATTTCTCACAGTTCTGCACTGCCTCCATTGACTTTTGTGTAAATTTATTAATGTTCATTTCCATCACCTCCCGCAGCGAAATTCAATAGTTGTAGTATATGCAAAAACTGACTGCAGCTTCCTGCAGCCAGCTTTTTTCAATGTATTATCCCTCAATCAGGATATATTTTTGTTCCTCCACCTTAGGCTGTGGATCTTTCTTTGGAATCATCAGCTTCAAGGTTCCGTTTTCAAACTTAGCCTTGATGTCCTCCTGGGTCAAATCCTCGCCCACATAAAAGCTTCGCTGGCAGGAACCGCTGTAACGCTCTCTGCGGATGTACTTACCGTTCTCATCCTTCTGGTCATTGTTGATGTTGGTGGTGGCGCTGACAATCAGATATCCATCCTTCAACTCACCTTTCACATCATCCTTATTATATCCGGGAAGATTCATAACAACTTCATAGCCATCTTCTGTTTCCTTGACATCCGTCTGCATCAGACCAGTCTGTGAAGCTGTCGCTCCCTTTCGCTCCTGTGGAAATCCAAAGAAATCATCCATAAAAGCATCTCCAAAAATACTAGGCATTAACATAAGTCATCTCTCCTTCCATATATGTTATTTCTTTTGACAATTATGTTATACCACCATTATTAGCACTCGTCAAGAGTGAGTGCTAATAATTTTGTGAAATTTTTGTGAACTACATCATTCTTAAATTTCCCAGTATCTCTTCCACCCGTCTGATGGCACTTTCCACCTGACTCCTGGCATCATTGATTCTATCCTGCATCAGCCAGTCCGCTATAAGACCGTCGAAGAAAAAGTCTGCGAATGTGAGAAAATCGCCTGTATTCAAATTCAATGCCTGGGATATGTTCACATCCTCCAGTTCCCGGCTGAACCCCTGCAAATCTCTCTTCGCCTGTTCCAGACACTCTCTGGCGTTTCCCATTTTAGAGTGCTTCATCAAATCGGTAAAAAGTCCACCGCCCAGCAAGTCCACCACGCCCCAGTTCTTTGCTGAATTTAACTGATTCTGTGCTTCCCTCAAAGAAACAAGTGCCCGCTCTCCAGCTTGAATAGCCTCATTCTTTTCTCTCTCAAAATTGTAATCCATATGTTTTTCCTCTTTTTGATATCATATTCTTGGTTCTTCCGAAGCCATCCGGGACAGACCTGCAGTCCACCGGGGACACATCTCCATGCCATTAGGGACTGTCCCTAATGGCTCAGATTGTGGTAAAAATCGAAGCAATGCCTGCCACGATGGCAAGAATGATAGCCAGCCAAATCAATCCGGATGCAAAGAGTACAATCAGCAGTACCGGGAAGAATACGATGCAAACCAGCACCTTTAAAATCCCCCATGACGCCTTGATTGCCAGCATGACTAATTTTCCAAACAACGCCAACATTAAAATAGCAAAGATAACTCCCAACATAATCTTATCCTCCATTGTGGTTTTTTGATAGTCCCATTGTAGCAAAGCCATTTATGAAAATACACCGTAAAAAGAGCGAATATCTCCCCGGTATTTCTCCTTTTTTGCGGAAAAAGAATAACTTCCTGCAAGTTATCCCTGTCAGAAAGCATTTCATCGATTTTCTCTTTACTGTTTTGACTCTATCAGTATAATGGAATTATAACATAACAAGCGTTTTACAAAAAGGAGAACATTATGGAGAAACAACGAAATGTATTTGGCGGTTTGCTCCTCATAGCCATCGCCGTACTATTAATTATGAATCATATGGGATATTTGAATCCCCACATCCATTTTACACCGGCACTGATTGCACTGCTCTTCGTATGCGTCTTTGCCAGAGGATTCGGATTGATTTTCTTCCCGCTGGCACTGATTTGGATGATTTTCGGAGAATCACTGGGGTTGCCCTATATCTCAGAGTGGCTGTTACTCTTTAGTGCAGTTCTTCTCACTGCTGGTTTTTCTGCAATCTTCCCAAGGTTTGGCAAGCGAAAATTCAAGGTCGAGAAGTGGGAGGCTTACGAGAATTGTGACCAACAGGGTGAGCACCAAACCATCGTCGACGACACTATGAACCAGAAACTCTTTTTCACCAACCGATTCGGAGCCGCGGCCAAGCATATCAGTTCCCCGGATTTTCGCGGTGGAGAATTTACCAATCAATTTGGGGAATCCAAAATATACTTTGACGATGTCAAAGTGCAGCAAGCCGCAGTAGACATCTACATCAACAACAGTTTTGGAAGTATGCAACTATTTCTTCCCAAGGAGTGGCGGGTCGAGCGATATGTCAAAACCTTCGCAGCAAGCATTAACGAAGACAATCACCTGCCAAATATGGATATGCCTCTCATTCGCCTCCACGGTGATGTGAATTTTGGCGAGCTGACCATCTACTATGCCTAATCACGATACCGCAAACCATGTATCACCACACAAAAAAGGAGTTGTCACACCTCAAGGTGTGGACAGCTCCTTTATATTTACTATGAAATATCAAGAATTATAATCTGGTCATTACAAAGATGTCATAGATGGCGCGAATAGCATTTTCAAAATCTGAATTGCTGACGCCGATAATGATATTCAACTCGGATGAGCCCTGGTCAATCATCTTAACGTTGATGTTAGCATGGGCCAAAGCAGAGAAAATTCTTCCTGCTGTACCACGGGTGGAGCGCATACCACGACCAACCACCGCAATGAGAGACAGGTCTGCCTCTAAGTCAATCACGTCAGGATTCACATGATGGCGAATAGAACTGATGACCTGCTGTTCCTTGCCCTCAAACTCCTCCTGATGAACGAACACTGTCATGGTATCAATACCGGATGGCATATGCTCGATGGAAATACCGTTTTCCTCGAAGGCCTGCAATGCTTTACGGCAGAAGCCAACCTCAGAGTTCATCATATCTTTATCAATGCTGACAGCCACAAAGCCTTTCTTGCCGGCGATACCGGTGATGGTGAAATCCGCCTTCTGGCATGTGCTCTCAACAATCAGTGTACCCTCATCCTCAGGAGCATTGGTGTTCTTAATGTTGATAGGAATACCGGCCTTGCGCACCGGGAAAATAGCATCCTCATGAAGCACAGAAGCTCCCATATAGGAAAGCTCGCGCAGTTCCCTGTAGGTAATCACCTTGATGGGCTGTGCATTCTCTACGATTCTCGGATCTGCCACCAGACAGCCGGATACATCAGTCCAATTCTCATACACGCTGGCGTGTACTGCCTTGGAGACGATAGAACCTGTAATATCAGAGCCACCTCTGGAGAATGTCTTTACATTGCCCTCGGCATCACTTCCATAAAATCCGGGAACAACGGCGTTCTCCAACTTCTCCAATCTCTTAGACATCACCTTATCTGTCTTATCACTGTCAAAATTCCCTTCCTCGTCGAAGAAGATAACCTCAGCGGCATCCACGAACTCATAGCCCAGATAGTTAGCCATAATGATACCGTTTAGGTACTCTCCACGGCTGGCGGCATAATCCACCCCTGCCTTTTCCTTGAAGTTCTTCTCAATCACCTTAAACTCTTCATCCAATGACAGAGACAAATTCAAACCATTGATAATGGAGTTGTATCTCTCCTTTATTTTCTTTAACTGTCCCTTAAAATCCTCGTCTTCCTCAGCCAATGCATAACATGCATAGAGCATATCGGTAACCTTGGTATCCTTCGCATTGCGCTTGCCCGGTGCACTTGGAACTACATATCTTCTGGTCTTGTCAGCGCGAATGATATCGCCAACCTTGGCGAATTGTGCTGCACTTGCCAGAGAGCTTCCTCCAAACTTAACGACCTTGACCATTTCTTTTGACTCCTTATATCTCTTTTTCAATTCTTTCACAATTCCGCGCAATATTATACTACACTTTATGAAAAGTTGCAAAGGTTGGTTCCAAACAATTATTCCATAACGTAAAAAAAAGGCAGCCTAGGCTGCCTTGTCTGTAATCTGTGGCTGTCAATTATCTCTGTACTCTAGCTCCTGCGCCACCCATAATGGCTTCCACTTCTTTCTTGCTTGCCATTGTGGTATCGCCAGGGGTTGTCATGGCAAGTGCTCCGTGAGCGGCTCCATAGTTCACTGCCAACTCTGCATCCCCTGTAGTCATAAGACCGTAAATCAAACCGGATGCGAAAGAGTCACCACCGCCTACGCGGTCCATAATTTCAAGTCCCTTATAATCCTTAGCCTTGTATACCTCGCCGTCTGCCCAGCAAATTGCGCTCCAATCATTGACCGTAGCCGTTTTCACCTCACGAAGGGTTGTTGCTACGGCCTTGAAGTTCGGATATGCCTTAGCAGCCTCGTTGATCATCTTCTTGTAACCTTCCAGATTCAATTCTTTCAAATCTGCATCGTTACCCTCAATCTCGAAACCGAGACATGCGGTAAAGTCTTCCTCATTGCCAATCATAACATCCACATACTTGGCAATCTCCTTGTTCACTTCCTGTGCCTTAGCCTGACCACCGATGGCGCTCCACATAGATGGGCGATAGTTTAAGTCATAGGAAACAACTGTGCCATATTTCTTCGCTGTCTTGATCGCTGCAAGTACTGTCTCGCAAGACTGCTCAGACAAAGCTGCGTAGATACCGCCGGTATGCAACCAGCGAACACCTAACTCGCCAAAAATATAATCAAAATCAAAGTCCTCCGGTGTAGCCTTAGAAATTGCTGTATTAAAGCGATCGGAGCATCCCACTGCACCGCGGATACCAAATCCTCTCTCGGTGAAATTGATACCATTACGGCATACGCGTCCGATTCCGTCTGTATCCATCCACTTAATCAAGGAGGTGTCAACTCCACCCTGCAGGATAAAGTCTTCCATCAACAACCCAACCTCATTCTTGGCAAATGCTGTCATTACTGCTGTATTCATACCAAAGCATCTGCGAAGGCCTCTCACTACGTTGTACTCTCCGCCGCCTTCCCAAGCGCGAAACTGTCTTGCTGTGCGAATTCTACCCTCGCCCGGGTCCAGACGAAGCATAACCTCTCCCAATGATACTGCGTCAAATTTACATTCCTCTGCTGGTCTTAATTTCAAATCCATGGTTCTTCTCCTTTTAATGAAAATTAAAAATGTGAATCTATGGGTTTACTATATCACGATTTTGGAAGAGGAAAACCTTTCCCGGCCAACACAACAACTTTCCCAATGTTTAGCACAAATTTTGCAATGTATGTCAACTACTTACAGCGGAGAATCTCTACCACATAGCGATACATTCTCTCTGTGGAGGAAATGCCAAGTCTCTCCTCTGTGGTGTGAATATCATGCATTTCCGGTCCCATGGACACGGCATCCAGTCCCGGAATCTTTCCGGCCAGAATTCCACACTCCAATCCTGCATGGATTGCCTCTACCACAGGTTTCTTTCCAAACATCTCTTCATAGATGCGAATCATATCCTCTCTGAGAACAGAATCCTTCTTAAACTCCCAAGCCGGATACTGTCCATTGTGCTCCGTTGTTGCCCCCGAAGCCTTTGCAATATTCTCCACCTTGCTCATTAGAGCCTCCTTGGCACTTCCCACAGAACTGCGAAGGGCATAGCGGAGAATCAGCTCATTCTCCTCCAATACGAGGATACCAAGATTTAGGGAGGTCTCTACCAAGCCCTCGATATCCCGGCTCATACGCTGAATGCCATTTGGCAAAGACTGAATCAAGGAAATCACCTTGGATGTATCAGCGCAGGATACTGCTGATGCCTCAGTCTCTCCCTCATTTGCAATGATAATCTCCATCTCAGGGTCAGATACTTCGTATTCTCTATTCACGCCTAATGCAAATTTGTTTGCTGCTTCCATTGCAGCCTCTGCCTTGTCTGCATCCACAAGTACCGTTGCCTCACAGTCTCTTGGAATGGCGTTATCCTTCTTTCCACCTTCCATGGAAATCAGCTGAACACCTGCCCGCAAATCCATCTCTGCCAAAAGCCCTGCCATCAAAGTGTTGGCATTTGCGCGCCACTTGTCAATCTCAGCGCCGGAGTGGCCACCTGTCAGCTTGGCAACAGAAATACTAATCTTAACACCGGAGGCATTCTCTCTGGCAACAGGGAGCGTCACCTTGCTGCTACATCCTCCCGCACAACTTGTAAGAAGAATTCCCTCCTCCTCGCTGTCCAGATTGAGAAGTTTCTTGCCCTTTAACATGGACACATCCAGAGCAAAAGCACCATCCATGCCAACTTCCTCAGATACGGTGCACACGAACTCAAGACGCGGATGCTCCAAAGTATCATCATCTAAAATAGCTAGGGCGTATGCCACAGCGATACCATCGTCTCCTCCAAGAGTTGTTCCCTTGGCGTAGATGTAGTCACCGTCAATGGCCAAATCAAGACCTTCCTCTTCCATGTTCTTATGGCAATCCGGCTTCTTCTCACAAACCATATCCATATGCCCCTGAAGGATGATTGGCTCCACATCCTCATATCCCGGTGTGGCCTCCTTAATCATAATCACATTAAAGAGTTCGTCCTGATAATACTCAAGCCCATGATCCTTTGCAAACTGTACCAGATAGTTGCTGATCTTCTCCTCCTTGTAGGATGGACGGGGGATATTGCTGATATCCTCAAAATATTCAAAAACTTTCTTTGGTTCCAATTGTGATAAAACTCTCATAGTCATTCTCCTTCTTATTTTGTTTTGATTTTATTCATATATACGACAAAATGGTTCTTATGAAGGATTTTAATAAATTCGCACAATCTCTCATAAAGAGGTTCTGCCTTTTCTCCAAACTCTTCCTTCACCGCAAGGCCGATTTCATAAATGGTTTTCTCTCCATCCATCTGCCGCCAGATGAAACTACCGAACTCATCCAACTCAATGAAGCTATACTTTGGTCGTTTTGCAAACACTTGTGCAATTTTATTAAAGACCCCCTTGTTGTGAACCTTCACCTCAATATTTCCCGCTTTGTTGTCCCGATATTCAAACAAAGAATTATGCTTTGGAACATAATCCAGAAAATTTTCCTGTTGCTTCTTTGCCATATTGCCTCCTAATTTAACAAAAAAATCTGCCGACGGTACGCCGCCGACAGATTCATTGTATCATATTATTTCTTATTTTGTCTTCTTATTCTTCTTGTTCATGAAAAGAACCAGAGTAGCACAAAGTAAGATGAAGAAAATAATTCCTCCGATGTTGCCAAGGTTGATAGAACCTGACAAGTTGATAGCATCACCTAATGTGCCTGCTCCAACCGGAATAATTGCAAATACTGCCAACAGAATACCTACTAAACCTTCACCGGCAATCAAGCCTGAAGAGTAAAGAATACCCTTGTCCGTCTTTTCTTTTCTTTCTTCCTCAGAAAGACCCTTCTTCTTCTCGAAGTAGAGACGAATCAAACCACCAACCATCATTGGTGTACTCAAGTGAATTGGCAAATACAAACCTACTGCAAATGGCAATACAGGGATTCCAAGAATCTCAACAACAATAGCAATCGCTACACCTGCAAATACCAGTGCCCAAGGGAGGTTACCGCCCATCACACCTTCAACAACCATCTTCATCAAAGTTGCCTGTGGTGCAGGAAGTTCAGCAGAACCGTAACCCCAAGCTGCATTCAACAAGTAAAGCACGCCGCCTACTGCAAGTGCAGATACAACCACACCGATCAACTCACCAATC
>JAQXIY010000014.1 GCA_029008035.1 Lachnospiraceae bacterium
GGGATGTTTTCAGGGGTCAATTCAGTCCTTATCCAGATCATATTTCTCTAAGATTATTCCGCCGGAGAATTCTGGAGAATATTTTGGATTATATGACATTTTTGCCAAAGGGGCATCCTTCCTGGGCTCGGCTGTCATTGCGGCAGTAAAGCTCGCCGGAGGAACCATCAATGTGGCTGTTGCTACACTGACTATCTTCTTTGCACTGGGATTTGTATTTTTAAAAATTGCTGATAAAACGGAAGGACTGCGGAACTCATGATAGGGTATGTTTTGTTGGCTATAACCATCGTCTTTGAGTTGATAGGAATTACAGCACTGAAATGTTCAGACGGATTTACCAGATTATGTCCCACAGTTGTAAGTATTGTGTCGTATATCTTGTGTTATGTGATTTTTTCCAAGTGTCTTCGTCACATTGATTTGTGCATTGCATATTCCACGTGGTCGGCTGTGGGCATTGTGGCTTCGGCGATGATAGGCATTCTGTTTTTCTCAGAGTCTTTAAGCAAAACAGGATGGATTGGAGTGTTGCTTCTGGTGGTAGGTGTAATTCTCATAAACAGATGATTAGGAGGAAAAAGATGAAAAAGAAAAGCATTATTTTATGGATACTTGTGACGGTGATATTTCTGGGAATGGTAATCTTTGATGCCGTGGTATGCATAGAAGCAATGGAGTATGGTGTCCAACATTTTGCACTGCCGGCTACCGTGTTCTATGTGATTCCCACTTGTCTGGTAGGACTACTTGATTTATTTTACGGCCTTTATTTGCGTCAGAGCCATTAGGGACAGTCCCCAATGGCTCCCAGGCACATCAACACGGCGGGGCATTTTCCGCCGTTTTTCGTATATAAAAGTTTTACGTAAGGAAGAAAAATGTGAAATCTATCTGGAAAAAAGCAATAACCTTGATTTTATTGGCTGCCTTTCTGACGGGATGTGGCATGAATCAGGTTTACCAAGAACGTCAATCCATGGAGTTGGATATCTTAGGAGAGATATCCGTTTGCATTAGAGAAGAGGGCTCCGGAACCGGTGAGACCTTTACCAGACTGGTGGCAGATTCTAATGGGATTACTGCAAACTGTTATGAGGCAAATGGAAATAGAGAAGTCTTGGAGTATGTATGCGGTCAAAAAAATGCCATTGGCTATATTTCAAAAGAGACATCTGTGGATGGACAACAGTGCAAAGTTGTGAGAACAGAGGAAAAATATAAAAGACCTTTTTTGTTGGTATTCACCGGTGAATTAAATGATGTGGAGGCAGATTTTTGGCGGTATTTAAAAACCCAAGTGAAAGAGGAACATGCCCCCTTCTTATCAGATAAATCTCAGGGGACAATCAAAATTGGTGGCTCCGGTTCTGTATCACCGATGATACAGAAAATGGCGGAGGAGTATATGAATATGAATGATAACGCCACTGTTACAGTTGTTACCACAAATTCTGCTGATGGCATTAACGGTGTCCTGAGCGGAGAATATGATTATGGAATGGTATGCAGATATCTCACATATGATGAACAAGAAATGCTCAGAGCAAAAAAGATTGCAGAGGATGAAATCATTATAATTGCAAATCAGAAGAATCCCATTACATACCTGTCTACAAAAGAGTTAGCAGGAATTTATAGTGGAAAAATCACGTCATGGGAAATGTTGAAGGGAGAGCCATGAGATGAAGAAAAATATCAAAAACCGTTGGGAGATGGAAAAAGATAAGATGGATTGTTACACAAACAGGGAATTATCATGGCTTTCTTTTAATGAGAGAGTTTTAGAAGAGGCAGCTAATGCTGAAGTACCGTTGGCAGAACGTTTAACATTCGCCTCTATTTATCAAACGAACCTGGATGAGTTTTTTATGGTCAGAGTGGGAACCCTTATGACACAGATGAATTCAAAGGAGCAGATTATAGAGAACAAAACAGGGATGAATAGTGAGGAACAGGTCTGTGCTATTTTAAAACAGACAAAGGAGCTGGAGAAAAAGAAAGCAAAAATATATGAACAGTTAATGGGAGAACTTGAACCCCAGGGAATACGCATTATTAATTTTAATAAATTGTCCGGCGAGGAAGGGAGAGAGTTAGAAAGATATTTTGATCATCAGATTGCACCATTTTTATCACCAATGGTTATCGGGAAACACCATCCATTCCCATTTTTGAACAATAAACAGCTCTATGCAATTGTTTTATTAAAAACGCCAAAAGGAAAAAATAAAATCGGAATTGTTCCATGCCAGAATACAGTGTTTAAGCGTTTGATTGAAATTCCAACCAGACCGGGAACTTATATGCTTTCAGAGGAACTAATACTTCATTTTGTAGCCAAATTATACAGTAATCATACAATTCGTGAGAAAGCCATCATGCGTGTCACACGAAATGCAGATATCGACGAATCAGAGGTTTATGATGAAGATCTCGATTACAGAGGCGTAATGGAGCATCTAATCAAAAAAAGAAATAAGCTTTCACCGGTTCGTGTTGAGCTTAGCAGGATTATCAATGACAAGGCAAAAGTAGAACTTTCCAATTATCTCGAGATCGGAACGGGGCATTTTATCCATGTGGATACGCCGCTTGATATGTCTTTTGTGTTTCAAATTCAACATCGGCTGAGTGAAAAAACGGAATTGTTTTATGAAAAAAGGATGCCAAGAAATTCGGCTACAATAGACCTGGGAACCAGCATTATCCCACAAATAGAGAAAAAAGATGTGTTGTTATCATTTCCCTATGAATCTATGAAGCCATTTATCAGGCTATTGGAAGAAGCTGCTGTAGACGACAGCGTGGTTTCTATCAAAATGACTCTCTATCGCGTTGCTGAAAGAAGTAAGATTATTGATGCGTTGATTGAGGCTGCGGAAAATGGAAAAGAGATTGTGGTGTTGATTGAACTCAGGGCGCGATTTGACGAAGGGAACAATATTGAGGTATCAAAGAGACTGGAAGAAGCAGGATGTCAGATACTGTATGGGCTCGGCAACTACAAGGTACATTCAAAATTATGCCTGATAACAAGAACTCATCCGGCCAAAGGCTTCTCGTATATCACACAGATTGGAACAGGAAATTATAATGAAAAGACGGCCAGTCTGTATACAGACCTGTCACTCATAACAACCAATCAGGCAATTGGTGCAGATGCGGCCAGAGTTTTCGCAGCATTGCAAAAAGGTGAAACGGTGGATGAAACCGCGGATTTATTGGTTGCACCAAATTGCTTGCAGAATAAAGTCATTGATTTGATTGATGAACAGATTCAATTCGCAGCAGACCGCAAGAAGGCGTATATAGGCATCAAAATTAATTCCTTAACAGACAAGGTCTTAATAGAGAAACTGATTGAAGCAAGTCAGGCAGGAGTGAAGATTGATTTGATCGTGCGTGGAATCTGTTGTCTCCGCCCGCAAGTAGCGGGATTGACCGAGAATATCAGCGTAATCAGTATTGTGGGAAGATTCTTGGAACATTCGCGAATATATATCTTTGGCTCTGTCTCAAGACAAAAAGTTTATATTGCTTCTGCAGATTTTATGACGCGCAATACAGTTCGAAGAGTAGAAGTTGCAACTCCTATCTACGACAGAACCATCAAAAGAAGAATATGGGATATGTTTCAACTTATGTTAAAAGATGATGCAAAAGGGAAGGAACAGGATGCCGATGGAACCTATCACAGAAGAAAGATAAATGATATTCCCCTGAATTCTCAGGAATACTTTTATGAGCAGGCTTATGCCAATGAATGCAATTAGTTTTGGAGGTGTTTAAATGGAAATCACAGAGATTTTAAAAGCAATTCTATTTGGAATTGTGGAAGGTATTACTGAGTGGCTCCCCATTAGCAGTACCGGACATATGATCTTATTAAATGAAGTCGTCAGATTAGATGTTTCTGATAAGTTTTACAGTATGTTTGAAGTAGTAATTCAGTTGGGAGCGATACTGGCGGTTGTTATTTTATTCTGGAATCAGATCTGGCCCTTTGGAAAGAAAAATAACAAGAAGCCGTTGGCAGAATCCGGTGTTGGCGCTTATGTGAAAGGGGATATTTTTGAATTATGGTTTCACATCTTAGTATCCTGTGTACCGGCAGCGATTGTAGGTCTTTTATTCGATGATGTTTTAGAAGCTTGGTTTTATAATTACCGGACAGTTGCAATTATGCTGATTTTGTTTGGTATTGCATTTATTGTGATTGAGTACAACCATCAGGGAAAAGCAGCAAGAGTAACTACATTAGAGCGGATAGACTATCGAGTGGCATTTTGGATTGGTATGTTTCAGCTAATAGCCGCAATTTTTCCGGGGACATCTCGCTCCGGAGCCACGATTGTAGGGGCATTACTTCTGGGAGTGTCCAGAACAGTTGCCGCAGAATATACATTCTTTTTGGCCATTCCTGTTATGTTTGGCGCCAGCCTGTTAAAAGGGGTCAAGTTTTTGACAGAATCCTCTTTTATGCAAGGCGAGGGAATGATTCTTTTGACAGGTATGACAGTAGCATTTGTGGTTTCGATGATTGTAATCAAATTTTTAATGGGGTATATTAAGAAGCACGATTTTAAAGTGTTTGGATGGTACCGTATTGTTTTAGGCGCATTGGTACTCATTTGCGGAATTATGGGTGTTGTTTAAAAAGCCATTAGGGACAGTCACTAATGGCATGCAGATCTGTACCTAGTGGCTCCAATTTATCATGTTGTCAATAATGATACAGATTTTTGTTGAAAAGTGCTTTAGAGGGTGTTATAATCCTCTAAAGCATATTTTTTCTTAACATAGTCTTTCATTTCTGAGGTCTTTTATTTCGAAATCTATGCTTTATATTCCAGCATTTACAAAAGCAGGAGATTCGAATTTGACCGAAGAGTGAAGTACCAGTGGCGATCGAGCCTCCTGCAATAACACACAGGAGGAAGTGCGTATGGGGAAACTTTTATGGGAGAGGGAGACGTATCTTTCCCGGATCATTGCTCAGACACAGAGCAATGCAACCTATGATGAGGCGGCAAAGAAACTGCTGGCTAATAAGATTGTGCTGGCACATATTTTAAAGGAATGCGCCACAGAATATCGTGAGTGTACGGTAGAAG
The DNA here is from genome assembly GCA_029008035.1 of Lachnospiraceae bacterium. Classification (GTDB taxonomy): domain Bacteria; phylum Bacillota; class Clostridia; order Lachnospirales; family Lachnospiraceae; genus Pararoseburia. The sequence goes on from JAQXIY010000014.1 coordinate 5,118, forward strand.
AGATTGCCACGCAGTATATCCAAGGGGAACCAGAGATAGGTGTGGTGGGCGTCCATAAGGATGAGAGCAATGTTAGGACGCAGACCACAACATCGGTTGTGGAAGGAGTGGCGGTGGAAGATAGCTCTCTGACAGAGGGCAAGGTATATTATGATATTCGTTTTCACGCTATGGCTCCGGGTAAGGAACAGGTCGGTGATATACGTTTGATTATGAATGTGGAGGCACAGAATCGCTTTCGGCCGGGATACCCGATTGTGAAACGGGGAGTATATTACGGCGGGAGGTTGTTATCTTCCCAATATGGACCGGTGTTTACCAATGTCGAATATGATAAGATTCGCAAGGTGTATTCCATTTGGATTTGTACCAATCCGCCCAAGGAGTTTCGCAATACTATCACAAGATATGCAATACAACCGGAGTGTCTTGTGGGGAATACTGTAGAGAGCAGAGAAAATTATGATCTTCTCAGCGTTGTGATGGTGTGCTTGGGTGAACCGGGGACAGAAGGGTATGCAGGGCTTTTAGAATTCCTGGAAGTGCTGTTTTCACAGGATAGAACAGCAGAGGAGAAGAAGAGAATCTTAGAGAGCGATTTTGATGTTCCGATGACGGAACAGTTTGAAAGGGAGGTGCGTGATATGTGTAATCTGAGTGAAGGAGTATACGAGAAAGGTCTTGAGCGTGGATTTGAACAGGGTATAGAGCAAGGTTTCCATAATGGTCAGAATCAAATCAACCGCCTCACATCGATCCTGTTAGAGAAGAATCTTATGGATGACTTGAGGCGATGCACTGAGGATAAGGACTATCAGAGAGAGTTGCTTGTCAAATATAAAATCATATCAGAGGCATAAGATATGACAGAGGAAGTTATTGCTAAATTAAGAGAAATCACGCCGGAGGAACAGAGAATTCTTGATGGGGCCAAGGACATCGACAAGAATCTTTATATGTCCAAGGACAGCAATATCATCGACGCGGGCAAGCTTTTGGATTCCGGGAAATTAATCCAAGTGAGACCCCACACCAGGTTTGTTCATTTTCCGGTGCACACTCATAACTACATTGAGGTGATTTATATGTGCTCCGGCAGCACCAGTCACATCATTAACGGCAACCCGGTTATATTGCATCAGGGAGAATTGCTATTTCTTAGTCAGAATTCTACTCAGGAAATTTATCCTGCAGGGGAGAACGATATTGCAGTGAATTTCATCATTCTTCCGGAGTTTTTTGACGAGGGTCTTCAGATGATTGGTACAGAGGAAAACCTGCTAAGAGACTTTATTGTCAATTGCCTGAGGGGGGATCGGGATTCCTCCGGTTATCTGCACTTCAAAGTAGCAGATGTTTTGCCTATTCAAAATTTAATAGAGAATCTGATTTGGACCATCCAGAATAAACAGCCCAATAAGAGACGAACCAATCAGATTACTATGGGACTTTTGTTTCTTCAACTTATGAATCATATGGACAAGTTGGATGCCAATCAGGAGATAGCGGAAGAAAAGCTGATGATTCAGGTGCTCAGCTATATTGAGGAGCATTATCGGGAGGGCAAACTGTCAGATTTGGCAGAGGAACTGCACTATGATTTGTACTGGTTATCCAGGGAGATTAAGCGACAGACAGGGAAGACCTACACGGAATTATTGCAGATGAAACGCCTAAACCAGGCAGCCTATCTGTTGCAAACAACAACTATGTCTGTTTTGGATGTTGCCATGGCAGTAGGGTATGACAACATCAGTTATTTTCACCGGATTTTCCACAAGAAATTCAATATGACACCCAGAACATATCGGCTGCAAGGCAGAGAATAGGATATATTGCAAAGATTGCAAATAAGGACACTTTTTCACACAAAAGGTGTCCTTTTTTTGTGCCAAAATCCTTCCTATAATAAGAGTAAATTGGAGGAGTGACATGGAAAAATATTATTTAGCAATTGATATTGGGGCTTCCAGCGGCAGGCACATTCTGGGTCATATAGACAGTGGAAGAATGATTCTGGAAGAAATCTATCGTTTCCCAAACGGAATGAAAGAAGTTGACGGAGAGAAGGTTTGGGATATTGATGAACTATTCCGGGAAGTCATAAACGGAATGAAAAAGTGCAAGGAGTTGGGAAAAATCCCTGTAAGCGTTGGCATTGACACCTGGGCGGTGGATTTCGTTCTTTTAGATGAAAACAATAAGCGACTTGGCAATGCGGTGGCTTACCGGGATGAACGAACTAAAGGAATGGATGCGCTGGTTTACAACAAAGTCCCACAGGACGAGTTATATGCCACAACAGGAATCCAAAAGCAAATCTTTAACAGCATTTATCAGTTGATGGCATTAAAGGAGAAGCAACCGGAACTGTTGGAAAAAGCAGATGCATTTCTCATGATTCCGGATTACTTAAATTACCTGCTCTCCGGCGTAAAGGCTCAGGAGTATACCAATGCCACAACCACACAGTTGGTTGACCCTTCAACCAGAGATTGGGATAGGAAACGTATGGAACTCCTGGGATTTCCAACAAAGATTTTTCTGCCCATACAGGAGCCGGGAACAACCATCGGAAGGCTTAGCCAAGAAATCAAAAAACAAGTGGGATTTGACTGTAATGTGATTCTTCCCGCTACCCACGATACGGGTTCTGCTGTGGTGGCGGTGCCAAGTAATGATGAGCATGTTCTATACATCAGTTCCGGTACATGGTCTTTGATGGGGACGGAATTGGCAGAAGCAAATTGTGGAAAAAGTGCAATGCTCCACAATTTCACCAACGAGGGCGGATACAATCAAACTTACCGCTTCCTGAAAAATATAATGGGACTGTGGATGATTCAATCTGTAAAAAGGGAAATTGCTGAAGATTTCAGTTTTGCAGAGATTTGTCAAATGGCGGCAGAATGTGACATTAAATCTCTGGTAGATGCAAATGATGACAGATTTCTTGCACCGGACAATATGACGGTGGAAGTGCAGAAGGCTTGTGAAGAATCAGGCCAGCAGGTGCCTCGGGGCATTGCTGAGGTTGCAGCGGTTATCTATAACAGCTTGGCAAGATGCTATGCCACAACCCTGGAGGAATTAGAAGAAGAGACGGGCTACACCTATCAAAACATTCATGTGGTAGGGGGCGGAGCAAATGCAGATTATCTGAACCGGCTTACTGCCCAATATACACAAAGAACAGTGTTGGCCGGACCCACTGAGGCAACTGCCATTGGCAATCTGGCAGTACAGATGATTGCAGAACAGGAACTTAAGGATTTGTCAGATGCCAGACGTTGCATCTACCAGTCCTTTGAAATTAAAGAGTACCAGTAAGGAGGACATTATGTTAGTTGAAACAAAAGCAAAAGTAGGTGTTTTTTCCATTGCACTTGGTGCATACCTTCCACAGTTTCCATCGCTGGTGCCGGAATTTGAGGCGCAGTATGAAGCGTTTAAGAAAACCATTCCGGACACTGTGGAGGTCATTGACGGTGGAATTGTGACCACCAAGGAATTGTCTATGGCGGCAGGAGACAAATTCCGCGCTGCCGATGTTGACCTTGTGATTTTGCAGTTACTTACCTATGCAACAAGCTATAACATGCTACCTGCCATCAGGGATTTGAACGTGCCGGTAGTTTTGGTTAATGTGCAGAAGTTAAAGGCTCCGGACTACGCAAACACCGATACACCCAAGTGGCTGGGAGAGTTGTATGCCTGCGGAGCCGTGGGAGAGATGGTGGCCGATTTGGAGAGGGCCGGTAAGAGACATGCAGTGATTACAGGCGTTGTGGAAGGGGGCGACGATTATGTTGCCAAGGAAATTGATGAGTGGTGCAGAGCTGCTCAGGTGCGCAGAAGATTCCGTTATACCAATATTGCCCAGATTGGAAGACCTTATCCCGGAATGATGGATTTGTACATTGACGAGACAAACCTGTACAACCGAATGGGACTTTACACAAAGCAGTTTGACTGGGAAAAAATGTGGGCTATCGCAGACCACATCACAGATGAGGATGCCATTCGCGCAAAGGCAAAAGACATCCTTGACACCTTTGACATCGAAGGAGGTGCAACGATAGAGACGGTATGGGATATGGCAAGATATGTTGTGGCCTTTGAGGAATGGGTCAAGGAAGAAGACCTAGGAATGGTGGCTTCCCATTACGATGGATTTGCCCAGGGAGTAGCAGGTAAACTTGACAGTATGTTAATCCCGGCATTTTCTATGCTGATTAAGCAGGGAACAGCCTGTGCGGTGGAAGGTGACATGAAGGTTGCTATGGCCATGAGTATTCTAAAAACCATTTCGGGAACAGGTCAATTGTCTGAGATGTATTCCATTGATTTTGATGAAGACATTTGTATTATTGGACATTCCGGTTCCGGAGATGCAGACATTTCTCAGGCGAAAAAGCCAACGATGAAAATTGTGGATGTGTTCCACGGCAAGACAGGTGGCGGTTATCTGACCCAGTTCTATCCTCCGGTGGGAGAAATCACGTACCTTGGTATTACTCAGGATAGGGATGGACATTTCAAGTTCGTGGCGGCAGAAGGCGTAAATGAGGATGGCCCAATCTTTATGTTTGGCGATACCAACATGAGAACCCGCTTCTCCATCGGAGCAAGAGAATTCTGCAACAGGTGGAGCGAGGCAGGTCCAACCCATCATATGGCAGCGGCAGTGGGGCGTCATATTGATACCATCCTCAAGGTGGCAAAGATTTTGGATGTGCCGGTAGACATTATCTGCCGTTAGAATGTTTTTGAACATGCGAAAGTATATAAAGCAAAGAAAGGAACGAAAACCATGAAATTTTTAGAAGCAGAATTTGTACAGGGATTTATCCGTATGGCCAATGACGGATGGGAGCAGGGCTGGCATGAGAGAAATGGCGGCAATCTATCCTACCGCGTGAAGCCGGAAGAGGTGGAACAGGTGAAAGAACACTTTGCTCCCAAGGAATGGCAGCCCATCGGAACCAGCGTTCCGGCCTTATCCGGAGAATATTTTCTAGTGACAGGGAGCGGCAAGTATTTCCGCAACGTCATCATTAAGCCGGAAGACAGCATCTGTATGATTGAGCTGGATGACAAAGGAGAGAACTATCGCATTGTCTGGGGGCTTGTCAATGGTGGCAGACCAACCTCAGAACTGCCGAGTCACTTGATGAATTTAGAGGTGAAGAAACTTCAAGATGAGAATTATAGAGTTGTTTATCACGCCCATACCACAAATGTCATTGCTTTGACCTTTGTGCTTCCGTTGGATGACAAGGTGTTCACCAGAGAACTCTGGGAAATGGCAACAGAGTGTCCGGTGGTATTTCCGGCGGGTATCGGCGTGGTGCCATGGATGGTTCCCGGTGGAAGAGAAATTGCTGTTGCCACCAGTGAACTAATGAAAAAATATGATTTGGCCATTTGGGCCCACCACGGAATGTTTGCGGCAGGGTATGACTTTGATCTCACCTTTGGTTTGATGCACACTGCAGAAAAGTCCGCAGAGATTTTGGTAAAGACGCTTTCCATGCAGCCAAATAAGCGCCAGACCATCACACCGGATGAATTCCGCCATCTGGCAAAGGACTTTGGGGTTACACTTCCGGAAGAATTTCTCTATGAAAAGTAGGAAAGTTACTTTGTCATAACATTATTACAGGAATGGTAAATGAGCTTAGCTAATTCTCGGGAAGGTATGTTGAAATCACTGTTAATCCAGTCCACAATCATACTGAGACTTCCATACATAATAAATGTATAAATATATTGTTCCTTATCATTTTCATAATAAGCAGGAATAATGGACTGCACATGCTTTTGCACGCTGTTCATAATGCCCTGCTGAAAAGCTTTATTTTCTGATTGGCATAAGAGTATGCCAAAAGTAGTTTTATTTTCCTTAACATACTTCAAAAAGAAGTCTATAGAGTCGAGAGAGTTTAGCTCAGTATCCATATCAGCGAGGTTTTCGAAAGTTTTTTCGAGAACCTCGTTTTCTATATCTTCCAAAAGCTCATATTGATCCTGATAGTGCAGATAGAAGGTAGAACGACTCATATCTGATAGGTTGCAGATTTCCTTGATGGTAATCTTTGCGATTGGTTTTGACTGCATCAGTTCCAGAAGAGAATCTTTCAATATTTTCTTAGTCAAAATGGTTCTACGATTGTTCTTTGTTGCCATAGTAATACTCCTTTAATTTCCTTGAAAATGTTTTTAAAAATACAAATGTACGAAGAGTGTATTGTTTACGACGTTCTAAAAAATATTGTAAGTTGTAAACAATACACTGTGTCTATATTATACAAGTATGTAGTAAAAAATCAAACAAAATCTGAAAGGAGATTGTTATGGGAAAACCAATTATATTTCTTACAGGAGCTACCGGAGGTATGGGAATGGAATCCTTAAAGGCAATGTTGCCTGACAAGAACCTGTATACCTTGAGAATTCTTGCGAGAAA
>JAQXIY010000015.1 GCA_029008035.1 Lachnospiraceae bacterium
ATTGCTATGTTATTGCTCTTTGTTAAGCCACTGGTTGGTTAATTACCGTAGTTTGGAATTTCCCGGGAAAGGAGGAACTACAGGAAAGATATGACAAGATTATTTAACTTAGATTTTCAGTTATTGTTTGATGCCGTGTTGCTGGCAATCGCTGTTTTCTTTCTGTTTTTGATCATGTCAAAATTGCTGTTCAATCCGGCACGTAAGCTTTTGGCAGACCGTCAGGAAAAGATTCGTCAGGACATTGCCTCAGCTGCTGGGGACAAGGAAGAAGCTGAGAAGCTCCGTGCTCAATATGAAGAGAAGCTGAAAAATGCTGACAAAGAGACAGAAGCCATCTTAAGCGAAGCGAGACAGAAGGCTCTTAAGAGTGAGGCGAAGATTATTGCAGACGCTAAGGAAGAGGCTGCGGCAATCATTGCCAGAGCAAATGAGGAAGCAGCTTTAGAGAAGAAGCGGGTGGCTGACGAGATGAAGCAGGAGATGATCTCCATTGCAGCATTGATGGCCGGTAAGGTGGTTGCAGCAAATATTGACACTACCATTCAGGACAGTCTGGTAGAGGATACATTGAAAGAGATGGGTGAAGCTACATGGCAAAATTAGTTTCAAATGTTTATGGTGATGCATTGTTTGAACTGGCTATGGAGCAGAACAAATTGGAAGACTATTTGGATGAGGCACAGTGTGTGCTTCGGGTATTACAGGACAACAGTGACTTCCAGCAAATAATGAATCATCCAAAGATTATAAAAGAAGAAAAGACACAGATGGTGGAGACCATTTTCAAGGGAAGAATATCTCAAGAGATGGTGGGGCTTATGATTATGATTGTGGAAAAGGACCACTTTTCAGAGATGGAGAGTGTTCTCACATATTTTATTGCCCGTGTTATGGAAGAGAAAAACATTGGAGTTGCCACGGTGACCACACCCCTGGAACTTTCCGATGCCCAGAAGAACACCATCGTAAAACGTCTTCTGGAAACCACATCATATGTTTCATTTCATATGAACTATGTGGTGGATGCCGATCTGATCGGTGGTATGGTAATTCGCATTGGGGACAGAGTGGTAGATAGCAGTGTGCGAACAAAGCTCTATCAGTTGTCAAGGGAGTTATCAAAAATACAGTTGAAAGTAGGTGAAAGCGCTCCATGAATTTAAAACCGGAAGAGATTAGCTCAGTAATCAAAGAGCAGATGAAAAGATATGCAGCGCAGCTTCAAGTAGCCGATGTGGGAACCGTTATTCAGGTTGCCGACGGAATTGCCCGTATTCACGGCTTGGAAAATGCAATGCAGGGAGAACTTCTTGAATTCCCTGGAGAAGTTTATGGAATGGTATTGAACTTGGAAGAGGACAACGTTGGTGCCGTGCTTCTCGGTGACCATCGCAATATCAACGAGGGAGATACCGTTAAGACAACAGGACGTGTGGTAGAGGTTCCTGTAGGAGATGCTATGCTGGGCCGTGTTGTAAATGCACTGGGACAGCCAATCGACGGAAAGGGCCCTATCGAGACAGACAAGTTCCGTCAGATTGAGAGAGTGGCATCAGGTGTTATCTCAAGAAAGTCGGTTGATACACCTTTGCAGACAGGTATCAAGGCTATTGACTCCATGATTCCAATTGGACGTGGGCAGAGAGAGTTGATTATCGGTGATCGTCAGACAGGTAAGACAGCCATCGCTATTGATACTATCATTAACCAGAAGGGCCAGAATGTGAAGTGTATTTACGTTGCCATTGGACAGAAAGCGTCTACAGTTGCAACGATTGTGAATACATTGGAAGAGTTTGGTGCAATGAGTTACACCACAGTAGTGGCATCTACTGCCAGTGAGTTGGCACCACTCCAATATATCGCACCATATGCAGGATGTGCTATTGGTGAGGAATGGATGGAAAATGGAGAGGATGTACTGGTTGTTTACGATGACTTGAGTAAGCATGCAACCGCATATCGTACCCTGTCCTTACTGCTTCGTCGTCCACCGGGACGTGAGGCATATCCGGGAGATGTTTTCTACTTGCACTCAAGACTTTTGGAGAGAGCAGCAAGACTTAACGATTCCCTGGGAGGAGGTTCTTTGACAGCCCTTCCCATTATTGAGACACAGGCCGGCGATGTATCTGCATACATTCCTACCAACGTTATCTCCATTACAGACGGACAGATTTATCTGGAGACAGAAGCATTTAATGCGGGCTTTCGACCGGCGATTAACGCAGGTCTTTCCGTGTCCCGTGTAGGAGGTTCTGCTCAGATTAAGGCGATGAAAAAGATAGCTGCACCAATTCGTGTGGAGTTGGCACAGTATCGTGAGCTGGCATCCTTTGCACAGTTTGGCTCCGAGTTGGATGCAGATACCACAGAGAAGTTGGCACAGGGTGAGCGCATCCGAGAGATGTTAAAGCAGCCTCAGTATAAGCCAATGCCTGTGGAATACCAGATTATGATTATCTATGCAGCCACAAAGAAGTATCTTTTGGATATTCCGGTAGAGGATATTCTCACCTTTGAGGCGGCGTTGTTTGAATATGTTGACACCAAGTATCCGGAGATTCCCGAAGCAATTCGTACAACCAAGGAGATTTCCGAGGATACAGAGAAGGCATTGATTCAGGCAATTGAGGAGTGTAAAAAAAGCTATAAGTAAGAGCAAAGGCGGTGAGACAAAATGGCCTCCATGAGAGACATTAAAAGAAGAAAAACAAGTATCTCAAGTACGCAACAGATTACAAAAGCTATGAAACTTGTATCCACCGTAAAACTCCAAAAAGCCAAGAATCGGGCGGAGCAGACAAATCCTTATTTTAATTACATGTATCAGACCGTTTGCTCCATGTTGAAAAAGGCGGGAGAGATTCAGCACCCATATTTGATGGAGAGCGAATCCTCCAAGAAGGCCATCATTGTGGTGACCTCCAATCGTGGATTGGCAGGAGGCTACAATTCCAACGTGGTGAAGTTGATTACAGGAAGCGATATCTCCTGTGATGATGCAGTGATTTACCCTGTGGGACATAAGGGAGAGGAATCGTTGCTCCGCAAAGGTTATGCTATGGCATGCGATTATTCAGATGTAATTGATGCCCCGACCTATGAGGATGCCTTGGACATCAGCAGGGACGTGCTTCAGGCATATGCCGCTGGTGAAATCGGAGAAATTTACTTGGCATACACACATTTCAAAAATACAGTGAGTCATGAACCAAAGTTGCTGAAACTTTTGCCGGTGGAGGTGGATGAGGAGGATGTGAAAGAAAGTGCTTCCGACAGTTTGATGAATTTTGAACCAAATGAGGAAGAAGCGCTGAACTTGATTATTCCAAAGTACATCACAAGCCTTATCTACGGAGCCCTGGTGGAGGCGGTTGCCAGTGAAAATGGAGCGAGAATGCAGGCCATGGACTCTGCAACCAGCAACGCTGAGGAAATGATTAGCGATTTATCTTTGAAGTATAACCGTGCTAGACAGAGTTCCATTACGCAGGAATTGACGGAAATCATTGCTGGTGCGGAAGCGATTAGTTAGGAGTGAAAAAGATGGCAAAAGAAAATATTGGAAAAATCACTCAGATTATCGGTGCGGTACTTGATATTAAATTCTCAGAAGGAGAGTTACCTGAGATTAATGATGCTATCAACATTACTACCAAAGATGGTAAGAAGTTGGTAGTGGAAGTATCCCAGCATCTGGGGGATGACACTGTGCGTTGTATTGCCATGGGTACCACAGACGGATTGGTACGAGGAATGGATGCAGTTGCCACAGGAGCACCAATCAGTGTTCCCGTTGGTGAGCAGACATTGGGTCGTATCTTTAACGTACTTGGTGAACCTATCGATGAGATTGACGCACCAAAGGATGTAGAGTACATGCCCATTCACAGAAAAGCACCGGCTTTTGAGGAACAGGCTACTTCTACAGAGATGTTAGAGACAGGTATTAAAGTCGTTGACCTGCTTTGCCCCTATCAGAAGGGTGGAAAGATTGGACTTTTCGGTGGTGCCGGTGTTGGTAAAACCGTATTGATTCAGGAGTTGATTCACAACATCGCCACAGAGCACGGTGGATATTCTGTATTTACCGGTGTAGGTGAGCGTACCCGTGAGGGCAATGACTTGTACTTTGAGATGAAGGAGTCGGGAGTTATCGACAAGACCTGTATGGTATTCGGTCAGATGAACGAACCACCGGGAGCTCGTATGAGAGTTGGCTTGACAGGACTTACCATGGCGGAATACTTCCGTGACAAGGGTGGAAAGGATGTGCTTTTGTTCATTGACAACATCTTCCGTTTCACTCAGGCAGGATCCGAGGTGTCCGCTCTATTGGGACGTATGCCTTCTGCCGTAGGTTATCAGCCTACACTTCAGACAGAGATGGGTGCTTTGCAGGAGCGAATCACATCTACAAAGAGTGGATCCATCACCTCCGTACAGGCAGTATATGTGCCGGCGGATGACTTGACAGACCCTGCACCTGCTACCACATTTGCCCATCTGGATGCCACTACCGTATTGGAGCGTTCCATTGCAGAGTTGGGTATTTATCCGGCAGTAGATCCATTGGCATCTACCTCTCGTATTCTGGATCCCCGTATTGTGGGTCAGGAGCATTTTGAGGTTGCCCGTGGTGTTCAGGAGATTCTGCAGAAGTACAAAGAGTTGCAGGATATCATTGCCATCCTTGGTATGGACGAGTTGTCAGAAGATGATAAATTAGTTGTAAGCCGTGCCAGAAAGGTACAGAGATTCCTGTCTCAGCCATTCTTCGTAGCCGGACAGTTTACCGGCCTGGAAGGAAAGTACGTGCCAATTCAGGAGACAGTTCGAGGCTTTAAGGAGATTCTGGAAGGAAAGCATGATGATGTTCCGGAAGGTCACTTCTTAAATGCAGGAACCATTGATGAAGTACGCGCCCGTATGCAGTAAGGGGGGCAACTATGGCAGATAATTTATTTACCGTTGAAATTATTACACCGGATCGCATCTTTTATCACGGAGAAGCTTCCATGGTGGAATTTAACACTGTGGAGGGAGAGATAGGTGTCCTGAAAGACCATATCCCCCTTACTACCGTATTGGCGCCGGGTATTGTCACCATTACAGAGAGGGAAGAGAGTAAAAAAGCAGTTGTTCACGCCGGATTTGCGGAGATTCTGGGAGATAAGGTTACTCTGTTGGCAGAGATTGCTGAGTGGCCGGATGAAATTGACTTGGAGCGAGCAAAGCGAGCAGAAGAGCGTGCCAGGGAGCGTTTGAACAAAAAGAGCTCTGATCTGGATGTGACCAGAGCAGAGTTGGCGTTAAAGCGTGCCCTTGTTCGTCAGGATGTGTTAGTGTAAATTGAATGAGGTGGGGCTATGAATTTAGAAACGCGTAGAGAGTTAGACTATCTAAGACGAGATTTACACGAGATAGAAAAAGAAGAACAGGAGTTGAGACTGCAACTGGAACGTGTTATGGCAAGGAAGCAACAGTTGTTGGACACTATGACAGAAAACTCTGATGAAGAGTATGAACAGGAAGCCCTTTCCAGATTGTACGAACAAAAAAAATCAGGAAAATAACTGTGAAAAGAGGTTCAAACCACATGGCTTGAACCTCTTTTTTGCTTTCTAATAGCGACGTATCTGATCATCCTCATCGCCCACATTCTTGTCAATCTTTCGGATGACAACCTCATAGGAGTAAGTGGCATCTACTTCTACTGTGGCGGTGTCTCCCACCCGCTTGCCTCGAATGGCTTTGCCAAGCGGGGACTCAATGCTTACCATATCCCGCAGGGAACTGCTTCGGATGGAAGTGACCAGCTTGTAGGTCTCCTCCATATCATCCTCCGGAAAATACAAGGTCACCACCGTGTTGATACCAACCTGGTCTTCTGAGGAGTTGTCCTCAATCACCGTGGCATTTTTGAGCATACGCTCTAAATATCGAATGCGACTTTCGTTTTGATTTTTGTCTTTTTTTGCCGCATAATATTCAAAATTTTCACTCAAGTCTCCTTGCGCCCTGGCTTCCTTCACCGCTTCAATGGCTTCCTTGCGAACCACCAGTTTCCTATGCTCAATCTCCTTTTGAATCTTTTCTATATCAGATCTAGTTAATCGCTCCCCCATTTGGTGCCTCCTGTGATAAATATCATATGTTCTGTGCCATATATGAGGTATATCATATCATAAATGGCACTTAATGTAAAAAATAGGCTACTAAAATAAGGGAAAATGTGCTATCATACCCCTAGTAATGTCTAGAATTATGCATAGAAGAAAGGCGGTATCAGTATGAATTATCAGGAGATATATGAACAGTGGTGTAATGACACCTATTTTGATGAGGATACAAGAAAGGAACTTTTGGATTTAAAGGGAGATGACAAGGAGATAGAGGATCGCTTCTACAAAAATCTGGAGTTCGGGACAGGTGGACTTCGCGGCGTGATTGGTGCAGGAACCAATCGCATGAACATCTACACCGTCCGTCAGGCTACCCAGGGATTGGCCAATTATATTGTTTCCCAGCATGGACAGGACAAGGGAGTTGCGATTGCGTATGACTCCAGAATTATGTCACCGGAATTTGCGGATGAGGCGGCACTTTGTCTTAACGCCAACGGAATTAAGACCTATCGTTTTGAAAGTCTTCGTCCCACACCGGAACTTTCCTTTGCCCTTCGCGAGTTGGGATGTATTGCAGGTATCGTTGTGACAGCCAGCCATAATCCTCGAGAATATAATGGATACAAGGTATATTGGGAGGACGGCGCACAGGTGACACCTCCTCACGACACCAACATTATGGATGAAGTTGCCAAGGTGACATCCTTTGATTTGGTAAAGACAATGGATAAGGCAGAGGCTGTAGCTGCAGGCCTTTATCATGAGATAGGGGAAGAGATTGACGACAAGTATATGGTGGAACTGAAGAAGCAGTCCATTCATCCGGAAGTAATCAAGGAGATGGCCAAGGACTTTACCATTGTATATACACCACTGCACGGAACAGGTAACATACCGGTTCGCCGCGTATTGAAGGAATTGGGCTTTGAGAAAGTATATGTGGTAAAGGAACAGGAACTGCCAGATGGTAATTTTCCTACGGTTGCTTATCCCAATCCGGAATCTCCAAAGGCATTTGAGCTGGCGTTGAAGTTGGCCAAGGAGGTAGACGCTGATATTGTTTTGGCCACAGACCCTGACGCAGATCGCTTGGGTGTCTATTGCAAGGATACCGCCACAGGAGAGTATGTATCCTTTACCGGTAATATGTCTGGAATGCTCATTGCAGAATATATTTTAAGAGAGAGAGAAGCTACCGGTACCATGCCACAGAATCCGGCATTGATTGAGACCATCGTTACCACAGATATGGCAAAATCTATTGCAGCCAACTACGGGGTGAAGTTAATCGAGGTGCTCACCGGATTTAAGTTCATTGGAGAACAGATTCGCCTTTTTGAGGAGAACAACACATATAATTATGTGTTCGGTTTGGAGGAAAGCTATGGATGCCTTACCGGAACTTATGCCAGAGACAAGGATGCTTGTGTGGCAGTGATGATGCTCTGTGAGGTTGCATCATGGTACAAGAAGCAGGGTAAGACTCTGTGGGATGCCATGGTAGATATGTATGAGAAATATGGCTACTACAAGGAAGGCCAGGAGCCTATCGAGTTAAAAGGCAAGGATGGCGCAGCCAAGATTCAGGAGATGATGTCCGGAGCCAGAGAGAACCTGCCGGAAAAACTGGGAGATTATAAGGTATTGGCTGTCCGAGACTATAAGCTGGACACAAGAAAAGACCTGATAACGGGAGAAGTGACTTCCACAGGATTGCCTGAGTCCAACGTAATATACTATGAGTTGGAAGACAATAGCTGGTGCTGTGTGCGTCCGTCAGGAACAGAGCCCAAGATTAAGTTTTATTTTGGAGTAAAGGGAACCTCCTTAGAAGATGCTGACGCTAAATTAGAAGGTTTAAAAAATGCTATGCTGGAGTATTACGCTCAGGATTAAAAAATATAGGAATTGGGGAATTTGATGTTAAAGGTATTTTTGGTTGAAGATGAGTTTGTGATGCGGGAGGGCATCAAGAACAATGTGGACTGGGCCGCCCACGGATATGAGTTTTGCGGAGAAGCGGGAGATGGGGAAGTAGCTTTCCCCATGATACAAAAGTTAAAACCGGACATTGTGATTACAGATATTCGTATGCCCTTTATGGATGGTTTGGAACTGAGCAAACTCATCAAGAAAGAAATGCCTTGGATTGAGATTATCATCCTCACCGGATTTGAGGAATTCGCCTACGCTAAGGAGGCAATCAAGATTGGTGTGGCAGAATACTTGTCTAAGCCTATCAGCGGTGATGAATTGCTGAAGGAATTGGATATTGTTTCTGCCAGAATTGAGGAGAAGCGCAAGGAGCGGGAAATCCGGGATAAATACGACAGAGAGATGGAGGAGAACATTCAGAATAACCGTAAGGAGTTCTTTCTTCATCTTGTGTCGGGAGATAAATCTCCGGCAGAATTACATGAAATGGCAGATGGCCTAAGCATTGATATCTCTGCCATTTGGTACAATCTGATTTTATTCCAACTGAAATCCTCCACACACCAGGAGGATGAATTTTCCGATAGTGTATTGGAGGCAGAGGAGGAGCTTCGCAGCTTCAAAGATGACAAGGTTGCATTGGTGTTCGACCGCGGATTAGAGGGGAAGGCCTTCTTGTTCAAGGGAGATTCACAGGAGGAACTGATAAAGCTTCAGGAGGAATTTGTCAGTAAAACAAAGGAGATTTTATCTCACTATCAACATCTGAAATATTTTGGCGGTGTGGGCAAGGCAGTAAACCGACTGCGGGAGTTACCGGAATGCTTTGAACAGGCCAGCAGGGCCTTTGCCCATCGTTATCTTATGGAGGAGAGCAGTATCTTAGATAGTGGACAGATTGCAGATAAGCAGGAAGAGTTTCTCATTGAGAATGTGAATCCTAAGCAGGTGGATCGGGGGCGAATTCTGGAGTTTTTAAAGCTTGGCAATCAGGAGGAGACCCGCTATTTTGTAGAAGGATTTTTCCAGGGTGTAGGTAATGAGGCCATGAAATCCAACATCTTCCGTCAATATATTGTGATGGATGCATACTTCTGTGTGGGGGATTTCCTAGAGAGCCTGCAGATCAGTCGAGACGAAATTGTGGCACCTGATTTTACCCCGGGAGCGCTGAAGGATGTGGAGAGCGCCAAGGAGTATATCATTTCCATTATACATAAAGCAGTAGGATTGCGGGAACAAACAGCCGGTGACAGGTATCGCGGTGTTGTGATGCAGGTGATGCAGTACATTGAGGAGAATTACGCAGATGAAGATTTGTCTCTGAATCTGGTAGCCTCTCATGTAAACTTTTCGCCAAATCACCTCAGCACAATTTTCAGTCAACAAACCAATCAGACATTTATCAAGTATTTGACAGATTATCGCATGAACAAAGCTAAGGAGCTGTTGCGGTGCACAGGAGAAAAGAGCAGCGTCATCAGCATGAAGGTGGGCTACAAGGATCCACATTATTTTTCTTACTTATTTAAGAAGACCCAGGGGATGACACCTACACAATACAGAGGAAAGAAAGACACAAAGGGGGAATAGAGGCATGTTAAAAGGATGGAAAGAACTGTACAATCGCTCCACCCTTGCCACAAAGATACGATGGTCTTACGTTCTTCTGCTGGCACCCATCTGCCTTATCCTTTTTTACAGCTTTTACAATCTTTGGTCCTCTAACCGGCAATACGAGAATATGATTAATTCCACCGTGGTTGCCAGTGAGTTCAGCTTAGATTTCAAGAAGGATTTTGACTATGAGGTCTATTTGCTGATTGTAGGGAACAAGTCTGTCCAAGAATCTGATACGAAAGAGATGCTGGACAAAGCATATAACATTGCCGAGGGATTGGAGAATATTACAGATTCTCTGGAGAACCGGCAACGTATCAAAAATATCAAGAAATATCTTAAGAATCTCGAGGTGTACACGAAGCGCATCGAGAATAACCTTGCTCAGGGGAATAAATACCAGGAGAATATGGAAATCTGGGAAAACGATGTCCAGATTGTTACCACACTGGTGCGAGACGAATTTTCCCAATACACTTATTATGAGGTACAGGGAGTGCAGAAGTCTCAGGAGGCCTATCGCAGGTTCTTCACGCAAATGTTGCGATTCTGCCTGATGGCAATGGTTATTATTCTGGGACTAACCATATTCCTTTCATATTATGTGCCCCGGAGCATCACAAAACCATTTCAGGAACTATCCCATGTGACAGACCAAATTGCAAAGGGAGATTTGACTGTTCGCGCCAATATCAATACCGGCGTGGAAGCAACAATGCTCAGCGATTCCATGAACACCATGATAGACAAAATCAATGAGTTGCTGGAACAGGTGAAGACAGAGCAGGTGCGCCTTCGCAAGGCGGAGTTTGAACTTTTACAGGCTCAGATTAATCCTCATTTTCTGTACAATACGCTGGATGCCATAATTTGGTTGGCTGAGGCGGGAGAGCAGAAAAAGGTAGTGAGCATGGTAAAGAACCTGTCGGACTTCTTTAGAACCTCCTTAAACCGCGGAAAAGAGGTGAACTCTATTCGGGAGGAGATACTCCACGTAAAGAGTTATCTTGAAATCCAACAGGTGAGGTATCAGGACATATTATCTTATGATATTGATGTGCCGGAAGAACTTGAGAAGTATAGCATTCCCAAGATTACAGTACAGCCTTTGGTGGAAAACGCGCTGTACCACGGCATCAAGAATAAGCGGGGCATGGGACATATCCGGGTATGGGGTGTGCCCGAAGAGGATTGCTTTGAACTTCGGGTTAAGGATGATGGTATCGGCATCAGTCCGGAACGTCTGTTGCAAGTACAGGACGGTATCCGCAACAAGGTACTTACCGGGAAAGATTTTTATGGTCTGTATAATGTAAATGAGCGTATTCGCCTTAGTTTCGGAGAGGAATACGGCATAAACATTTCCAGTGAAATGGGAGAGGGAACCTTGGTGTGTATCCGTCTTCCCTATGTGGTAAATGAATAGAATATACTTGGTTGAAGAAAATTCAACCCTTAAAAGAAAAAAACCAACTTTTTTCCGGGTGCAAGAAGAATTTTAACCATTTAAAGATTTTTGTGAATGGATAAAAACCCAAAGAACTCATAGAATGAAAACATCAAAGGGATGGTCCTTAAAAATCTAATGAGATTGGGAGGTATTTTAATGAAAAAGAAAATTTTAGCAGCCATCTTAGTACTGACAATGGTAGTTGGACTTACCGCTTGTGGTAAGAAGGCTAGCAACGATGCAGGTTCTGCAGATGCAGACACAGGATCTGATTTGATCAAAGTTGGTATTATCAACAACGATCCTAACGAGTCCGGATATCGTACAGCAAACGATAAGGATTTGAAGGCTATGTTCACTAAGGAGAATGGATATGACGCTTCATTTGCTTACAGCTTAAAGAACGATGAGCAGATTACAGCAGCTCAGAAGTTCATCCAGGACGGCGTTGATTATCTTCTTCTTTCCGCTGCTGATACAGCAGGATGGGATTCTGTATTGAAGGATGCTCAGGATCAGGGCGTAAGAGTTATCTTGTTTGACCGTACCATCGATGCAGATGAGAGCCTTTACGAGGCATCCATCGTATCAGACATGGACAAAGAAGGTGCACAGGCAGTTGAATGGTTAGCAGGCCAGGGACTTGACGAGTACAATGTTATCCATATCCAGGGTGTTATGGGTACAGCAGCTCAGAAGGGTCGTAGCGGCGCTTTGGATGAAAAGGTAGCAGCTGAGAGCAACTGGAACATCGTTACACAGCAGACAGCTGAGTGGAACGCAGAGAAGGCACAGCAGATTGTACAGTCAGTTATCGACAAGGGTGATAAGTTCAATGTAATCTACGCTGAGAACGATGATATGGCTAAAGGAGCTGTAGCAGCTCTTGACAAGGCAAACATCTCTCATGGTGTTGGCAAAGATGTTATCATCATCGGTTTCGACTGCAACAAGTGGGCTTTGGAAGAGCTTAAGGCAGGCAACTGGAACTATGATGGACAGTGTAACCCATTCCAGGCTTCCTACATTGATGAAATCATCAAGAAGCTTGAGGCTGGTGAGACACTTTCTGAGAAGGTAGTTGTCATGGAAGAGAAGGGCTTTGATGCTACCGAGATTACAGATGACGATGTGAATACATACGGAATCTAATTCTCACAATTTGAAATAAAAAGTCATGGGGAGCGTGGTGCAGCGTATG
>JAQXIY010000016.1 GCA_029008035.1 Lachnospiraceae bacterium
TAGTGTATTTGACACAAAGATCGAAAGAAAGAGGGGTACAGTTCATGGGCCTAAAGACATTTAAGGGTGGCGTTCATCCAAAGGATGGCAAAGACTTATCTAAGTCTAAGCAAATCAAAGAATTGCTACCGGAAGGAGAATTAGTTTTCCCTTTGTCACAGCACATCGGAGCACCTGCTACACCAATTGTAGCTGTAGGTGATGTGGTTTTAAAGGGACAGAAAATTGCGGAAGCAGGTGGTTTTGTTTCCTCTCCAATTTATTCTTCTGTATCTGGTACGGTCAAGGCAATTGAGCCAAGACGTGTTACAGTAGGTGATATGGTGAACTCCATTGTGATTGAGAGCGATGGAGAGTTCAAGGAAGTTTCCTATGAGGAGACCAAGGACATCACTGCACTGAGTAATCAGGAGATTATCAACAAGATCAAAGAGGCAGGTGTTGTTGGTATGGGTGGTGCAGGATTTCCTACTCATGTGAAGCTCTCTCCAAAGGAGCCGGAGAAGATAGAATATATCATCGCCAACTGCGCAGAGTGTGAGCCATATCTTACATCTGATTACCGCAGAATGGTTGAACAGCCGGAGAAGTTAGTAGAAGGTATGCGAATTATCCTTCAGCTTTTCCCAAATGCAAAGGGAATCTTTGGTATTGAAGACAATAAGCCGGATTGCATTGAGAAGATTGCGGCGCTTGTTTCCGGAGAACCAAGGATGGAGGTTTGCCCATTGCAGACCAAGTATCCTCAGGGTGGAGAGCGTCAGTTGATATACGCAACCACAGGAAGAAGTATTAATTCCAAGATGTTGCCGGCAGACGCAGGCTGTATTGTTGACAATGTAGAGACCATGGTTGCCATTTACAATGCGGTTGCTTTGGGCAGACCACTCACAAATCGTATCTTTACGGTGACAGGTGATGCGGTAAATGATCCTCGCAACTTCTATATTAGTATTGGAACAAGCTATAAGCAGTTGTTGGAAGCAGCCGGAGGTTTGAAGAATCCGGCCAAGAAGATGATTGCCGGTGGACCAATGATGGGGTTTGCATTGTTTTCTGTCGATGTGCCAACCACCAAGACCACATCAGCATTACTCTGTATGACAGAGGATGAGGCATCTAAGTATGAGACAACGGCTTGTATCAATTGCGGTCGCTGTGTGGAGGCATGCCCTGAGAATCTGATTCCATCCAGACTGGCTGATTATGCAGAACACAATCAGATGGATGTATTTGAGAAATGGTACGGTTTAGAGTGTGTGGAGTGCGGTAGCTGCAGTTTTGTATGCCCGGCCCGCAGACCTTTGGCACAGTCTGTTAAGACTATGAAGAAGATGGTCTTGGCTGAGAAGAGAAAGAAGAATTAGAAAGGGGTGGAATGTAGTGAGTGATTTATTAAATGTTACATCTTCGCCACATGTGAGAGATAAAGTTGATACCCAGAAAGTGATGCTTTTGGTAATAATTTCATTATTGCCTGCTTCCATCTTTGGTATTTATAATTTTGGCGTGAGAGCGTTGGTGCTGATTCTGGTGACCATTGCCAGTTGTGTGGCATCAGAATGGATATACGAAAAGATTGTACATAAAAAGAGCACAATCAGCGATTTGAGTGCTGTTGTCACCGGTTTATTGCTGGCTTTGAACTTGCCACACACCTTGCCTTGGTGGCAGGCAGTATTAGGTGGTGTATTTGCCATCGTTGTAGTTAAGATGTTGTTCGGAGGCTTGGGACAGAACTTTATGAACCCGGCTCTGGGAGCCAGATGTTTCTTGTTGATTTCCTTTACAGGTTCCATGACGAGTTTTACCTATGATGGCACAACAGGAGCCACACCACTGGCCTTACTGAAGTCAGGAGAGTCTGTGGATACCATGTCAATGCTACTTGGAACCACAGCAGGAACCATTGGAGAAACCAGTGTAATTGCCCTGATGATTGGTGCGATTATCTTGATCTTGTTCGGTGTGATTGATTTGAGAATTCCCGGCTCTTACATTTTGACGTTTGCCGTGTTTGTTCTGCTTTTTGGTGGACATGGATTTGATATGAATTACTTAATTGCACAGCTTTGCGGTGGTGGTTTGATGCTTGGTGCCTTCTTTATGGCAACAGATTATGTTACCTCACCAATTACCCCAATGGGCAAGATTTTGTTTGGTATTGTTTTAGGTATACTGACCGGTATCTTCCGTATCTTTGGTGCATCTGCAGAGGGTGTTTCCTATGCAATTATTTTCGGTAACCTGTTAGTTCCTTTGATTGAGAGAATTACAATCCCCAGAGCTTTTGGTATTGTGAAAGAAAAAGGAGGCGACAAATAATGAATAAATTAGTGAAAGACGCCTTGATTCTTACAGCAATAACACTGATTGCAGGTGTATGCCTTGGTGGCGTATATGAGATCACCAAGGGTCCTATTGCTCAGGCACAAGTGGCAGCCACACAGGCTGCATACAAAGAAGTATTCCAGGATGCGGCAAGCTTTGCAGACTTGGAAGGTTTTGATGCGAAGAAGGCTACAGCGGTTGTGGCTGAGG
This sequence comes from Lachnospiraceae bacterium, assembly GCA_029008035.1. Lineage (GTDB taxonomy): Bacteria > Bacillota > Clostridia > Lachnospirales > Lachnospiraceae > Pararoseburia. The sequence goes on from JAQXIY010000016.1 coordinate 2,542, forward strand.
CCGGTTATACAGATGATGAGATTAACAACTGTGTTGTGGCACAGGATAACAATGGCGAGACCTTGGGCTATGTTATCACCCTTACATCCCATGCCGGATACGGCGGAGATATTGTGTTGTCAATGGGTGTTACCAAGGATGGAGTGTTAAATGGATACTCCATTACAGACATCAGCGAGACGGCCGGTCTTGGTATGAAGGCCAAGGAAGATGCTTTTATGAATCAGTTTAAAGGCATTCAGGCACAGATTCTCGAGGTGACAAAAGGCGGCAAGAGTGCTGAAAATGAGATTGAGGCAATCAGTGGTGCTACCATTACATCGAAGGCTGTTACCTACGGCATTGACGCAGGTCTCACATATTATTCCAGTATTGTAGGAGGTGCGTCAAATGAATAAGATTGTGGAACGTTTACAAAACGGTATTATCAAAGAGAATCCGACTTTCGTGCTGATGCTTGGTATGTGTCCTACGCTGGCAGTTACCACATCTGCTATGAATGGTCTTGGTATGGGACTCTCCACAACAGTAGTTTTGGTTATGTCCAATTTATTGATTTCTCTTTTGAGAAATATTATTCCGGACAGAGTACGTGTTCCGGCATTTATCGTAATTGTTGCATCCTTTGTGACAATTGTTCAGTTTTTGGTTCAGGGCTTTATTCCTAGTTTGTATGCATCCCTTGGAATTTACATTCCACTGATTGTGGTTAACTGTATTATCCTTGGTAGAGCAGAGAGCTATGCTTCTAAGAATCCGGTAGTACCTTCCATCTTCGATGGTCTTGGTATGGGTCTTGGATTTACACTGGGGCTGACGTTGATTGGTATTGTCCGCGAGATTCTTGGCGCCGGACAGATATTCGGTGCGCAAGTTTTGCCATTGGCGGATGCAGGTAAGGCGGGATATACACCGATTACCATTTTTGTTCTTGCACCGGGTGCGTTCTTTGTCTTAGCTGCTTTGGTTGCTCTGATGAATGTGATTCGTGCCAAGGCTGAAAGCAAAGGCAAGACCATTGCACCGGCTACCGGATGCTTGGCTGGTGACTGTGAGAGTTGTTCTATGGGATCCTGCTCAGGCAAGTCCACCGTCAGTGCAACAAAGGAAGAGGAATAGGAGGTAGAGGACAATGAAAGAATTGATTTTGATTTTGGTTGCGTCTGCAATTGTCAATAACGTTGTACTGAGCCAGTTCCTCGGACTGTGTCCTTTCCTTGGTGTATCCAAGAAGGTAGAGACAGCGGCCGGCATGGGTGGAGCCGTTATCTTCGTATTGACGATTTCATGCTTCGTAACAAGTGTGATTTATAAGTTTATTTTGGCACCTACAGGTTTTGCATACCTGCAGACCATTGTATTTATTCTTGTAATTGCTGCTCTGGTGCAGTTTGTTGAAATGTTTTTAAAGAAACAGATGCCGGCGTTGTATCAGTCCCTTGGTGTGTATCTTCCATTGATTACAACCAACTGTGCTGTGCTTGGTATCGCTTTGAAAAATATTACCAACAATTATAATATTATCCAGAGTGTGATAAACGGATTGGGTACAGCTATCGGATTTACCATTGCTATTGTGATTATGGCAGGAATCCGTGAGAAAATTGAATTTAATGACATTCCAAAGCCATTCCGTGGCTCTGCCATTGTTCTTGTGACAGCAGGTTTGATGGCCATGGCATTCTTTGGTTTTTCAGGTGTTATTTAGGAGGGCTGACAAATGAGTGTAGTAGGAGTGATTGTAGCTGCTGTAATTGTCGGCTGCACAGGATGTTTGATGGGATTCTTCCTCTGCTTTGCTTCTGAAAAGTTTAAAGTACAGGTGGACGAGAGAGAGACAGCCATCATCGGGGTGTTACCCGGCAACAATTGTGGTGGTTGTGGATATGCCGGTTGCTCCGGTCTTGCCGCTGCCATCGTAAAGGGGGAGGCACCAGTCAATGCCTGTCCAGTAGGCGGTGCTCCGGTAGGGGCAAAGGTTGGCGAGATTATGGGTGTTGCCGCTGAAGAGGGAACAAAAAAGGTTGCTTTCGTCAAATGTGCGGGGACCTGTGAGAAAGCCGGTAAGGATTATGAATATACCGGTGTGGAAGATTGTCAGGCTATGGCGTTTGTTCCGGGAGGCGGACCAAAGTCATGTAATTATGGTTGTATGGGATACGGAAGTTGCGTGAAGGCGTGTCCTTTCGATGCCATACATATTGTAGATGGAATTGCTAAGGTTGACCCGGAGGCTTGTAAGGCCTGCGGTAAGTGTGTAGCTGTTTGTCCAAAGCAGTTGATTGAACTTGTTCCATATGATGCCACCCACTTGGTACAGTGTAATTCCAAGGGCAAGGGCAAGGACGTGATGAGCGTTTGTTCTGTGGGATGTATCGCATGCCATCTCTGCGAGAAGAACTGTGAACATGACGCGGTTCATGTGGAGGATAATATTGCATATATCGATCAGGAGAAATGTGTTGGATGTGGCACTTGTGCCGAGAAATGTCCAAAGAAGATTATTCTTGCAAAATAAGTAAAAGATAAGCCAGGGGAATGATATTTTCCCCTGGCTATTTTATTTCTTGAAAGGGAATGGTTTTACCCATACCGGATGTGGTTTTGATTTTGCCTTCTTTGGTAATAAAGACAGCCTCAGTATCCGGTAAATTCTCTACATATTTTAGTCCGTCTTTTAATCCCATCAAAAAAACAGTGGTAGATAAGGCATCACCGTCTATGGATTTATCGCAAATAATTGTGACAGAGTTTAAATCGTTCTCACAAGGATACCCTGTTGTTAAATTCAAAATGTGATGGTACACATGGTCTTCGACCTTAAAATATCGTTGATAGGTTCCGGAGGTCACCACCGATTGGTCTGTGATTTTCACAGATGCGATAGCTTCCCCATCCTCAGAGAAGGGTTTTTGGATAGCAATGGTATACATTGGATTATCCGATGACTTTGGACCCACAGCCGAGACGTTTCCACCTAGGTTAATGAGGCCGTTTTGAATACCCTGTTCTAACAGATACTCCTTCATTCTGTCTGCAATGTAGCCTTTGGCGATACCGCCCAAATCAATTCTTGCATCATTTGACAATTTTACTTCGTTTCCCTTTACAACAATGTTTTCCCAGGACACGGTGGAAAGCGCATTGACCACATCATTTTGCTGTGGCAGTTTTTGGCTTTTGATTGCTTCTTGCCAGATAGATGATAGATTTCCCACGGATAAATCAAATGTGCCGTTGCTTTCTTTGGCATATCTAATGCCTTCCCGGATTAATGTAACCGTTTCGGGATTTAAGGTTATAGCTTGTCCGTCGCTATGATTTAGGTTATAAATGTCGCTGCCTTCCTTTGTGGCACTGAACAAATCTTCATATTCTGCCGCTATGGCAAAGCATTCATCTATATAATGCTGGGCGTCATCACAATATAATGTAATAGTGATAACGGTATCAAAGTAGCATCCAGTTCCGGAAATTGGTTCCGGACTTCTGCTGCAAGCAGTGGTGAATATGCAGGTGCACATAAGGCAAATAGTTATAATAGTACATTTTATTTTCTTCATAAGTCCTATCATAGCACAATAGCGGATACGACACAAAGGAATTGCAATACAAGGAAAGATTGGGTATAATTTATCTTGGTTTTTTAGTGTGTAAATATAGGGAGAACAATGAAGAAGAATCGTTTTAAAAACAAAAAGAGAATTGTGGTGAAGATTGGCTCATCCTCTTTGCAACACGCAAAGACAGGCCAGCTGGATTTTATCAAGTTGGAGAAACTGGTGCGGGAGCTCTGCGATATGAAGAACCAGGACATTGATGTGTGCCTGGTATCCTCCGGTGCAATTGCAGTGGGACGTAAGATATTGGGAATTACCAAACGTCCCAAGAATATTTCTACCAAACAGGCGTGTGCTGCGGTGGGGCAGGCAAGTCTTATGATGACATATCAGAAACTGTTCAGCGAATATTATCAGCGCTGTGGACAGGTGCTGATGACCAAAAAGACCATGACAGACAATGTCTCAAGAAAGAATGCTCAGAATACCTTTGAGGAATTGTTTCGTTTAGGAGTTGTGCCTGTAGTGAATGAGAATGATACGGTAAATACCTACGAAATTCAATTTGGTGATAATGACTCTTTGGCTGCATTGGTTGCCTCTTTGATTGGAGCAGACCTTTTGATTTTGCTCTCTGATATTGATGGATTATTTACCGACAATCCAAAAGATAATCCGGAAGCCAAATTGGTGGAGCAAGTAGATGTTTTGGACGAGCGTCTGTTACATATGGCAAAGTCCAAAACCGGCAGTGATGTGGGAACCGGCGGTATGACCACGAAACTCAATGCTGCCCGTATTGCCACATATTCCGGTGCAGATATGATTATCGCCAATGGTAAAGACGTTGGTATCTTGCATCAAATTTTGGAGGACGACTTTGTAGGGACAGTATTTTCTGCCAACCCTAAGGATGATTTTTTTATTGCAGATTTTATTGAGGAGAATATGAATTAATGACAGAGGAAAAGATTGCGCGTATTAATGTTTTGGCAAGAAAATCAAAGACAGAGGGATTGACACCTGCAGAAAAGGAAGAGCAGGCAGCTCTTCGTCAGGAGTTTTTGGCTTCTGTTCGTAGTAATTTAAAGCAACAGCTGGATAACATTGATATGGTTGAAAAAGATGGAACTGTTGTGAATCTCGGTGAAAAGTATGGACACAAAAAGCAGTCTTAGAAGACAACTGATTGCCCTGCGAAAGGATATGCCGGAGGAACAGCGTTGTAAGGAAGCAACGGATATCTGTGATTATCTTTTGAGAACAAAAATGCTTCAAGAGACGGATGTGGTTATGCTTTATGCAGCAAAATCACCGGAAGTAACATTAGACGCCGTATTTGCATGGGCACTGGCTCAGGATAAGATGGTGTGCTTTCCCAGAGTGTCCGGGGAAGAGATGGATTTTTACTATGTTGAGAATGCATCTGATCTTATCCCAGGCAATTTTGGCGTGAGAGAACCGGCAGCATATTGCCAACTTGCAACATTTACCAAGGCAGTATGTGTTGTACCTGGGGTTGCTTTTGACAAAACAGGTAATCGCATGGGATATGGCAAGGGATATTATGATCGTTACTTATCCCGGAGTACAGCAGAGATATATAAGATAGGTGTTTGTTATGACGAGCAATTACAAGATGAAATTCCGGCTATGGGACACGATATAAAAATGGACTTAGTGGTATCAGCATCTAATGTGATTGACATTGTAACTAAGAAAGGACAACAAAGCATATGGATTTGATGGAAATTGGAAAAGGTGCGAAGATTGCATCTAAAAAATTACAAATAATGGGTACAGCTCTAAAAAATCAGGTTCTGGAGCAGGTCGCAGTAGGTCTGATGGAAGACACTGCGACAATCATTGCACAAAACGAGCTGGATATGGACAGAGGAAAAGAAAATCATATGTCGCAAGGCTTGTTAGATCGCTTGTTGCTGACACCGGAACGCATAGAGCAGATGGCGGAGGGACTGCGCCAAGTGGCAGCCTTAGAGGATCCAATTGGAGAAGTTCTTTCTATGATGAACCGTCCCAATGGTCTTCGCATTGGGAAAAAACGTGTTCCTATGGGAGTTGTGGGCATCATCTATGAGGCCAGACCCAATGTGACAGCGGATGCCTTTGGGCTTTGCTTTAAGACAGGAAATGCAGTGATTTTAAAAGGTGGAAGTGATGCTTTGTATTCCAATATTGCCATAGTGGAGAGCATTCATAAATCCCTGCGTCGGATGGAGGTTGACGAGAATGCCATCAGTCTGATTACAGATACCGACCGGGAAACCACAACAGCCTTTATGAGATTGAATGACTATCTGGATGTGTTGATTCCAAGAGGTGGTGCAGGTTTGATTCAGGCAGTTGTGAAAAATGCCACGGTTCCTGTAATTGAGACCGGAACCGGTAACTGTCACATTTATGTAGATGAGACAGCAGACCTTTCAATGGCGGTAGATATTATTGAGAACGCAAAGACGCAACGCATAGGCGTATGCAATGCCTGTGAGTCTCTGGTGATTCACAAGGCGGTGGCACCAAAGGTTCTTCCTATGATTCGGGAACGACTGCTTTCTCATTCGGTGGAACTTCGAGGAGATGAGGCCGCAGTGACTATTTGTCCTGATTTTTCCCGGGCAACGGAAGAGGATTGGGGAACGGAATATTTGGATTATATTATGTCTGTGAAAATTGTCTCTAACATTGATGAGGCAATTGCACATATTAATACGTTTAACACAGGTCATTCTGAATCCATTATCACCACAGATTACAATCATGCAGAGAAATTCTTAAATGAGATTGATGCTGCCTGTGTGTATGTGAACGCATCTACAAGATTTACAGATGGATTTGAGTTTGGCTTTGGGGCGGAGATAGGAATCAGTACACAGAAACTTCACGCCAGAGGGCCTATGGGACTGGAGGCATTAACCAGCACCAAATATATCATTTACGGAAATGGACAGACACGTCCTTAACATGAGGAGTTTGTATGATTAGACTAGAAGATGTTTTTGCAGAGAATAAATTACCTGAGACTGAGGTGGATAGGCAGTATTATTTTATACAGGTTGCCAAGGATATTGTTGCTGAGAAAGAGACAGAGCTTGGGCGGAAGTTAACTTTTTGTGTCAATACCTTTGGGTGTCAGATGAATGCCAGAGATTCCGAAAAATTAGTGGGTATTCTGGAGCAGATTGGCTATGTGGAGGCGGAGTCGGAGGATGCGGATTTTGTGATTTATAATACCTGTACCGTCCGTGAGAACGCCAACAACAAAGTGTATGGTCGTCTGGGATATCTTCACAACAAGAAAAAGAAGAATCCTCATATGATGATAGGGCTCTGTGGTTGTATGATGCAGGAGAAGCATGTTGTGGAAACCATTCGCAAAAAATATCTCTTTGTTGACTTGGTTTTTGGAACCCACAACATTTACAAGTTTGCAGAACTCTTAGTTCGGGCATTGCTGTCTGAGTCTATGATTGTAGATATCTGGGAAGATACAGACCAGATTGTGGAAGATTTGCCTGTGGAGAGAAAATTTCATTTCAAATCCGGAGTTAATATTATGTTTGGCTGTAATAATTTCTGTAGTTACTGCATTGTACCATACGTGCGTGGCCGGGAGAGAAGTCGCCATCCAAGAGATATTATCCGTGAGATCCAGCGACTGGTGGCAGATGGCGTTGTTGAGATTATGCTGTTAGGGCAAAATGTCAACTCCTATGGTAAGAATTTAGATGAACCCATTACCTTTGCCCGGCTGCTTGAGGAGATAGAGAAGATTCCCGGATTACAGCGTATTCGTTTTATGACATCCCATCCCAAAGATTTGTCAGACGAACTGATTGAAGTACTGGCCAAATCCAAAAAGATCTGTAACCATTTTCATCTGCCTCTGCAGTCCGGAAGTAGCCGCGTTTTGCAGAAGATGAATCGCAGATACACCAAAGAAGACTATCTTTTGCTTGTGGAAAAGATTCGTGCCAAAGTACCTGATATGGCAATTACCACAGATATCATTGTGGGATTTCCGGGTGAGACGGAGGAAGATTTTTTGGAGACTTTGGATGTGGTGGAAAAGGTTCGCTTTGACAGTGCCTTTACTTTTATTTACTCCAAACGTACCGGAACTCCTGCTGCTGTAATGGAAGAGCAAGTGCCGGATGATGTTGTAAAGGATCGTTTTGACCGTTTGCTTGCCCGGGTGCAGGAGATTTCTCAGGAGAAGGCGGCAATGCTTACAGGAGAAGTGGTTTCTGTATTGGTGGAAGAGCAGAACGGACAAGATAACACCCTGGTGACAGGTCGTTTGGGGAATAACGCTGTGGTGCACTTCCCGGGAGATGTGTCATTGATTGGTCAGATTATCTCGGTTCGCCTGACAGAGTGCAAAGGATTCTATTATATTGGAGAACAAGTGTAAATGAAAAAGTTTGGTGTAAATGACATCAAAGTTTTACTGATGATTGCAGGGTTGTGCCTAGTTTTGTTAGGGGTGTATTTTTTCTATCCCAGAAAACAAGCGGGGCTGGTTAGTGTCTCTGTTGATGGTCAGTTGATTGGCACCTATGATTTGATGGTGGATCAAACCATTCCCATTGTGGTAAATGGAAAAGAGACCAATGTTCTTGAGATTGCTCAGGGACAAGCCTTTATGAAAGAGGCAGACTGTCCGGATCACCTGTGCATGAAACAGGGAGAAATCTCCTATCAGGGAGAAACCATTGTATGCCTGCCCAATCGTGTGGTGGTTCAGGTCGACACAGAGCAGGAATCTCAGTTTGATTCCATTGCAAAATAGAGGAGTACATGAAAAATCGAGTTAGTTATCTGGGTATGTTTTTAGCGCTTGCCCTGGTATTTAGTTATGTGGAAAATTTGATCCCCTTCTTTTTTGGAGTCCCCGGTATGAAATTGGGACTGACCAATACAGTGATTTTGCTGGTTCTATATACTCTGGGGACAAGAGATGCATATGTCATCTCTATCCTGCGCGTGCTTTTGGCAGGATTTCTCTTTGGAAATGCCTTCAGTATTATTTACAGTCTGGCAGGGGGGCTTTTAAGCCTTACCGTGATGTGTCTGTTAAAGAGGACAGGGAAATTAAACATAATAACAATCAGTGTCTGTGGCGGGATTTTTCACAATTTGGGACAGATTATTGTTGCTGTGTGTGTGGTAGAGAATCTGTATCTCTTTGGCTACTTCCCATTTTTGTTCATTGGTGGCGGACTGACCGGGCTGTTGATTGGTGTGATTGCTTTTGAAATAGTGAAAAGAACCGGACATTTATTTAAATCATAGGAGGTTTTTTATGTATTCCTATATTTCGGGAGAATTGGTGGAAGTAAATGAGGACTCCATTGTGGTGGACAATCAGGGAATAGGATATGAGTTTGCTGTATCCAGGTCTACCGTTGCATCCATGCGCCATTTGGGACAACAGGTGAAGGTTTATACCTACTTGCATGTGCGAGAGGATGCCATGATGCTCTTTGGCTTTGCCACCAGAGAGGAATTGGAACTGTTTCGTCTTTTGATTGGTGTGAACGGCATCGGGCCCAAAGGGGCTTTGGCAATTTTGGGGGTGCTGACTCCCTCGGATTTGCGTTTTGCTATTTTGGCAGAAGATGCCAAGGCCATTGCGGCGGCACCGGGAATCGGTGCAAAGACGGCACAGCGTGTGATTATAGATTTGAGAGATAAGATTGACGGAGTTAGTGTCAGCGGCTTGGGTTACACGACGCAGGCACCCGGCAATCAGGCTGTCAAACAGGATGTACTGGAGGCTATGGAGAGTCTGGGATATTCTGCTTCAGAAGCTCTTAGAGCCATGGAAGGAATTGAGTTTGATGATGATGCCACAGTGGAAGTGGTACTGAAAGAAGTTCTGAAGAAAATGTCATTCTTATAGGAGTTTGTCATGGAAAAACGTGTGATTTCAACAGAAGTTTTGACGGAGGATGTCAGTGTAGAGCCGTCACTTCGCCCCCAGAGTCTGGATGAATACATCGGACAGGAGCGGGCAAAGGATAATCTCAAAATTTATATCGAAGCGGCAAAGAATCGTAGTGAGGCATTGGATCACGTGCTGTTTTATGGGCCGCCCGGATTGGGAAAGACCACGCTTGCCTGTATCATTGCAAATGAGATGGGATCAAACATCAAGATTACTTCGGGTCCTGCCATAGCAAAGACGGGAGATATGGCATCCATTTTGTCTAATCTCAGAGAGGGCGATGTGCTTTTTATCGACGAGATTCATCGATTAAATAAGCAGGTGGAAGAGTTTTTATATACAGCTATGGAAGATTATGCTATGGATGTATTGATTGGCAAGGAGAATTCCGCCAAATCTGTTCGCATTGAATTGCCTCGATATACTTTGGTGGGGGCTACCACGAGAGCGGGACTTTTGTCGGCACCCTTGCGGGATCGATTTGGTGTGGTGCATCATTTGGAATACTATACACCTGAGGAATTACAGACCATTATTGTACAGTCTGCAAAGAAGTTACATATGAAAATGGAACCGGAAGGAGCCTATGAACTTGCCAGAAGATCCAGAGGAACTCCGAGAATTGCAAATCGCTTCTTGAAGCGAGTGAGGGATTTTGCAGAAGTAAAGTTCGATGGAGTGGTGACGAAGGAAGTGGCAGCGGCTGCATTGGATCTTCTTGATATTGACTCCATGGGACTTGATCGAAATGACAGAAAGATGTTGGAGAGCATCATGTTTAAATTTGGCGGTGGCCCTGTGGGGCTGGACACCTTAGCGGCATCTATTGGGGAGGATGCCGGTACCATTGAGGATGTGATTGAGCCTTTTTTGGTTATGAATGGACTGATTATGCGAACCCCAAAAGGAAGAGTGGCTACAGATTTGGCATATCAGCATATGGGAATTCCCAAAGATTAATTTTGGGTTGTTTTTCTTTCATATACTAGATATAATGATATTGTTAGACACATTAGGAGGAAGCTTCTTATGACTGCAAAAAAGAGCACTGAAGTAATTATAGACGGTAAGGTATATACCTTGAGCGGGTACGAAGAAGAAGGGTATCTTCAGAAGGTTGGTTCTTATATCAACAACAAGCTGAACGAGTTCAACGAGATGGAAGAGTTCCGCAGATTGTCTGTAGACACCAGACACACGCTTCTGGAGTTGAATATTGCTGACGATTACTTCAAGGCCAAGGACTCCGTGGAGAAACATGAGCTTTCCATTGAGCAGAAAGAAAAAGAAATCTACGATTTAAAGCATGACCTGATTGCTGACCAGATTCGCATTGAAGACTTAGAGACTAAGATTAAGGAACTGGAAGCAGAGAATAAAGAGTTACTGATGAAGAAATCGAAGCTGGAAGCATCTCTTGAGGATGCACTTTTAGGCGGTATTTCAAGTTAATCCGTGGGGACAGTTGGTGCTGTCCCCATATTTTATGATAGAGCAGAGTTGATTTGATATGAAAAGAGACAAATTGGAATTGCTTTCCCCGGCGGGAAATATAGAAATTTTTAAAAGTGTCGTGAATGCAGGGGCAGATGCTGTGTATTTTGGCGGTCAAATGTTTGGGGCCAGAGCCTTTGCCAAGAATTTTACGATGGAAGAGGGGGCAGAGGCTATCTCTTACGCTCATCTCTATGGGCGTAAGGCATATCTGACAGTTAACACCCTGTTGAAGAATGTTGAGATTGAACGAAAGTTGTATGATTATTTGAAATCATATTATGAAGCGGGCTTGGATGCTGTGATTGTGCAGGATTTGGGCGTGTTGGAATTTGTCAAATATTATTTCCCGGAACTTGCCATACATGCCAGCACCCAGATGACGGTGACAAATGCAAGAGGTGCCAGGTGGATACAAGAGGCAGGTGCCAGTCGTGTGGTAACATCACGGGAACTTTCTCTTCGAGAAATTTCCGGGATTTATGAAGCTACAGATGTTGAAATAGAGACTTTTGTTCACGGAGCACTGTGTGTGTGTTATTCCGGACAGTGCCTTATGAGCAGTATGTTAGGCGGAAGAAGTGGTAATCGAGGACGATGTGCTCAGCCTTGCCGTCTGCCCTATCAGTTGTTCGATGATAAGGGGAAGCGTCAGAGCATGCCGGGAGAGTACTTGCTCAGTCCAAAAGATTTGTGCGGTATTGAGGATATTGCTGCTATGGCAGAAGCAGGGGTGTATTCCTTTAAGATTGAAGGTCGTATGAAGCAGATGGCCTATGCTGTGGGGGTGGTTTCCCTCTATCGTAAATATATAGACGCTTATCTGGAGGGACGAAGCACCGCTGTTTTGAAAGAAGATAAGCAAAAAATTTATGACCTGGGAAATCGTTGCGGATTTACCAACACTTATTTCCGACATCAGAACAGTCCTGATATGATCACTTACACTCGTCCATCCCACGAGAAAAAGGAAACAACAGACATCCCGGCGAATCAGCCTAAGATTTTGGTGCAAGGGGATTTTTTCGCCCATGTGGGACAGAAGATGGAACTACGGGTACATGTGGATGAGCATACTTGTGTTGCTGTCAGCGAAGATATTGTTGAAGCGGCTACAAAAAAGGCCACTGTTATCTCCGAGATTGATGAGAAAATCAAAAAGACTGGAAACACGCCTTTTGCCTTTGAACATCTGACCTTTGATGTGGAAGACGGGGTGTTTATACCGGTAAGCCGACTCAATGATTTGCGTCGAAGAGCCCTTGAACAGTTACAACATCAGTTGCAACACCAGACAAATAAAAGGGAGTCTGTACCTTTTGAGAAGTCTGCTTTGCAACCCGGGGATATGTCAGAAGCCGGAGATAAGGAAGTATTGGTATGCTGTGATACAGCGGAACAGTTTATGGTGGCCTGTGAAAAGCAGGTTGTGAGTGTCGTTTCCATTTCCTTTGATACGGCGCTGGAATGTTTTGAAACCTTGCGTCAAAAGGCGAAGCAATGTGGCAAAAAATTCAATCTCACATTGCCATTGATTTGCAGGCAACGGGCCATGGAACTGATGGAAGCCCATAGAGATTATTTTGACATAGATAGGATTTCCGGTGTGATTGCATGTTCCTTAGATGGGTTGGGATTTCTGGAAGGAATACAGTTTCCCAAGAATCGCATTCAATTGGATCATCGCCTGTATACACTATCAAACATAAGCCTATTCGCCTTTGAACAGAGGGGATATGAGAGATTCTGTGCTCCGCTGGAATTAAATGAGAAGGAATTGTCCCATCGGTATAACGCTCATTCCACAATGCTTGTTTATGGTAGAATTCCCTTGATGGTTACCGCAAATTGCCAACATCAGAACAGTGTTGGTTGTGATAAAAAGCCGGTGATTTTATATTTACAGGATCGCTACAGAGAACGTTTCCCTGTAAAAAACAGGTGTCATTTCTGCTATAATGAGATTTATAACAGTAAGATATATAATATTTTGTCGGAGATAGAGCGGGTAAAAAGTCTTGGCTTTCAAGGCTGCCGCTTGGATTTCACTCTGGAGGATCAAGAGGAGACAAATAGAGTTTTGGATCAATTTGAGGCCTTATGGATGGGGATAGAAAATGACAAGATATTACAGGAAACTAGTGCTATAGTTACCAAAGGCCATTTTAAACGAGGAGTAGAATAATGGTTCATATTATTGTATCAGCAAGCCGCTTTTCCATGATTATGCTGATTGCTATTTATACCTATTATTGTTTTGCGGCTTTGAAGAGTAATATTTCCCGGGAAAGACAGATGAGGCTGTATCGAAAACAGACCGTGGTAATATATGAACTGTTGCTGAACGGCAACCTGGTTCTGTTTTTGGTACTGGAGGATTTACGAGTACTGGGACTTATGGTTTGTGAGATGGTGTTGTTTGCCATCACCTTAATTATTTACAAGAAAATATACGAAAATGCATCCAAGTCTCTGGTAAACAATATGTGTATGCTTTTGACCATAAGCTTTATTATTTTGACGAGACTGGATATGGAAAAGGCTGTAAAGCAGTTTCTCTTTGCTACAGTGGCTGTGGTAATTACCTGTTTTATTCCTATACTGGTAGCCAAACTAAAGGTGTGGAATAAACTGCGTTTTGTGTATGGCGTGGTGGGAATTGCCGGGCTCTTATTTGTGCTTGTGGCAGCATCCACCACCTATGGAGCAAAGCTTAGCATTTCCATCGGACCGGTGGTTTTACAGCCCTCCGAGTTTATCAAGATTATTTTTATCTTCTTTTCTGCCTGTATGCTACAGGAGGTAAGGGATTTTTCCCATATTGTAAAGACTACCGTTATTGCAGCATTGCATGTGTTGATTTTAGTGGCATCCAAGGATTTGGGAGGGGCTCTCATATATCTAATCACGTATCTGGTGATGCTTTATGTTGCCACCAGGAAGCCCATCTACATGTTTTTGGGAGTGGCTTCGGGGGCTTTGGCCTCTGTGGTTGCCTACTTCCTGTTTGGGCATGTGAGAGATCGTGTGATTGCCTGGAAGGATCCTTTGAGTGTTATTGATGACCAGGGATATCAAATCAGTCAATCGCTCTTTGCCATTGGTTCCGGAGGATGGTTTGGTTCCGGGCTGGGACTGGGAATGCCGGAAAAAATTCCGGTGGTCACTACGGATTTTGTTTTTGCGGCTATCTCAGAAGAAATGGGGGCATTTTTTGCCATCTGTATCATTTTTATCTGTATAAGTTGTTTTTTAATGTTTTTTAACATTGCTATGCAGGTGAAAGATTACTTCTACAAATTAATTGCGTTGGGGATTGGAACACTGTATGGTACCCAGACCTTTTTGGCGCTGGGGGGTGTGACAAAGTTCATTCCCTCCACCGGTGTCACACTGCCCCTGGTGAGTTACGGCGGCAGTTCCTTGCTTAGCACGATTATTTTGTTTGCCATAATTCAAGGCTTGTACGTTTTGCAGGTTGATGAAGGAGAGTTTGATGAAGGAATGGAAGAATCATCAGAGAAACGAAGACAAAGAGGTTGAAATTCTTGATTTCAACGGTAAAGGTTCCGGAAACAGAAAGATGAAAAAGCGACAGATTACACAACAGAATACAAAAAAGAAAAAACAAAAGAGTCGCAATAAGGAATTTGCCATTGTGACCTATGCCTTTTTGGCTCTTTTTATTGGTATGACCGGATACTTCGCCTATTTTGTCCAAGTGAAAAGCTCTGATTTTGTCAACAATCCCTATAATGCCAGATTGGAACGATTGGAGCAGTATGCCATCAGAGGTAGAATCCTTGCTGCAGATGGCACGGTACTGGCCGAGACTCAGTTGGACGAAGCTGGGAATGAAACAAGGTATTATCCTTATGGCAATGTGTTTGCCCACGCTGTGGGATATGCATCCAATGGAATGGCAGGAGTGGAATTGGATGCAAACTACCATCTTTTGACCTCCAACACCTTTATTGTAAATCGCCTGGCAAATCAGGTGATTGATAAGAAAAATCCCGGGGATGATGTGGTGACTACGCTGGATGTGTCCTTGCAGAATGCATGCTATAATGCTATGGGTGCTTATGACGGGGCGGTCATCTGCATGGAACCCTCTACAGGCAAGATTCTTGCCATGGTGTCAAAGCCGGATTATGATCCGAATTACATTGCATCCAATTGGAATAGCTATGTGTCAGAGGATTCAGATTCTACTGTTTTGCTTAACAGGGCAACGCAGGGACTTTACGCACCGGGCTCCACCTTTAAGATGATTACCCTGCTTTCCTACCTTCAGCAGAAGGGGGATGAGGGATATCAATTTGACTGTAATGGTTCCTATGAATATGATGATTATGAAATGCATTGTTACAATGGAAGGGCACACGGTCAACAAAATTTACTGGAGGCATTCGGCAATTCCTGCAACAGTGCCTTTTCCCAGATTGGTTTGGAGCTTGATTTGGCATCTTACAATAAACTCTGTGATAAACTTTTGTTTAATCGAAAGCTTCCGACGAAGCTCAAGACCACCGCAAAGAGCAGAATGGATTTGCCACAGGACAGCAGTTCTGCTCTCGTGATGCAAACAGCTATTGGGCAGGGAAAAACTATGGTGTCGCCTCTTCATATGGCTATGATAGCAGGAGCTATTGCCAACGACGGTAAGTTGATGGAACCATATATCATTGACCACAGTCAAAATGATGCAGGAACAACAGTGAAACAATTTGTGAAAGAAAGTTTCGGACAGCTACTTTCAGTGGAGGATGCAAAGGCGTTACAGGAGTATATGCGCTATGTGGTGACAAACGGCACGGCCTCTCCCCTTAACAGTACCTTATATGAAGCATATGGCAAGACAGGAACAGCGGAATTTAGTTCTGACAAAAACAAGGATCATTCTTGGTTTGTTGGTTTTGCTAAAAATACCGACGGCAAAGAGATTGCTATTGCTGTTGTTATGGAAGGCGTTGATTCCGGGAATTCTTATGCAGTGCCTGCATCCAAGATGATTTTGGATTCCTATTTTGGGGTAGAATAACAGGAGAAAATATGTATTGGTATAAAGATTTGTATGTTAGCAATAATCTTTCCAACAATATGAAATGGATTCGCTGGTCTGTGGAACATAAAATCCACATAAAACCCATTTTTCTGGTCGTATTATCGGATATGGGAGACGGACAGTTGGAAATTATCCCGGCTACCACCTTGCGACTTCCCTTTTTTGAAAAAAAGGAATATCAAGTGATTGGAGTGGCAAAGGGAGAATATCACGCCAGAAGTTTGGTGGAGACCATTGTGGCAGATGTGTATGGGGCTACCGGCAACTGTGACTGTAAGTCATATTTTGCACCATATTTTGAAAAGGGGAACGAAGAGTAGTATGGCGGTTTTTTTTACAATATTAAAGTGGGTGGGCATAGTGTTTCTGGCATTGGTCATTGCTCTTTTGGCCATCCTTGCCTATTGTTTACTGTTACCCATGGGGTATGGTATTAAGGGTTCTCATCCCCCGGGAGGAAAATATAGCGTTTCCATCCGTGCATGGGGATTTCTGCGCTTTTGGCAGGTGGCGATGATGGAGATAGCGGGAGAGTACCAATTGGCGATTTTTGCCTTTTGGGGTAAGCTCCGGCTGTATCCCGGAAGAAAAAAGAAAGACAGCCCGGGAGATAATGAAGAAATGCCGCAGAACGTTTTGGATGAAGAGGATATTGCGGATATTCTGGGAGACAGAGAGGTGTCCTTGGAGGATTTGACGCAGGAAAGTCAACAGGTGATAAAGGATGCCAATAAGGAAAAAAGTCCCAAGAAAACCAACTCGAAAAAACAAATTTCCAATAGAGTAGGAGACTTTCATAAAAAATGGAAAGATGAGCATAATAGAAGTGCAATACAATTTTTCCTGAAAAAGATAGTATGGCTTATCAAAAAAACAAAACCGAATATTTTACATGCGGATGTGGAGTTCTCTTTGGGAGACCCGGCGCTGACAGGACTGGCTACCGGTGTCATCAGTCTTTGTCCCGGCTGCTACGGGAAGAAAACCAGTATTGTCCCGGATTTTGAGAGCGAATACATCTATGCAAATGGTTGGATTGAAATAAAAGGAATTGTATTTTTTGTTCATATCGTTTATCTTATTGTTAGTATATTCTTTAATAAGGATTGCAGAAGACTTATGCAATCGTAATAGGTGGAGGCAATGATGGAAAATAAAAATCAAGTATTTAACGACACAGTTAACACACTGTTTCAGGGGATGGATGGATTCGTATCCACAAAGACCGTTGTGGGGGATGCGATTCATATAGGTGATACCATTATTGTCCCTTTGGTTAACGTTACCTTTGGTGTGGCTGCAGGTGCCTTTCGTGGCGAAAAGAAGTTGAACAGTGGTGGAGGACTGGGCGGAAAGATGACTCCCAGTGCTGTTTTGGTCATTCATAACGGAGTTACCCGTATGATTAGTGTGGACAGTCATTCCGGTATTGAGAAGATTCTGGATATGATTCCTGATTTCGTGGAGAAGTTTTCTTCTAATAAAAAGAGACAGGAACAGGATCCTGATGCAAGGGAGAGAGCCGCTGAGGAGATGGAAGAGATGTTGTCTGAAGCAGTCAATCAGCAGGAATAGTTTCTGATTTGAATAATAATATTTTGTGGAGCATATATTTATAGTAATATATGTTCCATTTTTATATTATGAAAAAAATTATTGGCTTTGGAATGTTCTTTGTGGGATTTGGCATATTGATTGGGCAGTGCATTTCTAAGGATTGGGTGTGTGTCTGCCTTGCCATCGGATTGATGTGTCTGGGATATCACTTGTTTTGCAAATAAAAAAGGAACTGCTGATTAGCAATTCCTCCGTATCTCATATTAAACTCGCTCAACTTTACCTGAACGCAAGCAAGATGTACATACATACAACTTCTTAGGTGTTCCGTTCACACTACATTTAACAGATTTAATATTTGATTTCCACATTCTGTTTGATCTTCTATGAGAATGGCTCACATTATTTCCGAAATGAGCTCCTTTTCCACAAACTGCACATTTAGCCATGATTGCACCTCCCTTGGATTATGGT
>JAQXIY010000017.1 GCA_029008035.1 Lachnospiraceae bacterium
CGCAGCGGCAATTTTGAATACAATGAAAGATGACTTGCCCCTTGTGGGAAAGATTCTTTGGGCTATGGATACAAAGTCGAGAGCCAGTATTCTTGGTGCCATGGACAAGGACATTGCAGCGGCAGTGACTAAGTTAATGGAACCTTAAGAATAGATTTCTGCCAAGGCAGAAAAGTACATTGATAACTGAATACGGAAGGAGGAAGATGCCATGACAAGTGCAAATGTGTCGAATATGACGATGCAGGTTGCAGTCTCTAAAAATCTTGTCACCAAAGCAGAGCAACAGAACGGTGGTTCTGATTTTATGCAGGTGATGAGTGAGAGCATGCAAGGCGGCAGACAGAAGGAATCCGTGGTGGCAACAGACAAAAATGTTGTAGACAGAGGGGATGCTCCTGTGAAGGTAGAAAGCAAACCAAACGAGATTAAATCTGTAGAACCAAACGCTGTTGATGAAGAGACGGTGACCAAAATCAGTGAAGAGGCTGAAAATTTTGCCGAAGAAGTCAAAAGTGTGATTTCTGAGAAATTGGGTGTCTCTGAAGATGAAATTGTGGATGCAATGGAGACTTTAGGGCTGACATTTCTGGATTTGACAGACAAGACAAATTTGGCACAGTTGGTCTCAGAACTGACAAATTGTGAAAGCAATGTGGAATTGCTCATGAATGAAAGTTTTGCTGACATTGTGACTGACATTGGCAACAAAACAGAAAACATGCTGGTGAGTACCGGATACTCTGTGGAGGAACTTCGCGCATTACTTGATGTAAGCCAAGAGACTTTGGCGGCGGAAGAGATGCCTGCAGAAGTTTTGAATTCTATGGAGGAATCTTTAGCAGAGACGCAGGGCGCCCTTGAGTTGCCCGGAGATGTAGTCCTAACTGTAGAAGAACAGGATACACAGATGATTTCGGAGTTTGAAGAGGTGATTCCGGTTACAACACAAACAGATGAACCGGAGAACACAGATGATGCAGAAATGACGGAGGAGGCTACTTTGGAGTTCAAGACAACAGAAGAATCCGTTGAGAACACCAAACAAAACACTTCGGAAGAAGAGAATCCATTCTCTCAGAATCAAAATGCAAAGAGAGAGGAAGGAGTGGTATTACATCATCAGGAGGATATGGTTGGTGTTAATCATCAAACCATTATCAGCAGATATGAGCCTATGACAGGGGAAATAACCTTGCAGACAGGTGAGGTGGTTGATGTGAGAGAGATCATAGATCAAATTGTGGAGGCTGCAAGAACCACAATCACATCTGAGGACACCACGTTGGAGATGCTGTTACATCCGGAAGGATTGGGCAAGATTCTTATGGAGGTAACGCAAAGAGACGGTAAGGTGACAGCCCACATTTTTACACAGGATGAGAATGTGAAGCAGGCGCTGGAACATCAGATTGTGCAGTTAAAGGATCAGATGAACCAAGGCGGTACTAAGGTGAATTCCATCGAGGTGTCTGTGGGGACACATGAATTTGAGAGGAATCTGGAAGAAGACCAGCACAACAGACAGCAGGGAGAGGCAGAACAGCAGCGGGAAAATCATAGAACCCGCAATATCAACTTAAACAATCTGGACGAGCTTTCCGGACTTATGACGGAGGAAGAAGAACTCGTTACAAAAATCATGCGGGAGAATGGAAATTCTGTAAATTATACCGCATAGAAAGGAGAACAGATGGCGATTATTGCACCGGTCGAAAACGGTAAGGTTGTAGAAGACACAACCAAAAGCACAAAAAAAGACAATCAAAACACAGCAGACAAAGAAATGTTTCTAAAACTTCTGGTTGCGGAGATGCAGTATCAGGATCCACTGGAGCCCACCAGTAACACAGATTATGTAAAAGAACTGGCATCCTTCTCTCAGATTGAGGCAGTACAGGCTGTGCAGGAACAGATGACTACCATTCAGGCTAATTCTTTGGTGGGGAAATACGTTATCTTACTTACCACAGGTGCTTCCGGCAATCAGGAATATGTATCCGGTAAAGTTGACTATGTTATGACAGATGCAGACGGCGAAATGTTTCTTTCTGTCAATGAACAGCTTTACAGCATTGACGACCTTGATAGTGTTTGTGATGACTTATATTACAACGCAGTGGTGGGGGCTCAGGAATTCCACGATGCCATAGAGTCGTTGCCGAGTCAATATATGCTGACGCTGGCCGACGAAGAGAAGATCACAGCCTGCAGAAAGTATCTGGATGAGATGACAACTTATCAGAAACAGTACATTTCACAGGATGACGTGAAGAAACTTACCGCATTGGAGGAACGCTTGGAGGAATTGAAAAAAGCAGCGGAAGGAGTTGAGGAATCATGAATCAGATCAGAAATTCTTTTACTTCAATTGAACAGGTTGCCAATCAATATCTCAATCAGCCAAGAGAGGTTAGCCAAAAGCAAGACAGTGCAGGAGTATCCTTTGAGGATATTTTAAAGCGGCAGATTGGTGCCACGGACAAGACACAGGAACTAAAGTTTTCAAAACATGCCACACAACGTCTGGATCAAAGGGATATTGCATTATCACCGGACCAGAGCCAGAGATTGGAGGCAGGGGTACAAAAGGCCAGCGAAAAGGGAATCACGGAATCTCTTGTGATTGTTGATTCTTTGGCATTTATTGTGAATGTACCAAATCAGACAGTAGTAACTGCCATGGATCAGACAGAATCTATGGACAATGTATTTACAAATATTGATGGAGCTGTAATTATTTAGCTGGACCTTATGGAAGCTAATGTCGCCGACTGACAGAAGCGACAGTTTACAGCCAATTAGGAGGTCATGAATTATGATGAGATCATTGTACTCTGGAGTGTCAGGACTTAAGACACACCAGACAAAGATGGATGTTATCGGTAATAACATCGCCAATGTTAACACGGTTGGATTTAAATCTTCTTCCGTTACGTTTTCAGATATTATGTATCAAACCACATCAGGTGCATCAGGTGCAACTGCAACAACAGGTGGTAAAAATGCCAAACAGATCGGTCTTGGTGTTGCAACGGCGGCTACCAAGGTGAGCATTACAGCGTCAGGAGCGGCTCAGACCACAGGAGAGGCTTTTGACTTAAAGCTGACAGACAGCAACAGTACGAACTTCTTTATTGTGAACAATGGTACAGAGAATCTGTTTACAAGAGCTGGTTCCTTCTACATTGATGGAAGTGGAAACCTGGCAATGACATCCACAGGATATTATGTTATGGGATGGCAGGTGGATCCTAACACAGGGGATATCCGCAAGGATACCGTTTCAGCTCTTCGTGTGATGCAGGCAGACAATATGACATCTGCACCGGAGGCTACCACCCATGCCAATGTATCCGGTATCATTGACAAAAATGATACCAACGTTACCAGTGATGATGGTTATTTCAGAACATTGACTTTTTTTGATAATCTGGGTTATCCGTACACCGCTAAGTTCTCCTTTAAGGCAAAGGACGTAGACAACGGCCAGTATACGGTGGAGTTGGTAAATCTCTATGACAGCGCCAACAACGATATTTTGAAGGAGTATTTAGAAGCGGATCCTACCAATCATCAGATGAGTGATATCTTCGGAAGTGCTACCAACGCAGTGAAGAGATTTGCTGTCAATCAAAAGGATGGTTTTGCTGTGGGACCGGGTACAATTACCACAACCATTGGCGGAAAGACATACAGTGCTTTAAATACCAGCGATATCAAAACCGATGCTGCAGGCAAAAAATACCTGGAGTTTTCTGATGGTGCAACTCCTACGCCTGATATACAGAATGTTTATCTGGTAGATATCTTTGATGGCTTGGATGATGTTACCAGTCAGAGTGCAAATCTGGCAATTAACAATCAGGGCCAATTGGAATACACCTATCCAACCACCAATTATGATATTGTGTTCAACACCAATGATGGAACCTTTAGAACCATCAACGGAAGCAGAGATGGACTGGTTACCATGAATTTGAAGGGTATCTTAGGAGATAGTTTTGAGAATATTGAGATTGATTTTTCCCATATGTTGAACCAGAACAATGGTGGAAGTTCGACGGCAGAGATTGAGAAGGGTGCTGCAGACGGCAAGACAGGAATTGGTAAGAAACTGGGTACACTGACAGGTTTGTCTGTGGATGGCAGTGGACGTATTTACGGTTCTTACGACAATGGTAATACGGTTCTGTTGGGACAGATTCCGGTGGCACAGTTTGCCAATGCATCCGGTTTGGAAAGTCTTGGTAATAACTGCTATGGAACTACATTGAACTCCGGTGATTTTGATGGTATTGGTGTTGAAGTTACTGCAGATGGAGGTAGTATGAGTACAGGCCAGTTGGAGATGTCGAATGTAGACTTGTCAGCTCAGTTTACAGAGATGATTACTACCCAGAGAGGTTTTCAGGCCAATTCCAGAATTATCACTACATCCGATACTATGTTGGAAGAACTTGTCAACTTGAAACGTTAACAAGCAATACAATATATAGGGGGTCTGTTTTAGCAGACCCCCTATTGCTATGATATAAGGTGAAAAACAGATTTTACAAATATTGTAGAAAATTAGCAAATAATTTGAATAATAAGTAGACAAAAAAGGGAAAGTCTAGTAAGATTATATAAAAGTGTAACTATGTGATTTTGCGTGTAAAATCAATGGTTTCACGAAATTTGACAGTTAGGTGGTGAGATAGTTGGATTTAGCATCGTTAGCAGGTTTAATCCTGGGTGTTGTAATGGTTATCTTTGGAATTATTTCCAGTGGTGGCACAACTGCGTTGGGTAATTTTATCGACCCTCCGTCTATCATTATCACCATTGGTGGTTCTCTGGCCAGTACTTTGTTTTCTCATAAACTGCCGGATTTCATCAATGGATTAAAGGGAATTACCATTGCCATCAAGGAACCTACCGTTGGTAATCCGGTAGATGTTATTTCTAATATCATCAATTTATCAAATATATCTCGTAAGGAAGGTCTTCTGGCATTGGAGGAAGCAACTCACGATATGGACGACGAGTTCCTGAAGAAGGGAATCAACCTGGTGGTGGATGGTACAGACCCTGATTTGGTTAGAGGTATATTGGAGACCGATTTGCTTAACTTGGAGACAAGACATAAGAAGGTTATCGGCTTCTGGGAGAAATGGGCAGAGATGGGGCCTGCCTGGGGTATGATTGGTACTCTGGTTGGTCTTGTTAATATGTTGAAGAAGTTGGATGATGTGGCTACCATTGGACCTAATATGGCGGTGGCGTTATTGACAACTTTGTATGGATCTCTGATTGCCAACTGGTTGGCATCACCTACGGCGGCAAAGCTGAAGGTGAACAGTGAGATGGAAATCATGATGAAAGAAATTACAGTGGAAGGTCTTTTGTCCATACAGGCAGGTGAGAATCCGCGTGTCATTGAGGAAAAACTAAAGTCCTTCTTGGCTCCTTCACAGCGCAACAATGGCAGTGAGGATAACGGAGGTGAAGCATAGTGGCTAAGAAAAGGCAGGAAGATGCACCAAAGGGCTCGCCGGCATGGATGGCCACCTTTAGTGACTTGATGAATTTGTTGCTTTGCTTTTTCGTATTACTTTTCTCTATGTCTACGGTTGATGCGCAGAAGTTCGAGATGGTGGTGGCTTCGCTCCAGAACAGCTTTAGTATTCTGCCATCAGGGGGGACAACCATTGGAGAAGGAGAGTTGATTTCTTCGGGAGTCAGTGCTCTTGAGATGTTTGACGAATACTTCAATTCTTCTTCAGCACTTCCGGAAGGTGAGTATGAGCCGGAGGATGAGGTGGTAGAGAATCATAAGGTTACCGCCGAAGAGGCAGAAGAGGTTATGGCCCAACAGGGCAAAACGGAGAGCGAGCAGATGGCTCAACAGGTGGAACAACTCTTGGAGGCCTATGGATTAGAGGATACCGTTGAGATGGAATTTAATGAGCAGTATGTTCTGATTAACCTTAACGGAGCATTGTTGTTTGAGGCGGGAGAGTACAAGGTGAGGGAAGAGGCACAGCCTATTCTTGAGAAGATTTCCGTGATTCTCAACAATTACACCAACAATCTGATAGAGGTGGAAGGACATACGGACAACGTTCCCACCACCGGTGGAGCCTATGAGAGCAATGATGTTTTGTCTATGTATCGTGCCCTGTATGTGGCCGATTACATTCGGGGTCACTCCCAGATACCGGCATCTCATATTAAGTCGTCCGGCCGGGGAGAATATGCACCCATTGCAGATAACTCCACACCGGAGGGAAGAGCTCGTAACCGCAGAGTTGAGATAAAGATATACAATTCACTCAATACAAAAGGAATTGAATAAAGGGGTTTGACATGAAAAAGAATCTAGTTACAGTTATTACACTTGCCTTGGTTCTGGTGAATCTGGTTCTTACCGTGGTGTTGACCATTTCCATCGTACCTGAGACAAAGAAAGCCAACGAATTGATTGCAAAGGTATGTGGTGCTATTGATTTGGACCTAGAATCAGGCAGTGCCTCCAGTGCAGAAAATATTCCGATTGAAAACCTTGAGGTTTACAATATCGAGGATAAGATGACAATCAACCTGAAAAAGGGAGAGGATGGCAAGGATCATTTCGCTATTGTCACAGTAGCACTATCAATTAACAAGAAACATGAGGATTACAAGAAACTGCAACCACAGCTTTCTGAGAAGCAGAATTTGATTAAGGCAGAGATTAACAATGTGGTATCCAAGTATACCATAGAAGAGGTTAAGAATAATCAGAGTGCAGTGCAGGAAGAACTTCTTAAGAATTTACAGAAGATGTTTGCATCCGATTTCATCGTGGCAGTGGGATTCCCGGATGCCCAATACCAGTAAGACAGATATTTTAGTGACAGGTGGTGAGAAAACTTGAGTGATATTTTATCACAAAATGAGATTGACAATTTGTTGCAGGCTTTGAGTAGTGGTGAAGTAGACGCTGAAGAGATGAAGGCCAGCAGTGAGAAGCAGGTCAAGAACTATGACTTTTCCAGACCTTCCAAGTTTTCGAAGGAACACCTTAGAACACTGGAAATTATCTTTGAACATTACAGTAGATTGTTGTCAACCAACTTACCGGTGTATTTGCGAAAGAACATTCAGGTGGATGTGATGAACTCCGAGGCGGTTACCTATATGGAATTTTCCAATTCCCTGTCCAATCCTGTGATTTTAGGCATTGTGAACATGGAACCTCTGGAGGGGAATATCATCGTTGAGATGGCAGCCAAATTGGGGTATGCCATTGTTGACCGAATGCTGGGGGGAGAGGGAGAACCCCTGGACAAGATTCGTGAATTTTCTGAGATTGAGTTGTTGATTATAGAACGCATTATGACTGCCTGCGTGCAGTTGTTGCGAGAGCCATGGGAGAATGTGGTGGATATCAATCCTCGCTTGGAGCGTATTGAGACCAACTCCCAGTTTGCTCAGATTATATCGCCGTCGGAGATGATTGCTATTGTAACCATCAATATCAAGATTGGCGAGGTGGAAGGATTGATGAATATCTGTCTTCCATATATCACGCTTGAATCCGTCATGGACAAGTTAAATACCAAGTTCTGGTATGCAAGTATGCAGGAAAGAACGGAGATGGAGTACGCTGAGAGCATAGAGCATCTTATCGCCAAGGCGGTGATTCCGGTGAAGGCCATTTTGGGTAGCAGTACCATTTCTGTCAGCGATTTTTCCGGATTACAGGTGGGAGATATTGTTCGTCTTGACACCAAAGTGAATCAGGAATTGGATGTTTATGTTGGAGATATCAAGAAATTTACTGCATTGCCTGGTGCAAGCGGAGACGACTATGCAGTTAGAATTACATCAGTCATAAGGGAGGAACAATAACAGATGAGCGACGGAGTATTATCCCAGGAGGAGATCAATGCCCTTTTAAATGGTGGTGGCGATCTCGGTGGTTCTGATGTGTCGGGGGCGGCAGAGGAGCTGACACCTGATGAGACAGATACCATTGGCGAAATCGCCAATATCGGTATGGGAACAGCGGCTACTACACTGTTTTCTCTGGTCAATAAAAAAGTAGATATTTCCACTCCGGTGGTTACACTTGCCACATGGGATGAAATTGTAGAACAATATGAGAAGCCTTGTGTGCTGGTGCGTATTGCATACACCAAGGGATTAGACGGAAGTAATATCTTAGTGCTCAAAGAAAATGACGTTAAGATTATTACCGATTTGATGATGGGTGGGGATGGCACCAATGTGGATGGCGAGATTGGAGAGATTCACCTAAGTGCCATCAGTGAGGCGATGAACCAGATGATGGGTTCCTCAGCCACTTCAC
Source organism: Lachnospiraceae bacterium (assembly GCA_029008035.1). GTDB lineage: Bacteria > Bacillota > Clostridia > Lachnospirales > Lachnospiraceae > Pararoseburia. The sequence continues at coordinate 8,339 of JAQXIY010000017.1, forward strand.
TTTCCTCTATGTTAAATAAAATGGTGGATATCAGTCCACCTTCTTCAGACTTAATCGATTTGCAGGAGTCTGTGGATGGAGGAGAGATTGATGCGTTTCTAAATCATACATTCGTGAAGATTACCTTTACGATGTTGATAGAAGACCTGGTAGACAGCGAGATTATGCAGCTCTATCCGGTTTCTCTTGCAAAAGAGATGTGTGCCAGCATTCGAGCCAATATGGAGAGTGATTCGGCATCCACTGTGGATGACGGTGCTTATTCACAACCGGCGGAACCAACACCAACACCTACACCGGCACCTGCACCGACTCCGGCGCCACAGCCGGCTCCAGCACCGCAGCCTACACCGATGCAGCCTGATATGGGCGGGCAGGGAGGATACATACAACCCCCTCCAATGCAATATGCTCCGCCATATCCTACACAGCAGGTGAATGTTCAACCTGCTCAGTTCCAGCCATTTGCTGGAACATATCCAGCACCTTATCAGCCGGAAAACATCGATTTGATTATGGATGTTCCGTTGGAGGTTACCGTAGAATTAGGCAGAACCCACAAATCCATTCAGGATATCTTGGATTTTGCTCCGGGAACCATTATAGAGCTAAATAAAATTGCCGGTGAACCCATTGATGTTTTGGTCAATGGCAAGTATGTGGCAAAAGGTGAAGTAGTAGTGATTGAAGAATCGTTTGGTATTCGAATTACTGAGATTATGAATTAAACAATAAAGGAGACGAGACGAATGGCAAAGAATATTTTAATTAGTGATGATGCAGCTTTTATGAGAATGATGATTAAGGATATCCTCACCAAAAACGGATACAACGTTGTTGGGGAAGCTGAGAATGGCAAAATCGCAGTGGACAAATACAGCGAGTTGAA
>JAQXIY010000018.1 GCA_029008035.1 Lachnospiraceae bacterium
TATGGAAAAAAAGGTAGACTTTGACAACAAAATGTAGTATAATGCTCTTGGAGTTTTTGGGAAAAGCAAACAATATATAGTATTATATGGTGATACTATATATAGAGAGGGAGAGTGTGCCATGGGTCAGGCGAATACTGCTGAGGAGAATCGGCAGGCAGCGTTTTCCGGATGGTGTTTTAACGAGACAGTTGAGATTGCACGAAACAGACAGGCACTAGAGGATGAGCGAAAGGAAATCGAGAGCGCTCGCATCCGGCTCAAAAAAGAACAGGATGAATTCAAGCGAAGGATGGAATGGGAAGAGCAGCGCATACACAGAGAGCAGGAACTCTTTGAGATGAAGTTGCGTATTCTGGAGGAAGAGTTACAGAAATTTGCCGCGGACAAAGAAAGGTTTGAACAACAGAAAGCTTTCTATGACAGAGTGAATGAGTTCCAGTCCCGAGAGACTGTAGAAAGCAATATTGTCCGGGGAGAGATGTTCTTTATTGGCGTGGAGAATAGGGATTCCCTGAAGAAACGCTATAAGGATCTGATTAAGATTTATCACCCCGACAATGCGGCAGGAGATACTTCTACCATCCAGGAAATCAACAACGAATATCAAAAGTTAAGTCTTGCTTTGGAAGCATAATTTTATATGGAAATTCATGAGAGGTCTCAGTTTTGAGACCTCTTTTTCATTGTGTTTTAATCCACTGTTGTATATAATAGAATTGTCTGATAATAACATGAGAAGTCAGAGATAAGGATACGAGATATGAAGAAATACATACAGAGGATAAGAGAACGTTTTTTTGATATTACTGTGGCAGGGATGCGGTTGGTTTTGTTTAATATCATGGTTTTGATTGCGGTTGCCAGCGGAGTTACTTCCTGCGTGCTGTCTTTTGCATCCACGCTGCCCATGGCTCAGACAATCCCTGTGATTGTAGCCGTTGCTATGTCGCTGTTTGCTTTCTATGAGGCAAATTACAAGGGCAAATTCAACTTGGCTGTGGATATTTTGATTGTGTCCGTGGGCTTTGTTTTCTTCCCGGTGATGTTTTTTACCTGCGGTGGTGTTTACAGCGGTATGGGTAGTTGGTTTGCGTTGGGAATTGTTTTCATTTTCCTGTTGTCGGAGGGAACTCACTGCGTCATTTTACTATGTATTGACTCTGTGATTATCATATCCTGCTATGTGTTGGGATACTATTTCCCGGAGCTTGTCACTCTGCCCCTTAGTACCTTCGGCATGTATCTGGACGTGGTACAGGGAATCTTTACCACCTCGCTGGCCATTGGATTGATTATTAAGTTGCAGGGACGCCTTTACGGCAGTCAGGAAAAGATTGCGGCTCAGCGAAGTGAAGAACTGCAAGAGGCCACCAATCGGGCACAAAGGGCCAGAAAGGAGGCAGAAATTGCCAACAATGCCAAGAGTAATTTCCTGGCCAATATGTCTCACGAGATTCGTACGCCAATCAACACGGTATTGGGGATGAATGAGATGATTCTCAGGGAGAGTACAGAGGAGAATGTAATTGAACTGGCCAGAGATATTCGAACATCCACGGAGTCCCTTCTCAGTATTGTCAATGAGATTTTGGATTTGTCCCGCATTGAATCCGGTAAGATGGAACTCATGGAGGAGGAATATGCCCTGAGCAGTACGCTTCACGACACTGCCATGATGTTTGCCATCCGTGCCAAGGAAAAGGGAATCTCCTTTGACGTGGAGGTGTCTCCGGACTTGCCATCCAGACTGTGGGGAGATGAGAAGCGTCTGCGCCAGATTTTGAACAATCTGCTCAGCAACGCGGTGAAATACACCCACGAAGGTGGCTTTGTGCTGCGGGTGGAAGGATATGTAGAGGCCAATATAGCCCACCTTCGTTTTCTGGTTTCTGATAGCGGTGTGGGGATACGAGAGCAGGACATTCACAAGCTGTTCGAGGCCTTTGAGCGCATTGATGAGAAGAAGAATCGCAACATCGAGGGAACAGGCCTTGGTATGGCCATTACCTGGAATTTCCTTCAGATGATGGGCAGTACCCTGGAGGTGGAGAGCGAATATGGTTTGGGAAGCACCTTCTATTTTGATTTGGAACAAAAGGTGATAGATGCCACTCCCATTGGTGAATTTGACATTACAGAGCGCATGGATCGTCAGAATAGCGGACGAAGAACAGCGGTATATGCTCCCGATGCCAATATCCTCGTGGTGGATGATAATGCTATGAACCGCAAGGTATTCCGCAGATTGCTAGAGGAGACGGAAGCCCAAATCGATGAGGTGGACAATGGCTACAGTTGCTTGGAAATGGTAAAGCACAAGCACTACGATTTGATTTTCCTGGATCATATGATGCCGGAGTTAGACGGTGTAGAGACTTTTATGTATATGCAGGAAATGCAGGATAGCCTTTGCAAGGATACGCCGGTGATTATCCTTACGGCCAATGCCATTGATGGTGCCAGAGAGGAATATCTGCAGATTGGTTTTAGCGATTACATTTCAAAGCCCATTGACCCGGAAGAACTGGAAAATGTTATTCTAGAGCAGATGGCACTCTCCGGCAAGGAACTGGAAATCAGAGAAGTCGATTATGATGACAAGCCAAAGAGAGAAAAGGTATCGCTACCGGATATTCAGGGCTTTGACTGGGATTATGCTATGCTTCACTTTTCCAAGAAAGACATGCTTTTGGATTCTCTCAGAGACTTCTACAGCAGTGCAGCATTGACCAGACAGGAATTGTCTGACCTCTATGAACGCATGCAGGGAGCTGACGGACTCAGTCTGTATCGCATCAAGGTACATGCCCTGAAGAGCAATTTGGCCCTTCTGGGATATATGCAGTTGGCGGCCATAGCCAGACTCCTGGAGCATGCGGCCAGAGACGGGGATTTGGAGCGCATACATATGCTTCATCCTATGATGATGGAAGAGTTTGATGTGCTTATAGAGCGGATTGCCCCTTTGATGCCCCATGAGAAGACAAAGCCTCTTATGACGGACGTATCATGGATTCAGGGAGTGTTGGGAATGCTGAAGGCAGCCTTGGAGGAATTTGACTACGACAGTGCAGACAGAACCATGGAGATGCTTGCCGCAAACGTTTATGAGGAGGCAGTGCAACAGCGAATCAATAGGTTGAGACAGATGGTAATCAACCTGGAAAGTGATAAGGCGCTGGAAATGATAGAAGATTTGTTTGCTTTGATGGACGTGGTGTGATAGAATGTGTTGGAATTGAATAGATGATATGTGATGCCAAGAGCCATTGTTGGTTTCAAAGCTTAATAGGGAATCCGGTGAGAATCCGGAGCAACAGCCATTACTGTGTGAAAGGAAGAGAGTCACATGCCATTGAATTGAATGGATTCGAGAAGGGTGACAATCGTATCTGATGGATAGTATCAGACAAGCTTTTTAGTCAGGAGACCTGTCACGTATCTTTTGGGTAAGACACTTGGGTGATGGAGTGGTTGTACTTGACAGTGTGGCGTTATGATGTATGGCGTCGGTTTTTGTGTGGATACATATATAAGAACTCCTTATCTCAGGTGATAGATAAGGAGTTTTTTTATGGGAAAATGGCAAAATAAAAAGACAATACGAGGAATCATCATCGGTGTGATTGTAGTTGTCACCATGGGGGTGGTGATTGCAAATACGAAGATTACTCCCGCAAAGTCTACCGAAGATAAAAATCTGGTTGTACAGAAGCAGGAAAAGGAAAAACAAACTGAGGGAGAGAAAACAGAAAAGGCCTCAGATAACAAATCAGACCAAACGGATACAAAGAAACAGGGGGAGAAGAGTTCTGCTTCCGACCAGGATGTCACAGGGGACAGCGGGGCCGATAACAGTGCATCCGGCAATCAGGGGACTCAGGCGGCCTCGGGAACATCAGTTGGTCAGCAATCGGGAAGTTTGTCGACCCAAGAGCCCGTAAAGAAACCGGAGGCATCTTCCGAAAACGAGCCTGCACCACAGCCGGTGAAACAAATCACTTGTAGTATCACCATTGTCTGTGATGCCATCAGCGGCAATGGAAAGCTTACAGCAGCCGGGCATCCGGAGTTGGAGGCATACGCAGCAAATCCCACTATTTTAGGGACGACTTTCTATACAGTGCAGGAGGGAACTACTGCCTTTGACATTTTGCAACAGGCCTGTAATGCCAATGGCATTGCTCTGGATGCAGTGTATTCCCAAGCTTATGGAACTTCCTATGTGAAGGCAATCAATTACCTCTATGAGTTTTCGGCAGGTGTGGGCAGTGGCTGGATGTATCAGGTGAACGGAGTGAGTCCCAACATAGGGGCATCATCCTACAAATTGTCCGAAGGAGATGTGGTGACATGGTACTATGTGACAAGATAAATAAACTGCATTGGGCCAAACTTCATCCGGCGGTGATGTTTCTGTATTTTATTATGGTGATTGTTCTCACTATGTGCGTCACTTCGCCGATATTGCTGGCTTGCTCTTTTATGTCGGCATCGCTGCTGGAACTGGTGGTGGGCGGCATTAAGCGATATGTCAGGCGGTTGCGGGGGATGCTTCTGCTTACAGTGGTGATCGCTCTGGGCAATATGATGTTGTCCCACAATGGAATGCACGTGCTCTTTTATGTCAACGGCAATGCCATCACCGGGGAAGCCTTTTGGTATGGCTTGTTTTTTGGAGGGATGCTCGCCACAGCATATGTGTGGTTTGACTTGTTCCAGATGTTCTGTGACAGCGAAAAACTAATATTTATTTTTGGTAAAACCATGCCAACATTGGGACTTTTGATATCTATGACCTTGCATTATATTCCTTTGTTAGGCCGGCAATTGTCCGTCGTTCGTGATGCCCAGCGAGGTATGGGAAGAGATGAACATACGAGTTGGCTTGCAGAGATCAAACAGCGAGGAAAGGAATTTTCTATTCTCATTAGTTGGTCTCTGGAAAATGCCATTGATACCTCGGATGCCATGACAGCTCGGGGATATGGACTTGGCAGACGAAGCCATTTTCATACCTATCGGTTTCGGGGAAGAGATGCATTTTATCTGGCACTTATGAGTGTGATGTTTGTGCTTGGAGCCCTTGGCACCTTTGGATATGCTTACCGTGTGTATTATTATCCCAGTATTGTTTTTCCGGGGGTGAACAACCGATTGCTGCTCTATTATGGAAGTTATGTTATCTTTGTGTGCCTTCCGCTTTTCTGGGAGGGGATAGGAGTGTTTTATGAACGTATTAAGAATAAATAATTTGAGCTTCTCCTATCCGGGAAGTGATGTGAAGGCATTACATGGGATTTCTCTTCAGGTCAATGCAGGAGATTTCATATTGCTGTGCGGGCATTCCGGATGCGGAAAAAGTACATTGTTGCGGCAGTTGAAGCCTTCCATGACACCCTATGGTGTGACAGAAGGGGAGATTCTTTTTCGGGGAAAACCTATACAGAAGTTGTCGGAGCGGGAGCAGGCAGGTGATATTGGTTATGTGGGACAGAATCCACAGGAACAGATTGTCACCAACAAGGTGTGGCACGAAATGGCTTTCGGCCTTGAAAACTTGGGGCTTTCTAATGATGCCATGATGCGTCGCATTGCTGAGGTCAGCGAATTCTTTGGCATACAGCGTTGGTTTGACAGGGATACGGCATCCTTATCCGGTGGAGAGATGCAGATGTTGAATCTCGCTTCCATTATGGTGATGCAGCCGGAAATACTGTTGCTGGACGAGCCTACCGGACAACTGGATCCCATCGCTGCCAGCGATTTTTTACATATGCTTGGGCGCATCAATCGGGAATTGGGAACCATCATCATTATTTGCGAGCATCACTTGGAGGAGATTTTTGGTATGGTCCACAAGATTCTGATGTTGGAACAGGGAGAACTCAGTCTTTATGAGGAACCGGAACAGGCGGCACGCAGTCTCTGTCAGAGGGAGAATGCTTTGTACGAGGGCTTGCCTTCAGCACTTCGGATTGGACACGCACTTGGAGATGATTTTATCGGAAAAAGAGTGCCTCTTACCATAGGCCAGGGAAGGGTGTGGCTACAGGATTATCTGGAAAAGAAGGGCTTTTGCGGACAAGCTAAGTATGAACCTTTGCCCAATATGGAAGAAAAGAGAAAGCCGGTGATTCAGGGCAGGCATCTAACCTTTCAATATGAGGGGAGCGATAAGCCAATTTTACAGGATTGCTCCATCACAGTAGGAGAAAGAGAATGGTTCTGTATTCTGGGGGGCAACGGCACAGGAAAGAGTACGCTCTTAAAAGTACTCTGCCAGTCACTTCGCCATAGGGAGGGGAACTTGGAAATTCTTGGTAACAAAGTGCGCAGGGAGAAAGACGTGCCCTTAGGATATGAGAAGATGGTACTTCTGCCACAGAACCCCAAGGCACTTTTTACGGAGATAACAGTGATAGAAGAATTGGAGGAAACCCTGGTGGGCAGAGGCATGGAGGCAACCCGGATGCGGGAAGCGGCAGAGATGATGCTGGAACAAATTGGTTTGCAGGGCATGGACAAGCAACATCCTTATGATTTAAGCGGTGGCCAGCAACAGATGTTAGCCTTGGGGAAAATGCTTTTGCTGAAGCCGAAGATATTGTTGATGGACGAACCAACGAAGGGGTTGGACCCGGAGAGAAAGAAAGAACTGGGAGATTTTTTGCAGGGATTGTGCCACAGAGGAGTCACCATATTGATGGTTTCTCATGACATTGAATTTTGCGGCCGATACGCCACCGGATGTGGCATTCTTTTTTCGGGACAACTGGTGGGAGTGGATGATAGGCGAAGTTTTTTTGCGGGAAATCAGTACTTTACTACCGGTGCTAATCGTATGGGACGAAGATTTTTCCCGGAGGCAATTACTTGCGAAGAGGTGGTGATGGCATGTCAAGATCTATGAGAAGGCCAAAAGCGAGAGAAGTTGTGATGGTGGCACTGCTGTCGGCGCTGACGGTGGTGGGAAATCTTATGTCTGTTTCCGTGCTGCCCATTCAGGCAGGAACGGGAATGGTGATTGTCTCCGGTGTGGCTTTTGGGCCCGGTGTGGGATTCTTGGTTGGAGCTTTGGCAAGGTTTGTCAATAACTTTTTCCAGGGGCAGGGCAGCTGGACCATCTGGCAGATGATGACCTGGGGACTTCTGGGAGCCTTGTCCGGAGTGGTATTTAATAAGGTGGATTTGGACAAGCCAAAATCCAGAGACTTTAAGGTGGTGATTGGCCCGGTGGTATTCGTGCTGCTGGCTGAGCTGTTGGCATATCTTTCCTATATGGTATTTCCCATGGGAGAAACCACCTTCTGGGGATGGAGGTTATATGCTTTTGGAGCGGCAGGGTTGCTTTTGGGAATGATGTTCCAGAGAAAACAGCTACCCATAGATGATATCACCTTATCGGTGTTTACCTTTCTGGTGGTGTTTATTATATATGGCGGTATTATGAATATCGCCACAATGTTTACCGGTGCAGTGGTGTCCGGGGATATTTCCCGGGAAACCTTAAAGGGGCTGTATATTACGGGAGCCCCCTTTGATTTATGGCACAGCATTCGCGCAACAATTTTCGTGTTTCTCTTTGGGGAGAAACTGATACGAAAGTTGGAACGTGTGAAAATAAAATATGGATTTTACCGAATCCGAAAATAGAAAGAGAGGAAGAATGAAATGAGAAAGACAAATAAGTTGATGGCTATCGTTCTGTCCTGCGTTATGGCTCTCAGTGTGCTGTTGGGCGCTCAGAATGTATCGGCTGCAGAGTTTAGTGCGTCCAAGGCAGAGATGGAAGTGCTTTTGAAGGAGTGCTATGACAGCAATCCTGCAGAGGAGAACTTTGCATATGGAAACGAATGGCACATTTTAAACTATGCCAGAAGCGGTGCTGTGACGGAAGCACAAAAGAAGGCATATTGTGACAGTGTGGTGGAGACATTAAAGTCTTCGGAAAAAACAAGCTTTGACTATGCATCTGAGAATGCTAAGGTTGTGCTGATTTTAAATGCAATGAAATGCGACCCTGCAAATATGGGAGGATACAATCTGGTGGAACCATTGAAGAATGAAGCGTCTGCCACCGCAGACATGTATGGCCTGATGTATGCTATGCTGGCCTTGTACAGCACAGATGCCAATGCAAGTTTTCCGGCTTACGTAGACAAACTCCTCACCTTCCAGAAGGCAAGTGGAGGATTTGACGGATATGGTTTTGGAGAAGATCCGGACAGCACAGCAATGGCGATTCAGGCATTGGCACCTTTTTACAATAAGGATACAAGAGTAAAGAGTGCTGTGGATGCGGGCGTAACCTATCTGGCATCCCAGATGGATTCTGGTACAGGAGCAATTGTAAGCTGGGGAACACCCAATTCCAATTCAACTGCCCAGGTGATTCTTGCTTTGACCGGTCTTGGAATGAATCCAACAAAAGATGCGCGATTTTGTGCCAATGGGAAAAATCTCATTCAGGCATTGTATGGCTTTTATTGCGGAAAAGGTGAGTTTGGATATGACAATGCCACCACTGCAAATGCTTTAGCCAGTGTACAATCTGTCCAGGCAATGATTGCATACCACAGACTGTTGAATGGACAGACTACATTCTACGATATGAGTGATTTGAGACAGCCGGCAGTACATCAATATCCGGTGCTTGAGGGGGCATCACAGACAGTGGATGTGACCAAAGAGGGAACCTTATCCATTCGCATTGATTGCCCAATCGAAAAGTTTGTGGGAGTTGAGATGGATGGTGTGACAGTTGATCCCAAGTATTATACAGTTACCAGTGGTTCTACCATTGTGACGTTTATTTCTGATTATGTGAAGACTTTGAAGGCGGGGGCACATGCGGTTACGGTTAACTTTACCGATGGCTCTGCAACGGTAGATGTAACTGTTGCAAAGAAAAATAACAATCCGGCTAAGAAACCTCAAACAAATACTACAACGGCACAACAGGGCGGTACTTCCGGTGCAACACAGGAAGTAAAGTCTCCAAAGACAGGAGAAGAGTTCCCGGTTGCAATGTGTGTTATGATGGTATTGATGGCAGGCGCTGTGGTTTACGCCGGAAAGCGTGCATAAATTTTGAAATCAGGTGGAACATCATGGAGAATTCCTATCGATATTTTGAAAATCATCAGTGTGAATACTATCCTTGTCACAAGGGACAGCAGGAGCTCAATTGCCTATTTTGCTATTGCCCCATGTTTGATTTTTCCCGGTGTTTGGGAAATCCTGCCTATATGGAGAGAGAGGGCAAACTTGTGAAGGACTGCTCCGGTTGCGTCTATCCACACCGGGCAGAACACTATGATGCAATTATCAAATTTCTTGAGGGGAATCGCTAGATTTCCCCGGTGTATTTCTTGACATCATTTGGGAAAGAGTATAGGATAAATGTGTGCTTGACATTTGCTTTTTGTGGATGTCGGCACACATTTTCACTTTGTAGAATAATAAGAGGTTTTGTGATGAAAAAAGTAGAAGACTACATAAGAAGTATTCCTGATTTTCCTGAAGAGGGCATTATTTTCCGTGATGTAACCAGTATTTTGCAGGATGCCACAGGATTGAAGTTAGCTATCGACGAGATGATTAAGCTCTTGGATGGCGTGGAGTTTGACGTGATTGCAGGAGCAGAATCCAGAGGATTTATTTTTGGTGTGCCTATTGCATACGCTCTTGGCAAGCCATTTGTGCCGGTGCGCAAGGCAGGCAAGCTTCCCTGCGAGACCGTAGCCAAGACATATGATTTGGAGTACGGTACAGCTACCATAGAGATGCACAAGGATTCTATTGCACCGGGCCAGAAGGTAGTTCTTGTAGACGATTTGATTGCTACAGGCGGAACCATTGAGGCAGCAGCATCTTTGGTGGAAGAGCTTGGTGGTGAAGTGGTGAAGATTGTATTCTTGATGGAATTGGCCGGGCTGAAGGGCCGTGAGAAGCTGGCGAAGTATGACGTGGCTTCTGTTGTTACTTACGAAGGTAAGTAAGAACAACTTTTCTTATTATCAACTTGTATGCAGTAATGGGGCATATAGAAGCATATTCCTATTTCCTGCCCCGCTATTACTAAGTTATATTCTTACATCATAAATAATACGGGGCATATTTGTCGTTTTACGGACAAAATGCCCCGATTATTCTGTAATTATTTCTTCCCTCATTCATTTATCGGGGCTTATTTTAATATGTTTACTATATATGCCCCGCTTTTTATCATGTTTTTAAAATAAAGATTGGAGGGCGGGGTATATTTTGCATTTTTTCTAAATATGACCCACAAATGCGTATTTTTCAGTAATCTATTGCATATTTTGAATAATTGGAATTACATCCGTAAGACTCGGCGCCCAGTCGTAGATGATTTCTTCCAAGTCAGGAGTTGGCCCGGTTAAATCCGGAACCATGATGGTCTTGCATCCTGCTGATGAAGCGGAGCGAAGACCATTGGGTGAATCTTCAATGGCAATACAATCTTCCGGTTTTTCGCCGATTTGTTCACAGGCATATAAATACACATCCGGGTGTGGCTTTCCAATCTTTACCATAGATGCACTGACGACAGTATCAAAACTGTCTGCCAAACCTACGGCTTCCAGTCGCTTTATAGCGCGATCGTACTTTGTGGCTGTCACCACAGCGGACTTGATGCCTTTTTCTTTCAGGTAGGCCAGAAGTTCCGGCACACCGGGCTTTTTCTCAATGCCTTCCTCATCCATCATATTCAGGACAATTTCGTTATTTCTCTTGTGAACTGTTTCAAAATCAAAATCATCGCCAAACCGACTCTGCCACAAAATCTGTGCATCGTGATGGTTCAGACTGCGCTGAAGTAGAGCATCCTCTCTGGTGAAATCTGTGTAGCCAAACTCGTGGAAAGCCATTGGCCAAGATTTATTATAGTATTTCTCGGTATCCGTAATGACACCATCCATATCAAATAAAACTGCGTGAATCATAGGTTGCCTCCATATATATTTTCGTTTTGTAGTGAGTGTGCATCTTAGTTGTAATGATAGTTTACTCTTTTTTACAGTATGAGATTAGCCGTCTTATTTGTTCAGAATCTTGGCTTTGGCATAATTCAACCAGTGCATACAAATCAGGATTCAGTTCTTTGTTAATTACGAGTTGACTTGGCTCCGGATTGTCAGATTTGCCAACTAAATAATCAACTGATGTGTGAAGACACTGAGCAATTATTTCGACTGTCTGAGGAGAAGGAGTGCGTTCCCCATATTCATAACGACAATATCCTATTTTAGATAAATTTAGTCGCCTTGAGGCTTCAGCCTTTGTGATTCCTATATTCTCTCTTGCATTTTTTAGGCGTTCGGGAATTAATTTTGTAGACATTTTTATTACTCCTTATTATATATTACTTGACAGTAACCAATGGATAACATACAATGACGACATATCCAATGGTTACTATATCACAACATAATATTTATATCAATAAGAATGAGGGGAGTGGGCAAATTAAAGTGAGCAGAGATGACAAATTAATAGAAATCGCTCGTTTTAATACGGAACTTAATGCTGTCTTAGGGACAACATATAATTCATTCAAAATATATAAATCACAGGGATTGTTAACTCATCTTTTAAAGAGAAAGCACTATACCGCTGCAAAGTATATTGAAAATTTACCGGACATAATAAGAGAACCTGATTTCGCAGGAGTTTATAATGGGAACATTGAGCTAGTAAAGTGTTATAAGGATAATATTTTTATTTCAATCAAGTTAGATACAAAAAAATCAAAACATTATGTTGCTACGATTTTTGACGTGAAAAGAGGTAAAATCGAAGCATATATGAAATTGGGCAGGTGGAAAGAAGTAGGGAAACAAAAAGAACTTGACTGGAACAGTAACCAATGATATTTTTTATATATACATTTGACGAGCAGGAAAGGCACCCTGCGCTCCTTCGGGAACCTGATATGATGGATACGCCGCCCATCCAAATGTTAATATTAGTAGATGAGGGCATAATCTTAACAGAGGTTATGCCTTTGTTATTGTAGATGAACAAATAGGAAGCCAATGGGGACGGGTACCAATGGCTCCAACTTGTTGGATGCCAGCTGGTACCTGTCCCTTCATTGGCTCACATTGGCTCCAAAAATTTACCCTTGACAACGAAAGCAAGAAAGAGTATAAATGAACATAGTTAAACCGTTG
>JAQXIY010000019.1 GCA_029008035.1 Lachnospiraceae bacterium
GCGGCTGATGATGTGGACAGAGTCTATGTGGAGGAAGTGCTTCCGGGGAAAATGAAGTACAACCTTCAGTCTATTATGGAATTCTCCTTTTTTGGCGATATAGCAACCATGTTCAGAACCGTTTTTGCTGTGTTGGGAAAAGATTACAGCGAAGAGGAACAGAAGAGCAGAGTGTAGCAAAAAAGTGAGACGCTGCAGGAAAATAGCAAGCTACATGCTACGATGGGGAAAGAGTATAAGTAATATGAACATTCTATATATTGATCATTATGCAGGTTCACCTGAAATGGGGATGGAGTTCCGGCCCTATTATTTAGCGCGGGAATGGCAAAAAAGGAATCATAAAGTAAGAATCGTGGGCGGAGATTTTTCTCATTTGAGAGCCAAACAGCCTTCTGTACAGTTGGATTTCCAGAAGGAAATGATTGATGGCATTGAGTATCAGTGGATTAAGACCGGCCAGTATAGCGGTAATGGCATAAAACGTGCTATTTCCATGTTGAGATTTACGGGAAAAATGTGGTTGAATGCTAAGAAAATTGTTAGAGAATTTCAACCAGATGTTGTTATCACTTCATCCACTTATCCCATGGATTCCTTCGCAGGTTATAGGATTGCAAAAAAGGCAAAAGCAAAATACATCCATGAGGCCCACGATCTATGGCCCCTTACCTTGACGGAAATAGGTGGAATGAGCGAAAAACATCCGTTTGTAATTCTAATGGCCATCGCAGAGCGATATGCCTACAGCAAATCTGGCCAGGTGGTATCCTTGTTTTCCCATGCTGCGGAACATATGCTGTCCCACGGTATGCAAAACATTGATAAATTTACCGTTATTCCTAATGGCGTTGCGGAAGCGGATTGGCAGCAACAACAGCCTATTCCTGAAAAGCATGCAAAATTGTTTGAAAAGCTGCATAGTGAGAACAAGTTTATTGTGTGCTATACAGGCGGTCATGCCCTATCAAATAAATTGGATTTGCTGCTTGATGTAGCTGAAAACATGCAAGACGAGAACATAGCTTTTGTACTGGTAGGTAAAGGCGTTGAAAAAGAGCATTTGGAGAACAGAGTAAGGGAAGAAGACCTTCGCAATGTTTATTTATTACCCCCGGTAACGAAGACACAGGTGCCTGGAATCCTTGGTCAGGCAGATGTCCTGTACATTGGTGCGGCAGCAAGTCCATTGTATCGTTTTGGTGTATCGTTGAACAAAGTCTACGACTATATGATGGCAGCAAAACCCATCTTGTATGGTGTTCAGGCACCCAATAACTTTATTAAGGATGCAAAATGTGGTGTTACCTTTAATGCAGAGGTTCCCCAGGACTTGATAGAATCCATCCGTACTATAGAGAGTCTGACAGAAGAACAGAGAATGGAAATGGGTAAACGAGGCCAGGAATATGTGCTACAACATTTCGAATACGGTGCCCTTGCCGATAACTTCTGCGGTGTTATGGATCGGTGTCCTAGAGTTGGAGAAAAGTAAATGAAAATAATCGTATCACATGATGTGGACCATTTGTATAGCTGTGATCATTGGTTTCGGGATTTGTTTTTCCCAAAACTATGGATCAGAGAATCGCTCAATCTTTTGAAAAACCGAATCACGGCGAAGGAATGGTTTTCTAGATGCACATCGTGTTTCAGTAAAAAAATAAATTATATTCCTGAACTGTTGGAATTTGATTTGAAGAATGGCGTTCCATCTACTTTCTTCTTCGGCATGAGTCAGGGGTTAGGCATGTCCTATCGGCCCGAAGAGGCTAGGGAAATGATTCAATTTGTCCGCAATCACGGTTTTAGCGTTGGCGTTCATGGAATTTGTTACGATTCCCAGCAGGGAATTCAGAAGGAGAAGAATACTTTTAAAGAGTTGATGGGCTTTGAGCCGGACGGCATCCGTATGCACTATGTCCGGTTTAATGAAAATACATTCCGGTATCTAGATGAGGCAGGATATGGGTTTGACAGCACGGAATTTGATAAAACCATCGGATGCTCCATATTAGATCCATATCTGATTGAAAAGATGTGGGAGTTTCCTGTATGTGTCATGGATACCTATCTGCCTTACAACTTTGAGGAAGCGAAGCACATCACTCTTCAGCGCCTAAAGGATGCAGAAACGAAAGGATGCCAGTGGTTTACAGTGCTGATGCACGATGTGAATTATTGTGATGCCTACGACGCATATAAGAAGTGGTATGAGTGGTTTATTCACTATTGCGCTGAACAGGGTTTTGAAATGAAGTCTTTTATAGATGCTATAAACGAGTTGGGGTAATACTATGAAGCGTATATGCATTATTACAACAGGGTTTCCGACGCCCATCGAACCAGCCAAATACCCGTTCGTTGATCAGTTAGTATGCGCATGGTGTGATTTAGGCTATGAAGTGAGTGTGATTTGTCCTGTTCCGCACTTTGTAGGTAAAGAGCGGTTCTATCAAAGCGAATGGATACGTAAAACGCTCAATGGGAATGAATTCCGTGTGTTCCATCCTCGTTATTTCAGTTTCGCGGATAAAAGGATTCTTGGTATTCGCACGGCTGAGGTTGCGTTTTACAGTAGTAAGAAAGCAATAATGGATACAATAAAAAGGAATCACATTAGGCCGGATGTCCTTTACAGTCATTTCTTGCCGTCTGGTTGTTTGGCAGGAAGTATTGGAGATGAACTGGGAATTCCTTCTTTTTGCGCATTTGGCGAGAGCTCTCTGTGGTCTATTAAGCCTTATAAATTTGAAAACGTACAAAAACGCTTATCATATTTGACCGGGATTGTCTCAGTGGCAACAGAAAATAAAAGGGTTCTGGTTCGCAATCACCTGTTTCGCGAAGAGGATATCGGGGTCTTCCCCAATGCAGTAGATCATAATGTTTTCTGCCCCCGGGATAAAAAAGCCATGCGCGAGAAGCTGGGTGTTCCTACTGATGCAGTGGTTGGAATTTACACAGGCGCTTTCACAAAAGCAAAAGGCGCATTAAGGGTTCAGAAAGCTGCGGCAAGAATTCCAAGCCTGAAAATGGTTTACCTTGGCGGCGGTCCCGAAGAACCCTGCGGTGATAACATCGTATTTAAAGGGAAAATTCCCCATGATTTGATTCCTGAATGGCTTTGCACAGCGGATTTCTTTGTTTTGCCCACCCTTCAGGAGGGATGCTGCAACGCGATTGTGGAAGCGATGTCATGCGGCCTGCCGATCATATCCTCTGATTTGCCCTTTAATGATGATATTGTCGATAAGGATATGGCACTGTTGGTGGACCCGATGGATGATGATGCTATTTATCAGGCAATGAATACAATGACAAACAATGAGACATTCAGATATGCGTGTGCAGAAAAATCTCTGGAACGTTCCAAGGGACTGGACATTGTAAAGCGGGCAAATAATATCGCAGCTTTCATGATGGAAAAAAGCTGATCGATGATTCCAAAGAACCGCATAGGCTGAAATAAGTTTTAGTGTAAGAAGTGTGTAGGCAGTATCGATTATGTATCTACCAAATGCTTAACATTGTTTTTTCGCAACATGATATTTCTACAGAGTAACAAAGAGAGGTAAGAACATGGGAGCTTTTTTCTTATATAATACCCAGAGTTTCAATGAGGCAAAGTTAAACTCCGTTAAGGATGTATACGTCCAAAAGGGTTTTCATGAGCCGAAACAGTTTCATTTGGGGTCATATGGTCTGCTGCTGTATCAAAAGCAGTTGGTGAATTACGAAAATTTCTATGAAGAAGATGAGGGAGCAATCTATGTTGTTGGAACGGTGATTTATCGGGGCCTAGGATATAGTGAAACAATCAGGGCTATGCTACATGATTTCTACAACCACACCCTGGCATATGATGAACTGTTGGGAAATTATTGCGCAATCATTCACTGCAAGGGTCAGATTCATATTCTTAATGATGCACTGAATGTTTGTGAATTGTTCGAAGATGTGGACAGAACATTTGTAACGTCTTCTTTCCTAGCGGCGGCTGAATCTATGGAACGGTTGACAATCGACAGACTGACAGCGCAGGAAAAACTGCTTACCGGTTACATCGTTGGAGAGAACACCCTTTTCAATGAGGTGAAAAGAGTAATCCCTCAGACTAGAACTGGTAATTCCGCTTGGGAAGTTCATAAATGGGAGCCTTTTCAAGTGCCCGAGTCAGACAACAACAGAACAGAGAGCGTTAAGGAACGAGCCGAGACAATCAAACAATTCTTTGCGAAAATTGAAAACATAGCACGGGAGTATCCGCCGGAGCTGGGGTTGTCGGGCGGTTATGACAGCAGAATGCTATTTGCTGGTTCTCAAGGCAGCTGGCCTTTTAAGCTGGACCTGCATACCCACAGCACAGAAGGCGTAAAAATTCACGACGTTGAGAAAGAAATCGTGAAAGAAATGGCGAAGCAGACGGGTACACCATTGCAGATCGTTCCAACACACAATATGGACTACTATCAGGAAGAAGATGTGGAAGACATCCTCAAAGATGGATACTACTTCTTTGACGGTCGGTGTGCTTACAATATGGGGGCCTTTAGTCCGGTCTATACCAGAAAATATAAGTGCCAGGCGGTTTCCGGCCATGGATTAACGCTAAACGGTTTGGGTGGAGAAAACTATAGAAACTACTACATGAACATCAAGCCCCTTGTGAGTACCAAGCAGTGGATGAAGGCAAAGGTCTATCCTTGTGCAGTGGAAGATGTGCTTGCAAAAGAAGATTTCAACAAACTACATCGTACCATCGTGGAAAAAATGGACCGACTATTACCAATCAAATGGGGAAAGGTCGTCAGTAATTTTGATACGAGAAGGTACTATAGCGAAATGCGAATGCCGGACTGTGATGCTCTGAATTGTAATGCCCATAACCAGATGGAGTTTTACCTAACGCCATTTATTGATAGAAGTATGATTGCGGATGCTTATCGGGGAAGAAAATATGTGGGTGTTTCTGGACAGTATCAGGCAGATATTATCCACGAACTGAGTCCTTTAGTTGCTTCCTTTGATTCTCATTACGGTTATGCTTTTGACAAAAAAGAACCCTTCAAACGTACCATATATATGCTAGTGAGAGGGATTCTGCCTGATTTCATTTGGAATGCGAGAATACGCTTGTTAACAAGAAAGACAAGGAACACAAATGGAAATCTGAAGTACTTTAACCGGGTAAGGGAAAAATCTAAATTCTTGGATGCGGCAGCAAGCTACGCAGAAAGTTTGTTCCCGGAAATCAATTTTGATAACCTGCGTCTGGACTATGCCATGATGCCCAATTCCACCTACATCAGTGTTGTTCTGTACATGCTGAGAGATAAAATTAATGTTGGAGAATGACCATGAAAAGAAACGATTGCGGAAGCAAAATATCGAATTTCGATTCGGTAATTACAATTGGGACCTATACTAATGCTTGTTCAATCGTTTGGGGTATACGCAAGATTGGATTTACCGGTAGCGTGATTATGATTGACCCAAATGTTGACCAAGCAAAGAGCATGGCGGAAGTTATCATGCGCGGCGAGACGGTGGTCAAAAAGAAGATTGATGACCTGAACGCCATTGTGAATTTGGTGAAATCCGTCACGAAAGAATCTGAAAAAAAACTCATTCTGATGACGGCAGAGGAGTTTATTGAACCTATTCGCATGGCGATTCAAAAAGGAGACCTACCCAATACGGTTTCCTTTACCGGTTCCCGACTTGACAATGAATTGATATTTGACAGATTCAAGTTCTACCGTTTCGTGGAAGCATTGAATTGTATTGCTGTTCCCAGGACGGTGGATTCTGATTGCGATCCGAAGAAAGAATTTGGAGCTGAATATGTAATTCGCGTCAACAAGTCTTGGGAAGGTAATCGAAAGTTGCCACGGCTTGAAATCGTTCATTCCGAAGAGGAAGCCCAAAAGGTAGAAGCTTCGTTTATTTCGCAGGGCCTCACCAGGGACATGTGGAGTTACCAGGAACTGCTCAGTACTAAGGACACCCATAATGTATCTGTGTGCGGCTGGTACGATTTGGAATTCAAACAGTTTGTGGTGACTCGAAAAGTGCTACAGCATCCTCCAAAGACCGGGAACGGCGATGTTGTTGAAACCTTTTCTGATGTGCCGGAGAAACTCCTAACGGCAACCGAAGCTATCTTGAAAGCGCTGGATTATGTGGGCGCCTTTGAAATGGAGTTTGTATTCGATGAAAATACTAATTGTTTTAAACTCATTGAGTTAAATCCGAGATTCTGGATGCAGCATGGATTGATTGAGGAAGTAACGGACTATACGTTGTTGCGCAGAGCCCTTGGAATGCCTATAAATCAAGAAATTCCAATGGATCAGATTAAACATCGGTATTGGATCAATGGTCTGCAGGCGCTGTATCGTCTGGCGAAGGGACAGGTGGTACTGTTTCGATATATGACAAATGGAAAGTGCTACCCGTCCTTGATGAAATCTGCGAAATGGGCGTTATACTACGGAAAATATAAGAAGGCGATGAATGGGCAACACTGAACATAAGTAGGGGGTAGAGAAATGAAAATTGTTCTATATAGCAATCGCCACAGAGCAGATGACAATAGAGTGGTTGAACTTGAAGCCGTGCACTTAGCAGAACATGGACATCAAGTTATAGTATATGCACATAATGAAGAAGCAAAGGCAAAGTATGATAATATAGTAATTTATCAATGCGAGAATAAAACAAAAGACTGTTTTCACCAGTGTATGGCTGCAAACGGGGATTTGTATATCTTTCATGACCCTGGGCTACTTTCTCTTGCTGTAAAGCTACAGAAAAAGGGGAAAGTGTGCCTATTTGATTCTCATGAAAACTATGAAGAGAAACTGAAATCAAGGATTCCCCGAAAATTTCCTTTGTTAGCGCCTTTTAAGGGTATTATTGCGAAACTATGGTGGATGTATGAGCATCATTGTGTCAGCCAGCTCAGCGGCAGGATATGTGCCGATAGAACGGTGGTAGAGAAGTATGGAGACAGGACTTTCTTGCTACCTAATATGCCTTCCAGAGAGTTCTTTGGCAATCTGCCTCAAAGGGTTGTCAGAGAGGATGTTCACACATTAATCTATGTCGGTACCATCACTTGGGATCGAGGAATCATAGAAGCAGCGGAGGCTATCCAGCTGTGCACTCATTCCAACGTGCAATTACAGGTCATAGGTGATACAAAAGATGAGGAACTGAAGAAGAGAATTCAGTCTTATCCGAATGTTGTATGGAATGGGCGCGTTGCATGGAGAAACCTGACAAATCATCTTGTAAATGCCGATATTGGCATTGTCCTGTTGCAACCAACGGAAGCTTATTACTACTGCCCCGGTGAAAACATTGTTAAGCTTTGGGAGTATATGAGTGTGGGTCTGCCGATACTCATTTCCGATTTCCCGGGTCTGCGTAAGTTGAATGATGAACTTCACTTTGGCTGTACAGTCAAACCGGATGACGTTCAGGAAATCGCCAAACAAATTGACTGGATGATTGACCATCCCGATGCCGTAAAGCAGATGGGCGAAAACGGAAGGAAAGCTGTCATCGAAAACTATAATGCAGAGAATTATACAAATTCGTTGGAGAAGTATCTCATTTCCTGTATTGATGAGTGTAGTGAATTATGAGGTTTTTAAGAATACAAACAATCCGTAAATTCATATTTACAGTTTTTTTGCTGTACTTGTGTTGGTATAAAGAATCCAGAACGGATGTACCAATCATTTTGTACGGATCTGTACTGTTGTTGACCGTATCATGTTTAGCTGGATTGCCTGCAAGAAGAATTTTCAGTGCAGTACATCCAGTTGTTAAGATATTGATAGTATATGGTGTTTTTGCTTTTTTTTCTGGGCTCATTGTAGCTACTGATCGAAGTTTATTTGTTTCGTCAATGATAACATATTTCGAGTTTATTATCGTATTGTTAGATTGTTCGATTATTTCTTACAGAGATGAAAGCTGGGAATGGATTTTGGGACCGATAGTAATTGTGGCTTTCGTCTGTATGGTGCAAACCATATTTTGGGGTCAGCCATATTTCAATAGTGGCGTTGTAGCCACTACAATGAGTCCCCAAAACAATCCTAATTCACTGGCACACGTAATACTAATGGGAATGTATGCGCTTGTCGCCACAAGAAAACGGGCTATGAATCGTTTTATTTTTAAAGGCGTACTCATGTTGGTATTCATTTATGTTATCTTTCTGACCGGCAGCCGGAAATTCTTGCTTTCGGCAGGAATCTTTCTCTTACTCTGGGCTTATGCTCTGCTGACAGATAAAGGGGAGGAAGGAATCGCAAAAAAGTTGACAATTTTCCTTGGAATTGTTGCCTGCTGCATTGCCGGTGGTTGGTACATCACAAAATACTATCTCGGTTCGGACACTTTTTTGCGCATGATGAAACTTTTCTCTGACAACGAGAGCAATTTCAAGAGAATTACGATGTATACCGACGGCATTACTCTCTGGAAGGATCATCCGATTCTGGGAATAGGCTTTAACCAATATCGTGTATTCTCCCAATTTGGTACATACTCGCATTCGACATATATCGAAGTGTTGTCCTGTACTGGAATTATTGGTTTGTTCATTTTGTTTGTACCCCTTATTCGTTATTTTTTCGGTATCATCAGAAACTTAAGGACCCGCAATGCTGGTAAACTGTATGTTGTGCGTATGACCTTTGCTGCAATGATTGTGGAATTGTTTTTGGGAGTTGGGAGTATCTGGTTGTACGGCTTTTCCCATATGTGTTTCCTGATGACTATCTTGGGAATATTTGACGACTGGAGGATGGAAGATGAATATATCGAAAATCAGAACAGCAATTAAATTATTAAAAACACCATCTAGGATGATACTACCATTGGGACAAAATGGTCATCTTGGATGGATTCCGGACGATAAGTATCTTAAATTAGTTTATCGATGCGAAACAGGACAAAAGCTGAATCTAAATAACCCTGTGACATTCTCCGAAAAACTGCAGTGGCTAAAGCTTCATGATCGAAATCCAGAATATTGTTCTCTGGTAGATAAATACCTGATGAAGGGCATAGTCGCAGAGCGCATCGGTGCAGAATATGTAATTCCCTTGTTGGGAGTTTGGGATAGAGCGGAAGATATTGACTTTGATGCTTTGCCGAATAGGTTTGTTCTGAAGTGCAATCATGACTCCGGTGGCGTAGTAATTTGCCGGAATAAAAATAAACTGGACAGAGAAGCTGCCAGAACAAAGCTGAAAACACACCTGGAACGGGATGCCTATATTCCCAGCAGAGAGTGGCCTTATAGAGATGTACACAGAGTGGTTTTTGCGGAAGAGCTACTGGAGACCTCTGAAGGTGAAGATCTGATTGATTACAAGTTTTACTGTTTTAGTGGGAAACCGACCTATTGTCAGGTCATTAAAGACAGATCCACTCGGGAGACTATCGATTTTTATGATGTAGATTGGAATCTTCAACCATTTACTGGACTTGGGTTAGGAGAAGGCTTCCCACATGGCTTAAAAACACCAGAGCCTGATAATTATGAGAAGATGTTGGAAATTGCTAGAGAATTTTCCCGCGGTACTCGTTTTTCTCGGATTGACATGTACAATATCGGTGGACGGATATACTTTGGAGAATTTACACTGTATCCCAAATCTGGATTAGGCTATTTTTTACCGGAAGAATGGAATATAAAAATCGGTGATATGCTTGAACTATAACACTTTGAGTGCATAGTTGAGTTTGATGCTATTAACATAGATTTTCCAATTGAACATATAAAAGCGAGGTAGAAATATGAAGTACGCATTAATCGGTTGTGGCCGCATTAGCCCAAATCACATTGAGGCAGCAAAAAACAACGAGCTTGATTTTGTAGCTATGTGCGACGTTCTCCCAGAGGCCATGGAGGAGAAGTCAAAGAAGTTTGGTCTTGAAAATGTACGCAAGTACACAGATTATAAGGAACTGCTTGAGAAGGAGAAACCTGAGCTTGTTGCAATTGCAACGGAATCTGGAAAGCATGCTGCTATTGCACTGGAATGTATTGCTGCTGGCTGTAACGTGATAATTGAAAAACCTATTGCTCTTTCCATTGCTGATGCCGATGCAATTATTAAGGCAGGCAAGGATAAAGGGGTGCTGGTGTGTGCAAATCACCAGAACAGATTCAACAAGTCAGTTCAATACATCAGAAAAGCCTTGGAAGAGGGCAGATTCGGTAAACTCTCTCACGGAGCTGCACATGTTCGATGGAACCGTGGAAAGAGTTATTATGAACAGGCTCCATGGCGCGGTACATGGGCCCAGGATGGCGGTTGTCTAATGAACCAGTGTATCCATAACATTGATCTTCTTCGCTGGATGATGGGTGATGATATTGAGGAGGTTATGGCTTACACAGATCAGCTTGAACATCCTTACCTAGAAGCAGAAGATCTCGGCATGGCTCTTGTGAAGTTCTCCAACGGCTCTTATGGTTTGATTGAAGGCACCACAAATGTTTATCCGAAGAATCTTGAAGAAACCCTGTATATCTTCGGTCAGAATGGAACGGCTAAGGCAGCAGGAACCTCCGACAATATTATTGAAGAATGGAACTTTGCAGATGGCTTGGATGACCCGGAATATGTAAAAAAGACCTACGGAGAAAATCCTCCGAACGTATATGGTTTTGGTCATACTCCACTTTATGCAGATGTTATCGATGCTATTCAGACCGGTCGTCATCCTTATGTTGATGGAGAAGCAGGAAAAAGAGCACTTGAACTTGTCCTTGCCATTTACAAATCTGCGGCAGAACATCGTCCTGTAAAGTTGCCTCTTGATAACTGCTCTACAATGGATTTTGTTGGAAGATTTGGTGAAGGTGAACTGAGATGAGCAACTATTTTGTACATCCAACCAGCATTGTAGATGACAATGTAGAGATTGGTGAAGGTACAAAAGTCTGGCATTTCTGCCACGTCCAGTCTGGAGCTAGAATTGGTAAGAATTGCTCATTTGGCCAGAATGTGAATGTTTCTAATAATGTAAAAGTTGGAAATGGTGTAAAGGTGCAGAACAACGTTTCCCTCTATGAAGGTGTAGAGCTTGAAGATTATGTTTTCTGTGGCCCATCTTGTGTATTCACAAATGACCTGACTCCAAGAGCGAAGTATCCGAAGGGTCATGCCGGTTATAAGAAAACGGTTGTTGAAGAGGGTGCTAGTATTGGTGCTAACGCAACAATTGTTTGTGGCCATAAGATTGGAAAGTGGGCACTCATTGGTGCCGGAGCAGTAGTGACGTCAAATGTACCATCTCATGCGCTTATGCTTGGCGTACCTGCAAAAAGAAAAGGCTGGGCATGCGAATGTGGCGAGTTACTGCCGGATAACCTTGTATGCTCAAAATGTGGACGAGAATATAAAGAAACAGACGATGGTCTGGAGGAGGTCAAGTAAATGCAATTTAGAGATTTGCCAAAACAATATGAGGTGCTCAAGTCTCAGATAGATGCAAAGATGCTGAGTGTTGCGGCTTCAGCGCATTTCATCTCTGGACCAGAAGTCAAAGAACTAGAAATAGCGATTGCTGAATATGTAGGAGTTAAGCATTGCATTACATGCGCAAATGGTACTGATGCCATTACAATCGCTATGAGAGCATGGGGGGTAGGAAAGGGAGATGCGGTTTTTGTTCCCGACTTCACCTTCTTCTCATCAGGTGAATGTCCTGCTGATGAAGGTGCAACCCCTATCTATGTTGATGTAGATTCAGGGACGTACAATATTGACCCAGTAAAACTGGAAGAAGCCATTCAAAAGGTTGTTGCAGAAGGGAAATATAATGCAAAAGCGGTTGTAGCTGTTGACCTTTTCGGCCTACCAGCAGATTATCCTGCAATTAAGGAAATCTGTAAAAAATACAATTTACTCCTGCTGGAAGATGGTGCACAGGGATTTGGCGGAAGTATAGATGGAAAAATGGCTTGTAGCTTTGGTGATATCTCTACCACATCATTCTTCCCGGCAAAGCCTTTAGGATGCTATGGAGATGGGGGTGCAATCTTTACCGATAATGATGAGTGGGCTGATTTGATTCGCTCTATCTGTGTACACGGAAAAGATACAAGCAATCCTAATGACCCCAACGCGAAATATTACAATATTCGTATTGGAAAGAATAGTCGTTTAGACACGATTCAGGCAGCTATCCTGCTTCCAAAGTTTAAGGCTTTTGTAGACTATGAGCTTTCTGATGTGAATAAGGTAGCAGATTGGTACACGGAAGGACTGAAAGATACTGGCCTTGTATTGCCTGAAGTAATAGAAGGCTACTACAGCTCATGGGCACAGTATACAGTTCAGCTCCCTGCTGATGTTGACCGTAAAGAAGTACAGACAAAGCTGAAAGCTGTGGGTATCCCATCAATGGTCTACTATGCAAAGCCTATGCATCTACAGGGAGCGTTCAAAGGAACAGATTCTGCCAATGCGGATTGTCCTGTGACTGAGAAGCTTTGTGCGACAGTCCTTAGTCTTCCTCTTGATCCGTATAAAAGCAAAGAAGATGTGAATTTGGTTGTATCCGAACTGAAGAAAGCAATTAGATAAGACAGCGGCGTCTCCAAAAAGAGACGTTTTTATAAGAATAAATATAGTAGTTAACTAGGGCTTAGTTGCGATGTTTCGTTTGATAAACTCGCAATTAAAAGCCAATGACTGAACGACAAAAAGAATAAGGAGTAAGTAAGAAAATGGAATTCAACACTATCTACAACGGTCTCATTTCTGGTAAAGAGAAGCTGGCACTTGTCGGACTTGGTTATGTTGGTATGCCTATTGCGGTGGAGTTCGCAAAACATATTAATGTTATCGGGTTTGATATCAATAAAAAACGTGTAGAAGAATATCGTAACGGTATTGACTCAACTAATGAGGTTGGTGACGCAATCAAGAATACAACCGTCGATTTTACAGCAGATCCGGCTCGTTTGAAGGAAGCAAAGTTTATTATCGTTGCGGTACCGACACCGGTAAATGACGATACCACACCTGATCTTAGACCTGTTGAAGGCGCTTCCCGTACTGTTGGTCAGAATATCACTCCGGGTACAATCGTTGTTTTTGAGTCAACTGTTTATCCTGGCGTTACAGAGGATATCTGTGTCCCAATCATTGAGAAGGAATCTGGTCTTAAGTGTGGCGTTGACTGGAAGATTGGTTATTCTCCTGAGCGCATCAATCCTGGTGATAGAGTACATACACTGACCAGTATCCGTAAGATTGTTTCCGGTATGGATGAAGAATCGGCAACCGAGATTAAGAAGGTATATGATATTGTTATCAAAGCTGGTACTGTTCCTGTTTCCACAATTAAAACAGCCGAAGCTGTTAAGGTAGTAGAGAACAGCCAGCGTGATATTAACATTGCATTTGTCAATGAAGTTGCAATGATCTGCGATAGAATGGGTATTGATACCGATGAGGTAATCTACGGAATGAATTCTAAGTGGAATGCACTGGGATTCAAACCGGGTCTTGTTGGTGGCCATTGTATTGGAGTGGATCCGTATTATCTGACTAATGCCGCCGAGAAGCTCGGCTATCACAGCCAGATCATTTTGAACGGTAGAAAGGTTAATGATAGCATGGGAGCCTTCGTTGCAGATGCGGCTATCAAACAGATGATTGAGGCTGGACTTGCTCCAAAGAAGGCGAATGTCGTCATTTTAGGTATTACCTTTAAGGAGAACTGCCCTGATACCAGAAACAGCAAAGTCGTTGATATTATCAAGAGACTGAAGGAATACGAGATTAATCCTATCGTCTCCGATTCTTGGGCTGATGCTGAGGTTGCAAAGCACGAGTATGGTGTGGATTTGGTTCCGTTTGAAGAACTGCCGAAAGCAGACTGTCTGATTGTTGCTGTTGGACACAATCAATTCAGGAGCATGTCCACAATGCAGCTGAAGACTTTATTTAAGGATGTACCGGATGAAGAGAAGGTTCTTATTGATGTCAAGAGCCTGTACAGACTGGATGAACTCAAAGCATCTGGCATGAGATTCTGGAGACTGTGATTTTCTAGACCTACGGGAATCCTTATCGCATAGGCATTCCTGTAGGTCTATTCTAGTTTGGGACGCTTCATTCAGAAAAGACAACATTCAAGAGACGTCACTGTTTTTTGAATTTGTGTTGTACTGAGGCAAGTTGAAAGACCATATTACTCATTCAATTATTCTATAACTGAAGGTGATGATGTGAATAATAAAGTAGTGAAAAATGCTGGTTGGATTATTGGCTGCAGAATAATACAGTCCCTGCTTGGAATGGTAGTCAGTATGTTGACCGCAAGATATCTGGGACCATCCAATTTCGGCCTCATCAATTATGCTGCATCGATTACAGCATTTTTTGTTCCTCTTGTCAATCTGGGATTCAATAGTGTGCTTGTTTATGAGATAACAAACACGCCAGAAGAGGAAGGGAATATCCTCGGAACAACGATAGCTCTAAGCGTACTATCTTCCTTATTATGTATACTTGGAGTGATATCGTTTTCCTATATAGCAAACGGAAACGAGATAGAAACAATTATTGTTTGTGCGATATATTCTGTGATGTTGATTTTTCAGGCGACGGAATTGATTCGCTATTGGTTTCAAGCAAAATTGCTTTCAAAGTATTCGGCTATCGTATCGCTGTTTGCGTACTTTTTTGTTTCCGTTTATAAAATTATAATGCTTGTATTTCAGAAAAGCGTGTATTGGTTTGCCGCTTCACATACGCTGGATTATTTGATCATATCGGTTTGCCTGGTTGTAGTCTATAAATATATTGGTGGCAATAAACTTTGCTTTCGACTGAAAACAGCAAAAAGGATTCTATCGAAAAGCAAGTTCTATATTGTATCGGCAATGATGGTGACCATTTTTGCTCAAACAGATAAAGTTATGCTGAAATTGATGATTGATGATGCAGCTACTGGATTCTATTCCGCTGCTGTTTCATGTGCTAGTATTTCGTCATTTGTATATACCGCCATCATTGATTCATTTAGACCTGTAATATTTCAAAATCATAAAGAGAATAGAGACGCATTTGAGTTAAGCCTAAAACGTTTGTATAGTATAATAGTATATATTTCTATTATTCAGTGTATCGTAATGTCTCTATTCTCAAAACTTATTATTCTTATCTTATATGGAAAAGCATACTATCCGAGTATCATTCCATTAAAAATAGTAGTATGGTACACCACTTTTTCCCAATTAGGCAATGTGAGAAATGTCTGGATGTTGGCTAATAATTTGCAGAGATATCTATGGATTATTAATCTGTCAGGTGCGGTTACTAATATCATTTTAAATGCAATATTGATTCCTCTTTTTGGAGTGAATGGCGCTGCAATCGCATCTTTGGCAACAGCCATCTTTACAAATTTCATTGTTGGGTTTATTATTCGACCAATACGAGAGAATAACCACCTAATGATTGAAAGTTTGAACCCTAGGCTGTTAGTCGATATGCTGAGAACTATTAGGAGATAATGCCAGAGTAAGAATGGTATGATTAACTAAACTAATAAGCCCCAAATAGGAATATCTATTATATAATTGTCATTAGTCAAGAGTGGTTGCGGGTCTATACGATAAGCAATTTATTAATTGAAAAAATATAACATAGCCTTTGCAACTGGAGGAATTGAGAGATTATCAATTCACAATTACGGACAAATAATAAAGAAAGCGGTTGACGATGTGAATGATGCAAAGTATAATTTTGACAGACAGACAGACAGACAGACAGACAGACAGACAGACAGACAGACAGACAGACAGACAGACAGACAGACAGACAGACAGACAGACAGACAGACAGACAGACAGACAGACAGACAG
>JAQXIY010000020.1 GCA_029008035.1 Lachnospiraceae bacterium
GGTGCCATGGCAGAGAGAACAAAGTTCCTGTCTTATTGTATATATTCCGCCATTATCTCAGCACTTATTTACCCGATTGAAGCTCATTGGATCGGGGGAGGTGGCTGGTTAGCACAGCTTGGTTTCCACGATTTTGCAGGCTCATGTGCAATACATATGGTAGGTGGTATCTCTGCCTTAATTGGCGCTAAGATTCTTGGCGCAAGAATTGGTAAATTTAAGAAAGACAGCTCAGGCAAGATTGTAAAAGTAAATGCATTTCCGGGACATAACCTTCCACTGGGTGCCCTTGGTGTATTTATTCTCTGGTTTGGTTGGTATGGATTTAACGGAGCAGCAGCAACCTCTGTTGAGCAGCTGGGCTCTATCTTCCTTACAACAACCGTTGCACCGGCAGTGGCCACCGTCACCTGTATGATGCTCACATGGCTGAAATATGGAAAGCCTGATGTTTCTATGAGTTTAAATGCTTCCCTTGCAGGTTTGGTAGCGATCACAGCGCCTTGTGATGTCACAGATGCTCTTGGAGCAGTTATCATTGGTTTTGTAGCCGGTATCTTGGTAGTATTTGGCGTATGGCTTTTGGATTACAAACTTCACGTGGATGACCCGGTTGGTGCCGTTGCAGTTCACTGTTTAAATGGTATCTGGGGAACCATCGCTGTTGGTCTCTTTGCCACAGATTCTGCTCCCGGATATGGTATTGCAGATGCAGCAGGCAACACTATGGTAGGTCTTTTCTACGGCGGCGGTTTCAAACTTTTGGGATTGCAGCTTCTCGGTGTGCTGGCTGTAGCAGCTTGGACAGCAGTGACCATTACCATTACTTTCCTTGCAATTAAGGCAACCAATGGACTCCGTGTTTCTGAAGAGGAAGAAATTACAGGTTTGGATGCAACAGAGCATGGTCTTCCATCTGCATATGCAGGCTTCAGCTTAATGGATATTTCAAACACAATGACCATGGATATGAATGAGAACACAGACCTTGGCGAAGAGGATTACGAGAAGGCATCCGATGTGAAGAAGGATGCAGCCGTTCAGGTAGTAAATCCGGGATTCCCGAGCACAGGTATCAGCAAGGTGGTTATCATTGCAAAATTGACTCGATACGAGAAGTTAAAGAAAGCCATGAACGACTTGGGCGTTACCGGTATGACAGTGACACAGGTTATGGGTTGCGGTATCCAGAAGGGTGTCGGCGAGAAATATCGTGGTGTTGAGATGGATGCAACCTTACTTCCAAAGGTTAAGGTTGAGGTGGTTGTCAGCAAGATTCCGGTAGAATCTGTTATCGAAGCTGCCAAGAAAGTTCTTTACACAGGTCATGTGGGAGACGGAAAGATTTTTGTATATCCTGTTGAGAAAGTTGTTAAAATTCGTACCGGTGAGGAGGATTTCGCAGCACTTCAGGATGTGGAGTAAATTAGAAAAATTATGAAATAAAAAATAATCCTTGTGTTTTTCACAAAAATAGTTTATTATGCTATTTATGAATGACAAAGGAGTCACATTTTTGTGGCCCCTTTGTCTTTTTTTATTTACAAACAGATAGGAGGTACATGTTATGTGTTCAATTATGGCTAGCCTGGGAACAAAGATTTCAAAGGAGGAATTTACAGCCAATTTTAATAAGACCATTTCCCGAGGCCCGGATATGCAGAGAATCATCACATTCGATGGCGGCATTATGGGATTTGAGAGACTTTCCATTATGGGATTGACAGAAGAGGGGATGCAGCCTTTTACATTGAATCATAATATGCTCGTCTGCAACGGTGAAATATATGGTTTTCGCAAATGGAAGGAAACCTTGTCAGAAAAATATACTTTTAGGAGCGACTCAGACTGTGAGATTTTATTGCCTTTGTATGAGGAGTACGGGGTGGAAATGTTTGAGAAGCTGGATGCGGAGTTTGCCCTGATTCTTTATGACAGTGAGAAAAAGGAGCTTGTTGCGGCAAGAGACCCCATCGGAATCCGTCCGCTGTTTTACGGATATAAGGACGATACCATCGTATTTGCCAGTGAGGCAAAAAACCTGGTAGGCATCTGCCAAGAGGTGAAGGCTTTCCCGCCGGGGCACTATTATGCCAACGGAGAATTTGTTTGCTATAGAGATATGACACAGGTAAAAGAGGTTTGTCATGATGATTTGGATACCATTTGTAAAAACATTCATGACAAGCTGGTGGCGGGTGTGGAGAAGCGCCTGGACGCCGATGCCCCGGTGGGATTTTTGCTGTCAGGTGGTCTTGACAGTTCTCTGGTGTGTGCCATTTCAGCCAAGATGTTAAAGAAACCCATTAAGACATTTGCCATTGGTATGAACACGGATGCCATCGACTTAAAGTATGCCAAGGAAGTGGCAGATTACATAGGCAGTGAGCATCAGGAAATCATCATTACTAAGGAGGATGTCATTGCAGTGTTGCCGGAGGTGATTGCGGCGCTGGGAACCTATGACATTACCACCATTCGTGCCAGTGTAGGTATGTATTCCATCTGTAAGGCGATTCACGAGACCACGGACATTCGTGTGCTTTTGACAGGAGAGATTTCCGATGAACTTTTCGGATATAAATATACGGATTTTGCCCCCAGCCCCGAGGAATTCCAGAAGGAATCTGAAAAGAGAGTGCGGGAACTTTATATGTATGATGTGCTTCGGGCAGACCGGTGCATCTCCGTACATTCTCTGGAGGCAAGAGTTCCCTTTGGAGACTTAGATTTTGTGGAATATGTCATGAGTGTTGATCCGGCCAAGAAGATGAATGTATACAACAAGGGTAAGTACTTGCTGCGAAAAGCCTTTGAGGGAGATTACTTACCGGAGTCTATTTTGATGAGAGAAAAGGCGGCCTTTTCTGATGCTGTGGGTCATTCCATGGTGGATTATTTGAAAGAGTATGCAGAGTCTGTGTATTCGGATGAAGCGTTTGAACAGGGGTGTGCCAAATATGATTTTGCCACACCATTTACAAAGGAATCCTTGTTATATCGGGATTTGTTTGAGAAATATTATCCGAATCAGGCCAAGATGGTGGTGGACTTCTGGATGCCAAACAAAGCTTGGGAGGGCTGTGATGTAAATGATCCCTCTGCCCGAGTGCTTGCAAATTATGGAGCAAGTGGTTGTTAAGATAGAGAGGTAGGAAAAATGGTTAAGTATGTATTTGTAACAGGTGGTGTTGTTTCCGGCTTGGGAAAGGGAATTACCGCCGCATCTTTGGGTAGACTGCTGAAGGCAAGGGGATATCATGTCACTATGCAAAAGTTTGACCCATATATCAACGTGGACCCGGGAACGATGAATCCCATTCAGCATGGAGAGGTTTTTGTCACAGATGATGGCACGGAGACCGATTTGGATTTGGGCCACTATGAGAGATTTATCAATGAGTGTTTGGACTACAATTCCAACGTGACCACCGGTAAAATCTACTGGTCTGTGTTAAATAAGGAAAGACACGGAGATTACGGCGGGGGCACTGTTCAGGTGATTCCTCACATTACCAATGAGATTAAGGAACACTTCTACAGAGCTAAGTCGGAAGAGGAAAACACCATTTCCATCATTGAGATTGGTGGTACCGTGGGAGACATTGAGAGCCAGCCCTTCTTGGAAGCAATCCGTCAGTTTCAGGCTGAGGTGGGAAGAGAAAATGCCATCATGATTCAGGTGACACTGATTCCATATTTAAAGGCTTCGGGAGAGATGAAGACAAAGCCCACCCAGACTTCGGTAAAGGCATTGCAGTCTATGGGTATATGGCCGGATATTTTGGTTTGTCGTTCCGATTATCCTGTGGATGATGCCATGAAGGAAAAGATTGCACTGTTTTGCAATGTGAAGAAGTCTCACGTACTGCAGAATCTGGATGCGGAATCTCTCTATGCGGTTCCTCTGATGATGGAGGAGGAGCATTTGGCAGAGGCAGTCTGTGAGTGCTTACAGATTCCATGCCCGGAACCGGATCTTTCTAAGTGGAAACAGATGGTGGAGGATTTCCAGAATCCGGAAAAAGAAATTACCATAGCTCTGGTGGGTAAATATGTGGCACTGCACGACGCATATCTCAGTGTGGTGGAAAGCTTGAATCACGGTGGTATTGCCAACAAGACCAAGGTAAATATCAAGTGGATTGACTCGGAAGAACTCACAGAAGAAAATGTTGATTTTGTGTTAAATGATGTTTCCGGTATTTTGGTGCCGGGAGGCTTTGGACCCAGAGGTATTGAGGGCATGATTGTTGCCATTGAGTATGCCAGAGTAAACAAGATACCGTTTTTGGGTCTGTGTCTGGGAATGCAACTATCCATTGTGGAATTTGCCAGACATGTGGTTGGATTGGACGCAGCATCCATCGAGTTGGATGAGACCACGCCGAATCCTGTGATTGCCTTGATGCCGGATCAGGAAGGGGTGGAGAATCTGGGAGGAACCCTGCGTTTGGGTGCATACCCATGTGTGCTTGATAAGACATCCAAGGCCTATGAACTTTATGGGAAGGAAAACATCTCAGAGCGTCACAGACATCGCTATGAGGTGAACAATGATTATCGAGAGGTGCTGACGAAGAATGGCATGGTTTTGTCAGGGCTTTCTCCGGACGGCAGAATTGTAGAAATGATTGAGTTAAAAGATCATCCGTTTTTTGTGGCTACTCAGGCCCATCCGGAGTTTAAATCCCGTCCGGATGAACCACATCCATTGTTTGATGGATTTGTAAAAGCGGCACGAGCAAAGGAGGATAAATAATGAATTTATACAGGAAGGATTTTGAACATGACAACTGTGGTATCGGCGCAGTTGTAGATATGAATGGAAAGGCCAGTCATGCACTTGTGGATGATGCTCTTAAGATTGTTGAGAGATTGGAACATCGTGCCGGTAAAGATGCGGAAGGCAAGACCGGTGATGGTGTAGGTATTCTCACCCAGATTCCTCACAAATTTTTGGCAAAGCAATGTAAAAAGGCGGGCTTTGAAATCGGCAAAAAGAGAGAATACGGCGTGGGTATGTTTTTCTTCCCACAGAATGAGTTGAAACTTGCTCAGGCAAAGAAAATGTTTGAAGTTATTGTTGCCAAGGAAGGCTTGGATTTCTTGGGCTGGCGTGAAGTTAAGACTGCCCCGGAAGTGCTGGGACAGAAGGCAAGAGAATGCATGCCTATTATTATGCAGGCATTTGTTAAGAGAGATCCTTCCATGAAAACAGATTTGGATTTCGACCGCAAGCTGTATATTATTCGTCGTGTGTTTGAGCAGAGTAATGACAATACTTATGTGGTATCCCTTTCCTGCAGAACCATTGTCTACAAGGGAATGTTTTTGGTGGGACAGCTCCGCACCTTTTTTGTGGATTTGGAGGATAAGGATTATGAGTCGGCCATTGCCATGGTGCACTCCCGTTTCTCTACCAATACCAATCCGTCCTGGAAGCTGGCACATCCGAATCGTTTTATTGTGCACAATGGTGAGATTAACACGATTAAGGGCAATGTGGATAAAATGCTTGCCAGAGAGGAGACCATTCATTCCGGTGCATTCTCCGGGGATGATATGACCAAGGTATTGCCGGTAATTCCAACTATGGGATCCGACTCTGCAATGCTTGACAACACTCTGGAATTTCTTGTTATGAGCGGCATGCCTCTTCCCTTGGTGGCTATGATTATGATTCCGGAGCCGTGGGCTAACAACGATACTATTTCCCAGGAGGGAAGAGACTTTTACCAGTATTATGCAACCATGATGGAGCCATGGGACGGTCCGGCTTCTATCCTGTTTTCTGACGGAGATGTGATGGGAGCAATCTTGGATCGCAACGGTCTGCGTCCTTCCAGATATTATGTTATGGACGACGGAAGACTGATTCTGTCCTCTGAGGTTGGTGTGCTGGATTTAGATGAGAAGCATATTGTGAAAAAAGAGCGTCTCCATCCGGGCAAACTCCTTTTGGTAGATACCACTCGTGGCAAAATTATCTTGGATGAGGAGTTGAAGGACTATTATGCCTCTAAGGAACCCTATGGAGAATGGCTGGACAGCAAGCTGGTAACCTTGAAGGAGTTAAAGATTCCTAACAGCAAGCCCATTGAGTATGAACATCAGGAGAGAAAGCGTCTCCAAAAGGCCTTTGGCTATACCTATGAAAACTGTCGTGAGAGCATTCGTTGCATGGCATTAAATGGTTCAGAGCAGATTGGAGCTATGGGTGTTGACACACCAATCGCTGTATTGTCAAAGCAGTATCAGCCATTGTTCTACTACTTTAAGCAGCAATTCGCTCAGGTTACCAATCCGCCTATTGATGCGGTGCGAGAGAAGATTGTTACTTCCACCACTGTATATGTAGGTAAAAACGGTAACCTATTGGAGGAAAAGGAAGAGAACTGTCAGGTGTTGAAAATCCAGAATCCTATCTTGACGGATCTGGATCTGATGAAAATAGAGAATATGAACAGAGACGGTTTTAAGGTGAGCAAGGTCTCCATTACCTATTATAAGAGCACTCCAATCAACCGTGTACTGGATCATCTCTTTGTAGAGGTGGATAAGGCATATCGAAACGGAACCAACATTCTGATTCTTTCCGACCGTGGTGTGGATGAAAACCATGTGGCGTTGCCATCTCTTTTGGCAGTATCTGCAGTGCATACCCATCTGGTTAAGACAAAGAAGTGTACAGCGATGTCATTGATTCTGGAGTCAGGAGAGCCGAGAGAGGTACATCATTTTGCCACATTGTTGGGATTCGGTGCCAGTGCAGTCAATCCTTATCTGGCCCATGCCACCATCAAGGAGCTTATCGATGATGCCAGCCTGGACAAGGATTATCATGCAGCAGTGGAAGATTACGACAATGCAGTGCTTTCCGGCATTGTTAAGATTGCGTCCAAGATGGGTATTTCTACCATCCAGTCTTACCAGGGTAGCAAGATGTTTGAGGCTATCGGTATCAGCAATGATGTGATTGAGAAGTATTTCCCCGGTACAGTATCTCGTATCGAAGGTATCACCTTGGAGGATATTGCCCGTCACACAGACGAGCAACACACAAAGGCTTTTGACCCGTTGGGACTTAGCGCAGATATGACCCTGGATGCAGTGGGACGTCACAAGATGCGTGCTCAGGGCGAGGAGCACAGATACAATCCTCGTACCATTCATATGTTGCAGGCTGCAACCAGAGAAGGGGATTATGACAAGTTTGTCACTTATACCAAGATGATTGACCAGGAGCAGTCCGGTTATTTACGAAATCTTTTGGACTTCAATTTCCCGGAGCAGGGCATTGACATCAACGAAGTAGAGCCGGTGGAAAATATTGTAAAGCGTTTTAAAACAGGTGCTATGTCCTACGGTTCCATTTCTCAGGAAGCGCATGAGACTCTGGCTATTGCTATGAATCATCTTCACGGAAAATCCAATTCCGGCGAGGGTGGTGAAAGTGATGAGCGTTTGGCATCTGCAGGCACGGCGGAGGATCGTTGCTCTGCCATTAAGCAGGTGGCTTCCGGCCGTTTTGGTGTGACAAGTAAATACTTGATTTCCGCAAAGGAAATCCAGATTAAGATGGCTCAGGGTGCAAAGCCGGGAGAAGGTGGACATTTGCCTGCCAAGAAGGTATATCCGTGGATTGCAAAGACGAGACATTCCACACCCGGTGTATCTCTGATTTCTCCGCCACCACATCACGATATCTATTCCATCGAGGATTTGGCTCAGCTGATTTACGATTTAAAGTGTGCAAACAAGCAGGCCAGAATCTCCGTAAAACTAGTGTCTGAGGCAGGTGTGGGAACGGTTGCGGCAGGTGTTGCCAAAGCAGGAGCACAGGTTATTCTGATTTCCGGATACGACGGAGGTACGGGGGCAGCTCCTCTTAGTTCCATCCACAACGCCGGACTTCCATGGGAGCTGGGATTGGCTGAGACACATCAGACACTTCTGGCCAATGGTCTGCGCAGTCGAGTTGTCATTGAGACAGACGGCAAGCTTATGAGTGGTAGAGATGTGGCAATTGCGGCACTGCTTGGGGCAGAGGAATTTGGATTTGCCACGGCTCCACTGGTAACTATGGGTTGTGTCATGATGAGAGTGTGCAATCTGGATACATGCCCAATGGGTGTTGCCACCCAGAATCCGGAACTTCGCAAGAAGTTTGAAGGTAAGCCGGAATATGTGGAAAACTTCATGTTGTTCATTGCACAGCAGTTGAGAGAATATATGGCGCGCTTAGGTGTTCGCACCGTGGATGAGATGGTGGGACGCACCGATTTGCTGAAAC
This sequence comes from Lachnospiraceae bacterium, assembly GCA_029008035.1. GTDB lineage: Bacteria > Bacillota > Clostridia > Lachnospirales > Lachnospiraceae > Pararoseburia. The sequence continues at coordinate 8,297 of JAQXIY010000020.1, forward strand.
AAAAAGAGGTATCTGGGGATGTCCAGGTTGACCTTTCCGGCATTCTTACAGAGACCTCCAAGGAAAATGCAACCTTCCAACCGGACCATGCCTATGACTTTAAGTTGGAAACCACCAAAGATGAGATGGTTGTTCTGAAAGATAAAAGTGTTGTAAAGGCACTGAAGGGTGACGGAAAAGCTACAATCAATGTAACGGTTTCCAATACAGACCGTGCCTTTGGTACACTGCTTGGAGCAGAACTCACCAGAAACAATCCGGAGGGGTTGGAGGAAGACTTTCTGGTTGTAAACTGTAAGGGAGCCGGTGGACAGAGTTTTGGCGCATTTATTCCCAAGGGTCTGACCTTGAATCTCTGCGGAGATTCCAATGATTACTTTGGTAAGGGACTCTCCGGCGGTAAGCTTGTGTTACATGCTCCCAAGGAGGCGGCATATGACTCTGAGGAGAATATCATTGTGGGCAATGTTGCGCTGTATGGTGCTACCAGTGGAGAGGCTTATATCTCCGGTATGGCCGGTGAGAGATTCTGTGTTCGTAATTCCGGCGCCACTGCTGTTGTTGAGGGCGTTGGAGAACACGGTTGCGAGTATATGACAGGCGGTCGTGCCGTAATTCTAGGGCCTACAGGCAAGAATTTTGCTGCCGGTATGTCCGGTGGTGTGGCTTTTGTATTGGATGAAAACAACTGTCTGTACAAGAACCTGAACAAAGAACTGGTATTGATGGAACGTTTGGAGAACAAGACGGATCAGGCAGAACTGAGAGATATCCTCACGGCCCATGTTGCTCATACCGATTCTAAGAAGGCAAAGGAAATTTTAGAACATTACGAAGATTATCTGCCGAAGTTTAAGAAGGTCATTCCAAAGGACTACAAGGATTTGCTGCATCTCATTGCACAGTTTGAGGAACAGGGAATGTCAAAGACAGAAGCGCAGATTGAAGCGTTTTATGCTCATACAGGTCAGAAGAAGGCATAGGAAAGGGGGAATCGACAAATGGGAAAAGCGACAGGATTTTTAGAATATGATAGAAAAGAAGGCGAAGTTGTTGCTCCTTTGGAGCGCATCAAAAATTTTGATGAGTTTCACGGACGTTTAACACTGGAAGAGCAGAGTCAACAGGGCGCCAGATGTATGGATTGCGGTATTCCATTTTGCCAGGCGGGAACTATGATTTCCGGTATGGCTTCGGGATGTCCTCTGAACAACCTGGTGCCGGAAGTGAATGATTTGGTTTACCACGGCAATTACCAGCAGGCATACGTGCGTCTCACCAAGACACACCCGTTCCCGGAGTTTACCTCCAGGGTATGTCCTGCTCTGTGCGAAGCGGCTTGCACCTGCGGTTTGCACCAGCCGGCTGTCTCTACGAAGGAAAACGAAAAGACGATTATTGAGAACGCCTTTGAGAATGGTTTGGTGGTGGAGAAGGAGCCTGCTGTGCGCACCGGCAAAACGGTGGCAATTATCGGTAGCGGCCCTTCCGGACTTTCTACGGCGCTGTACTTAAACCGCAGAGGTCACAAGGTTACTGTGTACGAGAGAAGCGATAGGGCAGGCGGTCTGCTCCGCTATGGTATTCCCAATATGAAGTTGGACAAGAGAGTGATTGACAGAAGAATCGCTTTGATGGAAGAGGCGGGAATTACCTTTGTCTACAACACAGATGTGGGAAAGGATGTAAAGGCAGAGGAACTTTTGAAGCAGTACGACAGAGTGGTTCTCTGCTGCGGAGCCTCTAACCCAAGAGATATCTCCATTCCGGGAAGAGATGCCAAGGGCATTTATTTTGCAGTAGATTTCCTAAAGGAAGTGTCCAAGGGATTGATGGATGCTGACTATGATTTGGGTTTCCGGGAGAACACCAAGTTCTCTTTCGGTAGTTTGAAAGGGAAAAATGTCATTGTCATTGGTGGAGGTGACACGGGAAATGACTGTGTGGGAACTTCTATTAGACTTGGGGCAGGTTCTGTTATACAATTAGAGATGATGCCAAAGCCACCGGTGGAGAGGGCGGCATCTAACCCATGGCCGGAGTGGCCGAAAGTGCTGAAGGTGGATTATGGTCAGGAGGAGGCAATCGCTGTCTTTGGAGAGGACCCTCGTATCTATCAGACCACAGCCACTGAGTTTATCAAGGATAAGAAGGGACACATTTCCCAGATAAAGATTGTTTCCTTGGAGCCTAAGAAGGACGAGAAGACAGGAAGAATGAATATGGTTCCTGTGGAAGGCTCTGAGAAGGTGCTAAAGGCAGATTTGGTTCTGATTGCAGCAGGATTTCTGGGCAGTCAGGAGTATGTCACCAAGGACTTCAAAGTGGACGTCAACGGTAGAACCAATGTAGCCACAGAGGAAGGTCAGTATGAGACCTCCCGGAAGAGAATCTTTACTGCAGGGGATATGCACAGAGGACAGTCCCTTGTGGTCTGGGCTTTGGCAGAAGGAAAGGCAGCAGCCAAAGCTGTGGATGAATCCTTGATGGGATATTCAAATCTTTAGGAGGATATGTACATGAGAACAAAATCAGAAATCATGGAGATGATTGAGGAGGAAGGCGTTGAATTCATCCGTCTGCAGTTTACGGATATGGTGGGGCGTCTGAAAAACCTTGCAGTGACCCCCGGGCAGATGGATTTGGTGCTTCAGAATAAGTATTCCTTAGAGGGAACAGCCCTTTTCGGAGATGATGATATCTTTGACAGAGATCTATATCTCTATCCGGACTTTGACTCCTTTGCGGTGCTTCCATGGAGGCCTCAGCAGGGCAAAGTTGCCAAGCTGTTTTGCGAGCTTCACAATGAAGACGGTTCTGATTTTGAGATGAATACAAGGGCCAAACTGAAGAGAGTTTTGGCTGATGCGGCAGAGGACGGATATACCTTTATGGTGGACCCGGAAATTGAATTCTTTCTCTTTCATACAGATGAGAATGGACTGCCCACTACCATTTCCCATGAGAGAGCAGGGCTGATGGACGTGGGACCGGCTGACTTCGGTGAAAATGCCAGAAGAAATATGGTGTTTACCTTGACAGAGATGGGATTTGAGATTGAATCTTCCCATCACGAGAAGGCTGTGGCTCAGCATGAGATTGATTTCAAGGAGGATGAGGCTTTAAAGATGGCAGACGCCATCCATACGTTTAAGTTTGCTGTCCGTTCCGTTGCCAAGCAGTTTGGGCTGTATGCTACCTTTATGCCAAAGCCAAAGAGCGAGGAGGCAGGCTCCGGTATGCATACCAAGATTGCTATTTTAAAGGATGGCCAAAACATTTTTGACGGACCGGATGGAGAGAAGATGGCGGAATATTTTGTTGGCGGTATTGTGAGCCATATAGATGCTATTTGTGCCATCACCAATTCCACAGTGAATTCTTATAAGCGTCTGGCGGATATTTTCGTTGGGAAAAACAAGAAAATCTGGTCGGGCAAGGGAGAGTGCGCTGCTGCCAAAGTGCGCAAGTGCTATAACGGGAAGAAAGTGGAACTTCGATTTTTGGATGCCTGCACGGATCCATACGCAGCGCTTTGCGTCTGTGTTGCTGCAGGAATGGAGGGAATGCGCAATCACACCCCAATTGACCGGGAAGCTCATTTGCCGGAGGATTTGAAGGATGCCATTGCCGGATTGAAGAGCGATGCTTTCATCTGTGACTTGCTGGGAGAGGAATTCGTTAAGCATTACTGTAGATACAAGGGACAGGAATGGAAGGACTATATGAAACAGGTTTCCACCTGGGAAGTGGAGCGATATCTGAATAGACTGTAGAGAAAGGATTTGGCGTAGATGGGTAATATTTTTATCGTAATGCCCAAGACGGACAATTCGAAAAAAATCTCTGATATGCTTCGCAATCATGGAATGCCCTGTGACTATGCGGGAAGTTCCGCCGCCGAGGTGCTTCGTGCAATACAGAATTACAACAATGGCGTGGTGATATGTGGCGGTAACTTAGGAGATATGAGTTATATGGAATTAAACGAATATCTGCCAAAGTTCTTCGACATGATCCTTATGACCAAGGAGAATACCTTTTTCCCATACGAGACGGATATCGTGCGACTGGTGATGCCTACCCCCATTAGTGATTTGATGCGAACCATAGACATGGTTCTGGAAAATCAAAATCGACTGCTTCGAAGGTATAGGCCGCCGGCAAAGAGAACGAAAGAGGAAAAGGCTGCTATTGACGATGCCAAGGAGATTTTGATGCATCGAAATCATATGACGGAAGAGGAAGCCCACAAATACATACAGAAATGTAGTATGGACTCCGGCACCAGTCTGGTGGAAGTGGCTCAATCTATCATCATCCTGAATCGAGAGAAATAAATCCAGATATATGGGCAACAAAACACCCTAAAAATCAAGCGATATTGATTTTTGGGGTGTTTTTGGATAATTGCATTTTCTACTCCCTTCGTATATGATTTATATAATAAGTATACAAAGGAGAGATGTTATGGATTTCGACAAAAGGGATGAGGGCTTTAAAACTATTTTACAGTTTGTGAACGCCCTGTCCAGATCGGTGGAGGCCAAGGATCGCTATACCAATGGTCACTCCGAGAGAGTGGCTGGGTACGGCGGCGAAATTGCAAGGCGAATGGGCAGAGACCGGGATGAAATTAGGAGTATCTATATTGCGGGGCTTCTTCATGATGTGGGCAAGATTCGTATCCCTAATATGATCATCAATAAGGGTGGCAAGTTGACGGCTGAGGAGAATGACTATATTAAGCTACATCCCAATGCAGGGTATCACATCTTAAAGGACATTGATTGCGTTCCCCATTTGGCAGAAGGTGCTCGGTTTCATCACGAACGGTATGATGGCACAGGCTACCCCAATGGTCTGGCGGGAGAGGATATCCCGGAGGTGGCCCGCATCATTGCGGTGGCAGATGCCTATGATGCCATGGCTTCTAACCGATCCTATCGAAGGGCATTGCCCCAGCAGGTAGTCCGAGCCGAGATTGAGAAGAATAAGGGGACCCAGTTTGACCCTGAGATTGCCGATGTGATGCTTGAAATAATAGATGATGATGTGAACTATGAACTGCGAGAGGCAGACAAGACAATGAAAAACATCCTGATTATTGATAATGAAGAACATGTGCGCAGAGAACTTCTGGGATATTTTCAGGGGGAAGAGGACTATGTGGTCTTTGAGGCGGACTCCGGATTTGCTGGAATAGAGATTATGCTCAGCAATCATATAGATCTGGTTTTGATGGACGTCTTAATGCCCATTATGGATGGGTTTACCACGCTGGATCGGATACGTCTTGTCACGGATAAGATACCTGTGGTATTCCTGTCTGAGGAGAAAGACATTGACACCATCAACAAAGCAGACACTTATGGCACTTCGGAATATCTTACCAAACCGGTGACAAAAGCCGCCTTGTTTGAAGCTATAGATAACGTGCTAAAGCAGGATATGATGTTATAGCGCGGCTGTGGATGTGACTTTATACGAAAAGAGGAAATGTGGATATGATAAAAATAATTTTGTTTATAGTAATGATTTTGGTGGTTTTGTACCTGTTGGCTATCATGCCCAGGATGGTACATCGCCCGGATTTGACTCCTTTTATGGGCAGATTATATGCCCACAGAGGACTCTATGACAATACCACAGATGCTCCGGAGAATTCCATGAAAGCGTTTCGCAAGGCTGTAGAAGCGGATTACGGTATTGAGTTAGATATTCAGCTTACCAAGGATGACGTCATTGTGGTTTGCCATGATTTTGACATAAAACGGGTGTGCGGAGAGAACATCAAAATAAAAGATTTGACCTATGAAGAATTACAACAGTACAAGTTGTACGACTCGGAAGAAACCATACCGAAGTTCTCTGACGTGCTGGCCCTGATTGACGGGAAAGTTCCTTTGATTGTGGAGTACAAGTCAGAGAATTTCGATACCGGGTTATTTGAAATGGGAGATGCCATGCTGCGGGATTATAAGGGGGTATATTGTGTGGAATCCTTTAATCCATTGTTGTCTTTTTGGTATCGCAGACACCATGGGGACGTTCTCCGAGGTGTTCTCTCGGACTCCTATGTCAAGGAGGGGATTACCGGGCTTCCCAAGTGGGCGTATTTTTTCCTGCATCATCTGCTTTTGAATTGGATTGCCAAACCGGATTTTATAGCATACCACCACATCTATCATAAAGACTTGTCCAGGGTATTGTGTCAAAAGCTATATCGGGCACCGGCGGTGGCATGGACCATCCAGAGCCAGGAAGACTTAGACGCCCGCGCAAAGGACTTCGATATTTTTATCTTCGACAGTTTCATACCTCGATGAGATGTACAACGGAAGGAGATAATTTGTGGAAAAAATAAATAGAATTTCAGACGAAGAATTAGATCGAATGCTGGAGGAAAGCCCAAGAGCGCAGCTGGCCATAAAATATTTTTATGAGGGATACAATTGTTCCCAGGCGATCATGCTGGCTTTTGAGGATGTTCATGGGATGGACCGCCGGACAGCCCTTACTATGAGCTGCTCCTTTGGGGGTGGCATGGGTCGACTGCGTGAAGTGTGTGGAGGAGTATCCGGTATATTTATGGTACTGGGACTTCTTTACGGATATGATGATCCCAGGGATTCTCAGGCCAAGAAAGAGCAGTATGAGAGAGTTCAGGAATTGGCGACAGACTTTGCCGGACTGCACGGTTCGATTGTGTGCAGAGACTTGTTGGGAATAAAAGAAAAAGGGCCGCAACCTCCGACTCCCGAGGCAAGAACGCCGGAATATTATAAAAAGCGTCCCTGCCCCAAGATGATTGGAAGCGCAGCCATGATTTTGGAAGGATACTTACAAAAGCATCCGGTGTGAGGAGGTTATGGGGTTAATTTTCAAACACTCCAAAATCCATTTTCTTATAGCTCCATACAGCGCTGCCGATGTTATGTCTGTGAAAAACTTCTCGAACATCGGCAAGCCAAGCATCTCGGGAAACGTCGTCTGCCTGGTCGATTACGCCGTATTCGCCGCAATATAGCATGACATTCTTCTGTTCTGCAATCTCAATTGCTTCTTTGAACAATGTCTCATAATAGCTTGTGTCAAATCCATTTTCCCCAATTGCCCAATCGGTAAGATGATATACAAACCCAAAGTCCTTGCTGGCAGCTTCATATTCTGCCTTTGAAATTGGATACTTTAGGAAATGACCTTTGATTTCTTCCATCCAATGAGCGTTCTGATGGGTGAACAACAGAGGCTCGTAGCAGTGGAAATTGTAAACGATGTTCTCGTCAAAAGGATCTGCAATGTGCTTCACTGTCAAAACGCTGTTGTTTAGATAACTGCCAAGTAAAATTTTTACTGTGGGAGCGTAAGGACGGATAACGTCTACAGCCCGTTTGGCAATCTCCATCCATGGAGCGTTATCCTTTTCATCAACTACTTCGTTTAGGAGTTCGAAAGCGACGGCGGGGTCATACTTGCCATAGCGTATTGCCAGGGCCTCCCAGAGACGGAGAAATTGTTGAATCAAATCCTCGTCGGTAAAGAAGTTACCGCTTTCTTTTTCTCCCACGTCAAAGGAATATCCGGCTGTTTTGTGTAAATCCAATACCAGATTCAGCCCGGCTTTTTGGCACCAATCCATACAATTGTCAATGTAGACAAAATTTTCTTCTATAAAGTCTCCCTTGTCATCCTGCAAAAGATTGTAATCGATGGGGAGCCGCACATGGTCAGCGCCGCTGGCGGCAATTTTCTCGATATCATTCTGACGGATGAAGGTATCGTAATGTTCTTTGGTGTGAACGCACTGGGATAACCAACCTCCCAAATTCACGCCGTTCTGGTATCCGTTCCATACCTGCATAATATGTCCTCCTGTATTAACCCATTGTTACTACAACATGGTAATTCTTTTTGCCTTCCTCATAAGGAATCACAGTTCCATCTACATTGGTGCCGTCTACATTTAGTGAGACAACTCCCTTCTCTACATTGTCAGGATTCTTGATTTCAATGGTATAATCTGCGCCGCGGTATTGACGAGTCAGCGTAAAGTCACCAAATCCCCTGGGGACACACGGGTCAATGGAAAGTCCCTGATGTGTAGGATAAAGTCCTAAAATGTACTGGGAAATATTCACAAAGGTCCATGCAGCTGTTCCGGTCAACCAACTGTTCTTTGCCTCTCCGTGGAAGACAGCGTCTGCACCGGCAATCATCTGTGAGTACACATAGGGCTCTGTGCGGTGAATTTCGCTGATGTCCTCAATATATGCCGGACAGGTTTTCTTATAAATCTCAAATGCCCGGTCGCCTCGGCCTACAACGGTCTCTGCAATGGATACCCATGGATTGTTGTGACAGAAGATGCCTGCGTTTTCCTTATATCCCGGCGGGTATGAGGAAATCTCTCCCAGTTCCAGATGGTAACGTGTATATGCCGGCTGTAACAACATAATTCCGTATTTTGAATCCAACTTTTCTTTTACAGAATCCAAAGCGGTAATGGCCTTGCCGTTGTCTACACCTACACCTGCCAATACACAGAATCCCTGGGGCTCAATGTAAATTTGACCTTCTTCACACTCAGAAGAACCGACTTTGTCGCCATTGGCATCGTAAGCTCTCACGAACCATTTGCCGTCCCAACCATCCTTTTCGATGGCTTCTGTCATCTTGGCAACCTCTTCTCTTGCCCGCTTTGCCTCGGCATTATCTCCAAGGAGTTCTGCTAACAGGGCATACTCTTCACCGTATTTTACAAACATACCGGCAATGAACACAGACTCCGCAACGGGGCCCTCACTTGGACCAAAGGTTTGGAAGGACTCTCCCGGATGAGCAGAGAAACAGTTTAGATTCAAACAATCGTTCCAGTCGGCTCGGCCGATGAGAGGAAGATTGTGTGGCCCTTTATGGTTGATGATGTAATCAAGGGAGCGCTTCAAGTGCTCCATCAATGTGGTAGCCACAGATGCGTCGTTGTCATAAGGGATCATTTCTTTCAAAATGGTAATATCCCCGGTCTCTCTCACATAAGCGGAGGTGCCGGCAATCAGCCACAATGGGTCGTCATTAAAGCCGCTTCCGATATCGGAGTTTCCTTTCTTAGTGAGAGGTTGATACTGATGATATGCACTTCCGTCCTCGAACTGAGTGGAAGCAATATCAATGATACGCTCTCTGGCCCGATCCGGAATCAGATGCACAAATCCCAATAAATCCTGACAGGAATCTCGAAATCCCATGCCTCGACCGATACCGGATTCATAATATGATGCGGAACGGCTCATGTTAAAGGTGACCATACACTGATACTGATTCCAGATGTTTACCATACGGTTAACTTTGGGATTGTCAGAGGTGATGGTGTATTTGTTTAGAAGTTGGTTCCAGTATGCACCCAACTCTTCAAAAGCGGCGTCTACTTTGGCAACTGTGTCATACTTAGCTACCATCTGCAGGGCGGGCTTTTTATTTATAATCGAAGGTGCTTCCCACTTCTCATCCTCCGGATTTTCTACGTATCCCAATAAGAAAACAATTTCTTTGGTCTCACCGGGAGTCAACGTGACATTAATCTGTTGAGATGCAACGGGACTCCAACCGCTTGCAATAGAATTGGTGCATTGACCCTTTTCAACCACCAAGGGGTTACTTGCATCACGATATGCACCTAAGAATGCATCCCGACTGGTATCAAACCCATCAATAGGAACGTTGGTGGAATAAACGGCGTAGTGATTACGGCGTTCTCTGTACTCTGTCTTGTGATAAATGGTGGAACCAATTACCTCAACCTCGCCGATGGAAAGATTGCGCTGGAAGTTTTTCATGTCATCATCTGCGTTCCACAGACACCATTCCACATAAGAAAAGAGCGAAAAGGTTTTCGTAGCAGTTCCCTTATTCGTCAATGCAACTTTTGTGATTTCGCAATTGTCCTGCAGGGGAACAAATGTGAGGAGCGATGCCTCCAAGTCATTTTTGCTACCGGTAAAACGGCTATATCCAATGCCATGGCGGCACTCATAAGAATCCAGTTCTGTTTTGGTTGGCTGCCATCCGGGATTCCAAACCAAATCACCTTCCTTGATATAGAGGTATTTGCCGTTGCAGTCCATAGGGACATCATTATATCGGTATCTTGTGAGACGCAGGAGCTTAGCGTCTTTATAGAAGGTGTATCCTCCACAGGTATTTGAAATCAAACTAAAAAAGTTGTTACAACCAAGATAGTTAATCCATGGAAGCGGTGTCTTTGGCGTTGTGATGACATATTCTCTGTTGGTGTCGTCGAAATAACCAAATTTCATAATCGTATGTACCCTCCTTAATATCATTATATGAGCTGTTAAACGGCAAAGTACGAAACCGTTTAAGTAAAAGAACATAAACGTCCTGAGCAAAGTATAAAATATATTGTGCAACATTGCAACAAGAAAATTATTTTTTGCTTTAAACCCTTGAAAATGCTGGGTTTATGTAAAAATTACACAAAGAATTTTAAAAAATAGTTGCAATCATGGAAAAATTGTTGTATATTCAGATTACGAAAACGATTAAGTGATTTCGTAACAACGACTGAATAACTTGCAAAGGGGAGGAAGGCCTATGATATCACTCAAGGATATTGCCTCAGAATGTGGCGTCTCAGTGGCTACAGTGAGCAAAGCTCTCAACGGACAGAGTGACATTGGAGAGGAAACGAAGAGGAGGGTGATTGAGACGGCTAATAGGTTGGGATATGTACCTAACGCTGTGGCTAAGGCTCTCAAGACAGACCGCACACATAATATCGGGGTGTTGTTCGTTGATGAGGCGGGAAGCGGATTGACCCATGACTACTTCTCTTTTGTATTAGACAGCTTTAAGCGAGGAGCTGAGGAGAAAGGTTACGATATCACATTCATTAGTAACAATAAGGAACGTCCGGGGAGAACCACTTATTTGGAACATGCCAGATTTCGCAGATTTGACGGTGTGTGTATCGCCTGCGTGGATTTTACCAATCCGGAGGTCCTGGAATTAGTTTCAAGTGAGATTCCTGTTGTTACCATTGACCACATATTCAACAACACTACGGCAGTGATTTCTGACAACATCGGTGGGATGAAGAGCTTGGCACAGTACATTTTTGGGCGAGGGCATCGGAGAGTGGCATATATCCACGGTGAGAAATCAGCCGTAACCACAGCCAGATTGGCAGCGTTTCACAGAGTTGCGGAGGAATATGAGACGGAGATACCTGATGAATATGTTAGAGAGGCACCATATCGAGATACCAAGGGCGCGTACCGGGAGACCAAGGCACTGTTGGATTTGCCAACCCC
>JAQXIY010000021.1 GCA_029008035.1 Lachnospiraceae bacterium
GACTACCAACAAAAAGATTTATGATATGCAGAAGCGCTGTGAAATTGTGGAAAATGTAAAACCGGATTTTATGATCAGTATTCATCAGAACAGTTTTTCGGACGGGCAGGTTCATGGGGCGCAGGTATTTTATTATGCCACATCAGAGGAAAGCCGGGCGCTGGGGGAGGCCCTGCAGCAGGCATTGGTAACTCATGTGGACCCAGCAAACCATCGAAAGGCAAAGGCCAATGAGAGTTATTATATTCTCAAGAAAACCAAGTGTCCCTCTGTGATTGTGGAATGTGGCTTCCTTAGCAACGAGGAAGAGTGTGAAAAATTGAAAACAGACAGCTACCAAAAAAAACTGGTGGAGGGGATTTATCAGGGGATTCTTATCTACTTACAGGAAAAAAGCGGTACATAAAATTTATTGTCTTATTTCCCAAAAGTGATATAATGAGTGCTATGAAAACACAAGTCTTTACCATCAAAGACAATCAAATAAATCAACAAGATATGATGGCGGCGGCAGAGATCATTCGCAGTGGCGGATTGGTGGCATTTCCCACGGAGACGGTGTATGGTTTGGGAGGAGATGCTACCAGAGCTGATGCGTCGCGAAAGATATATAAAGCAAAGGGTCGTCCGTCGGATAACCCTTTGATTGTTCATATAGCGGATTTTTCCCAACTCTGTCAGATTGCTGCGAAGGTTCCGCCGGAGGCAGAGCTTTTGGCCCAGCACTTCTGGCCCGGGCCTCTTACCATGATTCTTCAAAAGAATCAGGTGATTCCCTATGAGACTACGGGAGGGCTTGACACGGTGGCAATTCGCATGCCTGCACATCCGGTGGCACTTGCGTTTTTGCGGGAGAGTGGCTGTATGATTGCAGCGCCCAGCGCCAATACATCAGGAAGGCCCAGTCCTACCTCGGCATCTCATGTTCGAGAGGACTTACAGGGGAGGATTGATGCTATTATAGACGGCGGTGACGTGGAGATTGGCATAGAGTCCACCATTGTGGATTTGACAGAGGAGATACCTTGCGTGCTGCGCCCGGGATTTATTACTCTGGAGATGCTAAGAGAAGTACTCGGGGAGGTAAGACTGGATCCGGGGATTGCGTCGGAGAATACAAAGGTTCCGCCGAAAGCTCCGGGAATGCGATATCGCCATTATGCCCCCAAAGCAGAGCTGACGCTGGTGGAGGGAGAAGCTGCGCAGGTGGTGCATAAGATAAATGAGCTGGCTGAGCAGGCAATGAAGCGCGGATGTAAAGTGGGTATTGTGGCCACGGAGGAGACCAAGACATGCTACAGCGGGGGAGAGGTGGTTTCCATCGGCTCCAGAGAGGATGAGGCAGAGGTGGCCCATCATCTCTACCGAGTGTTGAGGGAATTTGATGAACTTGGGGTAGATGTGATTTACTCTGAGGGCTTTGATACAGCCGGTGTGGGACAGGCTGTTATGAATCGGCTGTTAAAGGCCGCGGGACACAAAAGAATTTTGGTTTAAGTGTGGAATAAGTATAGGGGATACTTATTTTGGTTAAAATTGGGAGAAGGAATGAAACAGATTAATCGTGTTATTTTTGCTGCGGGAAGCGGCACTTCAAGGGCACCTATGGCTGCCGCAATTATGGAGAGAATGCTTGAGGGGACAGGCGTTGAGGTTCTGGCAAGAGGAATTGTAGTCCAATTTCCGGAGCCACTGAACCAAAAGGCGGAGGCAATCCTTATCAGCAACGGCATTCAATTAAGCGGGTATGGGGCACAACAGATTTCCAATGAGGACATTACTGATACCACCATAATCTTTACTATGGAGGAGACGCAGCGATTGCGCCTTATGGAGGACTATGAGAGAGCAACAGAGGAGAACACCTTTGTGCTGTCAAGATTTGTGGGGGATGAATTGGAGATTTTGGACCCTTACGGAGCGCCGTTGCAATCATATGGATTATGCTACGAGCTGATTAAGAACTCGGTGGAGAAAGCTATTGGTCTTTTACAGGAGAAGACAAAGGGGGAATAAACATGAGTGATAAGAGACAGGATTATATTAGTTGGGATGAATACTTTATGGGAGTGGCTATGCTGTCCGGTATGCGCTCCAAGGATCCGAATACCCAGGTGGGGGCATGTATTGTCAGCGATGACCACAAGATTCTGTCTATGGGATACAACGGATTTCCCATGGGATGCTCCGATGATGAGTTTCCCTGGTGCCGAGAGGGAGATCCACTGGAGAACAAGTATTTTTACACGACACACAGTGAGTTGAATGCCATCCTGAATTATCGGGGAGGCAGCCTGGAAGGATCCACCTTATATGTGTCCTTGTTCCCGTGTAACGAATGTGCCAAGGCAATCATACAGGCGGGTATCAAGGAAATTATCTACGATCAGGATAAGTATGAGCACACGCCGGCAGTTATCGCATCCAAGCGAATGCTCACGGCGGCAGGGGTGCATTTTCGCAAATATCAGCATTCCGGACGACAGATTTCCATTGATTTGTAATTTGCTGTTGTAATTGCGGAAGGGAAGGAGTATCCTTTTGAAAAAAGAGAACCGGGAAATAGCAAACGCGCTGATTATGATTCTACAAATAAGTATTACTATGCTGGTTCCCATACTGATTTGTTCCTTGGGAGGAGCCTGGCTGGATGGGAAGCTTGGCACCAAGTGGATTGGTGTGGTGGGATTCTTTCTGGGCGCCATTGCAGGGTTCCAGAATGTATATCGTTTGGTAAAGAGATATTTCAAATGAAAGCGTTAAGAAGATTAAATGAAGCGTTGCCGGGATTGGTGATAGGGATTCTCCTCTATGGAGGGATTCTTCAGGTCGTCGGCATATGGTTTGTAACTGATAAAGTCCGTTATTCCAGCGGCCTGTGGATTGGCATTGCCTGTGCCGTGGGAATGGCAATTCATCTTGCCATGGTGATAGAGGAGGCCGTCCGAATCGGGGACGGAAATACCAAGCGTCTCTCCATGAAGTCTGTGTTGCGGTATCTTGTGGTGGTCGCAGTATTTTTTTTCATGATGTATTTCCGATTGGGGAATTTCATCAGTGCATTTTTAGGAGTTTTGGGGCTAAAGGTGAGTGCGTATGCACAACCTTTTATGCATAAAAGGATTTTCAAGGACGATTGTCTGGGAGGATCCAATTGTGAAATTGAAGAAGAGGAGGTGAAATTGTGAGTCAAGCAATTCTGATGTCTGCTTCTGCGGATAACATTGACTTTATGATTCATGGACTTTATTCCTTTGAATTGTTTGGGAATGAAGTGTGGATTACCACATCCCATGTGTGTATTGCCATTGTTATGCTTGTGCTGGTGATTTTTGCGATTGTAGCCAATCGAAAACTCGCCCACGCCACGGAAGTGCCAGGCGCCTTTCAAAATGTTTTGGAATTGATGGTGGAAAAGCTGTCAGGCATTGTTGAGGACAATATGGGTTCTCACGCACCGAAGTTTACCAACTATATTTGCACAATATTTTTGTTCATATTGTTCAGTAACATTTCGGGATTATTTGGCTTACGACCGCCAACAGCGGATTATGGTACAACCTTTGCACTGGGTGTAATCACTTTTGTATTAATCCATGTGACAAAGTGGAGAAATCAGTCCTTCAAGCAAATCTGGACGGATATGTGTTCTCCGTTACCGCCGTGGCTTCCAATCTGGTTGCCAATCAACCTTATCAGTGAGATTGCAATACCAATTTCACTGTCACTGCGTTTGTTTGCGAATGTATTGTCAGGAACCGTAATGATGGCCCTTGTTTATGGTCTCCTATCCAAAATTGCATTGGTATGGCCGGCAGCACTTCATGTATATTTTGATTTGTTCTCCGGAGCCATTCAAACATACGTATTCTGTATGTTGACTATGACATACATCACACAGTCCTATGGGGACCAAGAATAATTCATATTTAGGAGGAAAAGATTTATGAATATCACAGGTGAAGATTTAATTTTAGCATGTTCTGCAATTGGTGCAGGTTTGGCTGTTATCGCAGGTATTGGACCTGGTATTGGACAGGGTATTGCAGCAGGTCACGGTGCAGCAGCCGTTGGTCGTAACCCGGGTGCACAGGGTAAGATTATGACAACCATGCTTCTTGGACAGGCCGTTGCCGAGACAACAGGTCTTTATGGTTTGTTGATTGCTATGTTATTGCTCTTTGTTAAGCCACTGGTTGGTTAATTACCGTAGTTTGGAATTTCCCGGGAAAGGAGGAACTACAGGAAAGATATGACAAGATTATTTAACTTAGATTTTCAGTTATTGTTTGATGCCGTGTTG
>JAQXIY010000022.1 GCA_029008035.1 Lachnospiraceae bacterium
TACTCTCATGGTACAACCTTCCTATGTCTCAGATATATGTTTTCTCCTAAGTTGTCCACAGGCCCCGTCAATATCCCGGCCCATTTCCCTTCTAATAGTAACATTTATTCCGTTTTTTTCAAGTTTATTTTTGAAGGCCTCCACTACGGTCCGGTTGGATTGCACATAATCCCGTTCCTTGATGGGATTTACCGGAATGAGATTGACGTGGCAGTTGATCCCATGCAAAAGTTCCGTCAACTCCTCCGCATCTTGTCTGCTGTCGTTGACACCACCCACCAGACTGTACTCAAAGGTTATCCTTCGCCCGGTCTGTTCAAAATAATAGCGGCAGGCATCCACCACTTCATCAATATCATATTTGTTAGCCACCGGCATCAGTTCCAACCGCTTCGCCTGATTGGAAGCGTGAAGGGAAAGTGCCAGGGTAATCTGCAATTTCTCCTCCGCCAGCTCACGTATCTTCGGAACAATGCCACAGGTGGAGACAGTGATATTTCTCTGGCTGATATTCGTCCCATGTTCATCTGATAAAAGCCTCACAAAGCGAAGCACATTGTCGTAATTGTCCATAGGCTCTCCCGTGCCCATCACCACCACATTTGACACCTTTTCCCCGGTGTCTCTCTCAATGGCATAAATCTGGTCCAGAATTTCTGAGGCTGTAAGATTTCGCAAAAGCCCGTCCAACGTAGAGGCACAGAATCGACATCCCATACGACATCCAACCTGGGAAGATACGCAGACGGAATTGCCATGCTTATAGCGCATGAGCACACTTTCCACCACGTTGCCGTCAGAAAGAGCAAAGAGATATTTTCTGGTGCCGTCCTCCTTAGAAATCTGGCAGTCCACCTTTGTCAGAGAAGTATAGATGGTTCCCTCCTCCAACTGTCCGCGAAAGGCCTTGGACAAATTGGTCATCTCCTGATAGGACGCCACCTTATGTACATGCATCCACTCATAGAGTTGTTTGCCCCGAAATGCCTTCTCTCCAATGGATGTAACGTATTCCATCACCTCATCATAGGTTAGGGATTTGATATCGATTGGTTTTGGGCTCATAAGTTCTCCTTTATCATCTTAGCGTAGAAGAAACCATCTCTGGTTCCCCCTTTCGGCAAAAGCTGTTGCATATCATCAAGCACAAACTCCTTGTGCTGCTGTAAAAACCAATTTACATTATCCTGATTCTCATCCCTGCAAATGGTACAGGTGGAATAGAGTAGCGTTCCTCCCGGCTTCACATAGCGATGCACGGTATCCAGAATTTGTCGCTGGAGCTTTACAAGTTCCAACTGCTTCTCTCGCGTCATATGGTATTTGATGTCCGGCTTTTTGGCAATCACTCCCAAACCGGAACAAGGTACATCGCAAATCACTACATCTGCCTTTTCTGCTGATGCCTCATCATAAATGGTGGCATCCATTTTCACGGCACGAATATTGTCCATACCGCTTTTTGCGATATTTTCCTCCATAAGACCAACTTTATAATCCGACACATCTCTGGCCTCTACACTTCCGGTTCCCTGTAAAAGTTCTGCGGCGTGAAGACTCTTTCCTCCCGGTGCGGCGCATACATCAATGATGACATCGTTCTGCTTGATGCCCGCCACATGGACCACCATCATGGAACTAAAGTCCTGTACATAGAAAAGCCCCTCTGTAAATTCCGGGATTGCCTTCAGATAATCATACCCCCATATATAGAGACAGTACGGTATCTCCCTGCATTCCTCCACCGAAATATTCTGTAATTGCAAGCGCTGACACAACTCCTCCTTGGATATTCGGGAAGTGTTCACCCGAATGCAGGTCTTCTTCTCCTGCAAGAAAGCCGAAAGTATTTCCTCCACCTGCTCCGAGGGATAAGAATCGCTCCACAAATCCACAATCCACCGGGGCATAGCATACGCTTCGCTTAGTCCGGAAAATGTGATGGCATCCTTGTTTCGAGAAATGTTTCTGAGAACACCGTTGACAAAGCCACTAAGACCACCATATCCCTTTTTCTTAGCCAGTTTCACCGCTTCGTTACACACGGCAGAATCCGGCACCCCATCCATATACAAAAGCTGATACACACTACTTCGCAGTATGGTGCGTATGGCGGGTTTCATCTTGGAAACCTTAGGCTTTTTCACAAATTGATTGATGACGGCATCCAATTGAAGCACTCTCTCCACCGTCCCCTGCACCACTCGGGTGATAAAGGCCCTCTGTTGCTTGGTAAGGTATTGATGCTTTTCTAAGGCACCACCCAAAACAAGATGGGAATACCCATCTTGCTCCAGAATCTGATCTAAAATTTCATAAGTAATGTCTCTAAGATTAGGATCAGTCACGATCTCTTCCTCCAAATAAAAGTACCAGACGAAGGAGTTGCAAAATAGCCGCCGCCGCGCTGGCCACATAGGTAAGGGCCGCTGCCTTCAGAACCTTCTTGGTACCGCGCAATTCCTCCTGGGAAAGCATCCCTGTGCTGTCTAGGAAGTTCACAGCTCTGGCTGAGGCATTGAACTCCACAGGAAGTGTTACCAACTGAAACAAAACCGCCAGGGAGAATGCCCAAATACCGATGGATATCAGAAGGGATCCTGTGGTGCTGTTAAAGAGCAATCCCACCAGAATCAGAGGCCATGCCAGAGTGGATCCAATATTGGCAACAGGAACAATGGCACTGCGAAGCTGCAGTGGTGCATATCCCTTCTGGTGCTGAATGGCATGTCCACACTCATGCGCTGCCACACCGATGGCTGCCACACTTGTGGAATTATATACACTATCCGACAAATTCAATGTCTTGGTCTTGGGGTTATAATGATCCGTCAAATTGCCTCTCACATGTCCCACCTGTACATCATAAATGCCGGACATCTGAAGCATTCTCTCCGCCGCCTGGGCACCGGTCATACCGGAGGCACTGCGCACTTTATCAAACCGGTTAAAGGTGCTCTTTACTCGGGCTGACGCAATGAGGCAAATAATTGCTCCAATGACTACCAAATAATAGGTAGGGTCCCAGTAGAACCCATAAAATCCACCGTACATAATTGTACTCCTTTCTTGCTATATACAAATCTGCTTATTCTCCTAATTTAGTACCCATCTCTAAGGTACGGCCCCGGAGAAAGTCGGCAGCGCTCATGCGCTTCTTGCCTTCCAGTTGAATTTCCTCCAGGACAAGATAGTTCTCCTTGGTGGACACCCAGATACCGGATTCGTCTGCATAACAGATAACTCCCGGTTCTGCCATATTCTCGGCAGCTTCCATGGGCAAGGTGTGTTCCACCCGGGCCCACCAGACTTTTAATGTCTTGTTGTTAAGCTTAGTATATGCACTTGGCCAGGGATTCAATCCACGAATTCTTCTCTCCAACACCACTGCTTCCAGAGAAAAATCCAGCTGGCCAAAACTTTTTTTTATCATTCCCACATGGGTGGCTTCCACTTCCACTTGAGGCTCCGGGATAATGGTTCCGGCCTCCAGACCTTCCATGGTGCGAACAATCAGCTCGCCTCCCACCTGTGCCAAACGGTCAAAAAGACTTCCGCCGGTCTCATCTTCAGCCAGCTCCACCTCCTGCTTTAGCAGCATATCACCGTCATCCAAGCCCACTCCCATCATCATGGTTGTGACACCGCTAACCTTGTCACCGTTAATCACTGCCCACTGAATGGGGGCCGCTCCCCGGTATTTCGGTAAAAGAGAGGCATGCACGTTCACGCATCCCAAAGGTGGCATATCCAGAATCTCCTTCGGCAGAATCTGACCGAAAGCAGCCACCACAAAGATATCTGCCTCATACTGCTTCAAGGTTGCAATGGCTTCCGGCTGACGAATTTTCACGGGCTGAAACACAGGGATACTCCTCTCGACTGCCCACTCCTTCACCGGTGGAAATTGAATTTCCTTTCCTCTACCCTTGGGTTTGTCCGGCTGCGTCACCACTAAAACGATCTCATGGCCCGCTTCTGCAATAGCATTTACTGTCTCCACTGCAAAGTCAGGAGTTCCCATAAAAACTACTCTCACTCTTCTTCCTCCGTCTCATAGGTCACATCATGAATCGGGCCTTCCACCAGTTCGGTGTACATATGTCCGTCCAAATGATCAATCTCGTGTAACAGGGCTCTTGCCAAAAGCTCCTCACCCTCATTTTCATACTCCTGCATTTTTTCATCAAAGGCACGAACTTTAGCGTAATTTGGTCTGGTCACCTGACCGGCTTTGCCCGGAAGAGAGAGGCATCCCTCCTCACCGGTCTGAGAGCCGGAAGTCTCAAGCACCGTAGGGTTGATCAGTACAATAGGGCCTTCTCCCACGTCAATGACAGCAATCCTTCGGAGCACACCTACCTGAGGTGCTGCAAGGCCCACCCCGTCATTTTCATACATGGTCTCTATCATATCCTCAATCAGGGTGGCAATGCGGGGAGAAATCTTCTCCACCGGGCGACATACCTTTTCCAAAACCTCGTCACCCTGTATTCTAATCTGTCTTAAAGCCATAACATCCTCCTTCATTAAAATCCGCTTATGGGGTCAAAATCAAACCAAACGGATACATCTTTCCAATCATTTTCTTCTAATATATATGCCTCTACCGCATCTTTTAGTTTTACAAGATGCTCATAGTCCTTATCCTTGATATAAATTATCTTTTTGTACACATCATTGACACGGGCAATGGTGGCATCAGATGGTCCCATACAAAGGGCATCGGGGTCTGTTTTGTGCAACAGCTCCGCAATACGCTCAGCCTGTCTCTGGGCTCTCTCCTCCACAGGACCGTTAATCTGTATCACCAGCATATGGGCCGCCGGAGGGTATCCCATCATGCGACGATACACAATCTCCCTGTCAAAAAAATCCTCATAGGCCTGCTTGCTTGCCGCCACAATACTGTAATGCTGTGGCTGGTAGGTCTGAATCACCACCTGACCCGGCACACTGCCACGACCTGCACGACCTGCCGCCTGGGTCAACAGTTGAAACGTCCTCTCCCCGCTGTGAAAATCACTGGAATTTAAAGACATATCAGCTGCCAATACCCCCACCAAGGTCACCTTGGGAAAATCGTGCCCCTTTACAATCATCTGCGTTCCGATTAAGATGTCTGCCTCCTCATTGGAAAAGGCCTCTAAAATCTCCTGATGTCCATGCTTTCCTCTGGTGGTATCCATATCCATCCGAAGAACTCTGGCCCGGGGAAATCGCTGTTTTACCACTTCCTCAAACTTCTGCGTGCCTGCCTTGAATCCTCCGATGTATTTGGAGCCACAATCAGGGCATACCTTGGGTTGCTCCATCTCGTATCCACAGTAATGGCACTGCATCTTATTGCCCCGATGAAGGCTTAAGGACACATCGCAATGGGGACATTTTATCACATGGCCACATGCCCTGCAAGAAACGAATCCCATAAGTCCCCGCCGGTTGATAAAGAGCATGGTCTGCTCTCCTTTTGCCAGACGTTCTTCCATCAGTTCCACCAGACGGTTACTCAGAATGGAACGATTGCCCATGCGCAGTTCCTGGCGTAAATCCACAATTTCACACTCCGGCAGAGGTTTTTCCTCCACTCGCTTGGTAAGAGTTAGCATACGATACTCGCCGCTTTTCGCTCTGGCAAAGCTCTCCACGGAAGGTGTTGCCGACCCCAGCACCACGGTTGCATGGTTCATAGCCGCTCTGGCAATAGCAGTCTCTCTGGCATGATACTTGGGAACCGTCTCACTCTTGTAGGAGGTTTCGTGTTCCTCGTCAATGATAATAATACCCAAATTTGAAAAAGGTGTGAACAGGGCGCTGCGAGGTCCCACCATAATCTGAATATCTCCGTTCTTCGCCCTCTCAAACTGATCGAAGCGCTCTCCCGGTGTCATTCTGGAATTAATAATGGAAACCTTGCTGCCAAAACGCCCGTAAAAACGCATCACCGTCTGATAGGTTAGGGCGATTTCCGGAATCAGCACAATGGCGGAACGTCCCTGTTCTAAGCACTTTGCAATGAGTTCCATATACACCTGGGTCTTGCCGCTGCCGGTGACACCGTAGAGAAGGTAGGTCTCCTGTCGCCCCTGCTTCCAATCGCTGAGCACCGTATCCACCACCTGCTGTTGTTCTTCGTTGAGGATGATGTCTCGACACTCTCCTTCCTCCAATCGGATGGGATTTCGATAAGCTCTGTGAGCGGTGATTTTCACCCAACCATCTTTTTCAAAATCTCGAATCACCGTTGAGGGAATGTGCAATCTCCCTGTAATTTCTTCCCATGGAATCTCCGGATTCTCCATCAACGCCTCAAGAAGCCTCTCCTTTGCCACACTGTGTCTCTTCCGGGCAACGAGGTTTGTAAATTCTACTTTTGCCTGTTCCGGTGACAAGATCAGATGAACCGTTTTCTTTTCCTTAATGCTCTCCTTTTTCTTAATGGGAAGCACGGTTTTTAATGCCTGATTCATGGTGGAACCATAGTTCCGTTTCATCCACCCCGCCAGGGCAATAAGCTGAGATTCTATTGGCAGACTGTCCTTTGCCACACCGCAAATGGGCTTAATGCGAGAAGAATCAATCTTAGGTTCTTCTGACAGCTCCACCACATATCCCTTGATGCGACGCTCCCCTTTGCCAAAGGGAATCACCACCTGCGTCCCCAGACCCACAGTTTTCTCCAATTCCCGGGGAATCAGATACTGAAACGTCTTGTCTAATTTTTCCAACGAAATGTCTATAATTACATCTGCGTATGTCATGTATTACTCCCGAGAAAGTTCCTCCAATACTTCCGCGATTAACACCCGTTCGTCCATAGGATATTTCTTTCCCTTAATCTCCTGATAATCTTCGTGACCTTTCCCTGCAAGCACGATGACATCTCCCTTTCTTCCATGGGAAATGGCATATTTAATTGCCTCTTTACGGTCAATAATCTCCACAAACTCCCCATTGGTCTTAGCCATACCGATTTTGATATCATCAATAATAGCCTGGGGTTCCTCAAATCTTGGATTATCTGAGGTGATAATGGTAAGGTCCGCCAGTTTGCCGGACACCTCTCCCATCTCATAGCGACGCAGTTTTGAGCGGTTACCGCCACAGCCGAAAAGACAAACCAAACGGGTGGGATTGTATTCTTTTAAGGTGGTAAGCAAGCTCTCTAAGCTCATAGCATTGTGGGCATAGTCAATCATCAGTGTGAAATCCGGTGAAACCGGAATCATCTCGATACGACCCTTTACCTTGGCAACTTTTAATGCCTTTTGCATATCTGCCAAAGTCACCTTGAAATGATGGCAGATGGCAATGGCGGTAAGGGAATTGTACACGCTAAATCTTCCCGGCACATCAATCTCGATAGGGCCCTGAACCAGACCGTCCACGTCATAGGCCACTCCCAGATAACCGGGACGATTTACCAGTTCTACGTTGGTGGCACGGATGTCGGCATCCTCAGAGAATCCGTAACGCTCCACCTGGCATGTGTGGCCCTTTAGAATATCTTCCACATGGGCGTCGTCACCATTTACGATGCCAAGCTTACACTTTTGGAACAACATAGCTTTGCAAGCCATATATTCCTCAAAGGAAGCATGCTCATTTGGGCCGATATGGTCAGGCTCAATGTTTGTAAAGATGCCAATCTCAAAGGTAAAACCATCCACACGATGCATCATCAGCCCTTGGGAGGAAACCTCCATTACTGCAAACTCACAACCTGCATCCAGCATCTTGCGGAAGTACTCCTGCACCACATACGATTCCGGTGTGGTGTTGGCTGCTGGAATCACCTCATCGCCGATGATGGCCTCAATGGTTCCAATCAGGCCCACAGAATATCCTGCATTTTCCAGAATGGACTTTACCATATAGGTAGTTGTGGTCTTGCCCTTGGTTCCTGTGATACCAATGACCTTTAAGGTATCTGCCGGGTAATCAAAATAGGCCGCAGAAAGTTGCGCCAAAGCCACTCTGGTATCCACCACTTTTACCACGGTGACACACTCCGGAACATCCACGTCGTCCTGGACTACAATAACAGCCGCCCCCTTTGCCGCCACTTCCGCAGCATAGGTGTGGCCGTCAGACACTGCTCCTTTGATACATACAAAAACACTGTCTTCTGTCACCTTCCTTGAGTCATACACAAGGGCTGTAATGTCCCGGTTCAGATCCCCCTGCACAATCTCATACTCTAACTTTTCAAATAATTCCATTCCATTCTTCATAAAATTTCCCTCACATATCTTTGAGCCATTAGGGACGGATACTAATGGCACCTATGTCTGTCCCCAATGGCTCACTTTTTACTATTTACCAGAATATTTCTCCTCGCAGTATTTGCAGCGATATACTTCATTTTCTTCATCCGTAAGGACAAAAACCTGCTCCAGCTCCTGCTCAATGGAGGTGATGCAGCGAGGGTTCTTACACTTAATCACATTATGAATCTCTCTTGGAAGAGTCAATGCCCTCTTCTCCACAATCTTATTGCCCTGTATCACGTTCACGGTGATATTGTGGTCGATATATCCCAGAATATCCAAGTCCATATCGTCAATGGAACACTCCACTTTCAAAATGTCCTTCCGTCCCATCTTATTACTTTTCACATTCATAATAATGGCCACGGTACAATCAAATTCATCCAGATGTAAATCGTGGAAAATCTTCATGCTCATACCTGCCTTGATGTGATCTAATACAAATCCTTCTTGAATTCCACTGATATTTAACATGTTCCCACCTCCAGCAAAGTATAGATAAGCGCCATGCGGATGTAGACACCGTACTGGGCCTGCTTGAAATAAGCAGCTCTCGGGTCGTCATCCACCTCCACGGAAATCTCGTTGATACGAGGCAGTGGGTGAAGCACCATCATATTATCCTTGGCCAGTTCCATCTTTTCGCTATTCAAAATATAGAAGTCTTTCATGCGCAGGTAGTCTTCTTCGTTGAAGAATCGCTCTCTCTGGACTCTGGTCATATATAGGATATCCAGTTCCGGCATGGCATCCTCCAACCGCTCTAACTCCACGTATGGGATGTTGTTCCTATCCAGAACATCCTCCCGAATATATTCCGGCACACGAAGTTCCTCCGGCGAGATCAGCACAAACTTGATATTGGAATATCTCACCAGAGCATTAATCAGAGAATGCACTGTACGCCCAAATTTCAAATCTCCGCAAAGACCAATGGTTAAATTGCCAATGGAGCCCTGCAGGGAGCGAATGGTATATAAGTCGGTAAGTGTCTGCGTGGGATGCTGATGACCACCATCTCCCGCATTGATGACAGGAATGGACGAATGGGTGGATGCCACCAGTGGTGCACCTTCCTTGGGATGGCGCATGGCACAGATATCTGCATAGGAAGATATTACACGAATCGTGTCAGAAACACTCTCGCCCTTGGCAGCAGAACTGCTGTCAGCACTGGAAAAACCCAGAACAGAACCGCCAAGATTCATCATGGCAGCCTCAAAACTCAATCTGGTACGAGTGCTGGGCTCATAAAAACAGGTGGCAAGCTTTTTGCCGTGACAACTGTCGCAATACTTCTCGGGATGGTCTTTCATGTCGTCGGCCAAATCCATCAACTGTTCCAATTCCTCTGTGGAAAAATCCAGAGGGCTCATAAGATGTCGCATAACAAACCTCCGTATCTTTTTGTTCACTTTTTTTCTAGAATATCATATTATAATGAACCCAATTAAGCAAGTATTTCTACAAAAACTAAGAGCCATTGGAGATGGGAACAAATGGCGTTCCCCTGTCCCTTCAATGGCTCAATTTCTTTATATCTATGATTCACAATATGCAATCAAGTCTGCAATGGCTTCCCGGCTGGTTCGATCCGCCCCGGCACAGGTCTGTAACATATAGATGTCTTCCTCGGTCTTTTCCTCCTTCTTCTCGATAGACTTCTGAATCATACCAATGATTTTCTTCTTGAAAAAACCTAATTTCTGCGGGTTAAAGCCCCCCTCAAAATAAAACAGCGACCCCTGGGAAATCTGATTCTGTTCCGCCAGTTTTGCCACCACCTCATCACTTGGGATGGTCATACCCACGGCAAAGACTACAAGATTCTTCAGGTTCATGGCCTTCACTTTATTGTAGCCGGAAATCATTCCCGCCATCACCCAGCCACCGTAGATAACTTGATCGTATTCAGCCAATGACTGAGCATTGACATGCTTCCGTTCCTTCGCCTCACATCCAAGGTCTTCCGCAATCCACTTGGCATACTTCTCTGTAAATCCCGTTCCACTCTCGTATACAACAATTCTTTTCATACTCTTCACTCTCTCCTCTAGCATATTCTCTCTTACAGTTTATCCATTGCTGCGCTTTCTGACAAGTAAAACAATATACAAAAGTAACAGTAATGTCTGTATCGTCATCACTGTGGCCCCGCCTTTACCATTTCGAACCATAAAAC
The DNA here is from genome assembly GCA_029008035.1 of Lachnospiraceae bacterium. Lineage (GTDB taxonomy): Bacteria > Bacillota > Clostridia > Lachnospirales > Lachnospiraceae > Pararoseburia. Next base: position 10,453 of record JAQXIY010000022.1, read on the forward strand.
ATACTAATTAAAATGTCATAGAAAAACATTGCTGACATAATTCCTGAAAACAGCAACACACGATCAAGCTGATACCGCTGGGTAGCTTTTACCAGCATTGGATAAACCACATACTGTAAAAACAATGCAGACACACCAAAAAACATAACAGAGCGAAGACATACATAGCCTCCGATATTCATCCAATTCCAAATCTCCACATTGTAATCCCACAGACGCAGTCTCATGGTATGATACAACACATATCCTGTAGCAAATTCCAGCAAGCCGGATAGCAACACAGAAATGGCAAACACCATCCATGGCTGCTTGCGGAAACGGTTAGTTGCCCAAATAATAAGCATAGCGCCAAAACCATAAATGGGAATCCACGGTCCAAAAGTAGTCCCCCGTTTCACGAACATTCCCAGGTCAATACGGTAAAACAATTCTTCATATATAAAACCGAAAATCCCGCCAAAAACAAACACCATGAGATAGATACTCACCTGTGCCTGTTTTACCAAGCCTTTCATTTCCGGTAATTCTTTTGTAACTTCCATAAATTCTCCTTTTTCCTTCTATTTCTCATCCTTTTTTGACAGCAGATATACGCCTGCACAGGCCAAGCCGATGCCAAGCATAGTCACCGCTGTATCCATCTGCAATTCTCCAACTTTGGAAATCACCACCACTGCGACACCCATAGCTGTGGTTACCCCTAATAATGCGTAGTCAAAAATATTTTTCATGGTCACATCCTCCTTTGAAATCCTTATAGGAGTATCATAAAGTCAAAACAGCGTGATAGCAATATCACGCCGACCAAATGCATATATTCACGATAAGATGCTTCCATCAACAGATTTCATCTGAATCCAGCACAATGGTAAAGGGTCCGTCATTGAGCAGGGAAATCTTCATATCCGCCCCAAAAATGCCTCGTTCTACCTTCTCTACACTCTCCTTACATTTTGCAATGATATACTCATACATTTCGCTGGCCATATCCGGCTTCCCCGCCTTGATGAAAGAAGGTCTGTTTCCCTTTTTGCAGTCTGCATACAAGGTAAACTGAGAAATAAGGAGCAAAGAGCCCTGCACCTGGGACAACGACATATTAGTCTTGCCCTCCTCGTCCTCAAAAATCCGCAGGCCGATGAGCTTCTTTACCATCTTATCTGCAATTTCTACGGTATCCGTGTCCGCCACCCCGACGAGCACCAGAAATCCCTTTTCAATCTCTCCTGTCACTTTATCATCCACCACGCAAGAAGCGTGCTGCACCCGCTGTATTACAAATCTCACTGTCTTGCCTCCTTGAGCCATTAGGGACGGATACTAATGGCACCCAGATATGTCCCTATTGGCTTTAATGTCTGTCCCTATTGGCCTACTGCATAATTTTAACTGCTGTTCCGTATGCAATCACCTCTGCGGCGCCCTGCATAACCTGAGAAGAGCCATATTTCACTCCAATCACAGCATCTGCCCCCATGGCCTTGGCCTCGTCCACCATGCGCTTCACAGCAATCTGGCGAGCCTCATTTAACATCTCGGTGTATCCCGAAATCTCTCCACCCACCAGGGTTTTCATTCCGGCCATAAAATCACGGCCAATGTTTTTGGTCTGTACAATAGTTCCTTTTACCATACCCAAGGCTTCTATCTTGGTATCCGGGATATAATCAATACTTAGCAGCTTCATCTTCTTCTCCTCCATCAATTTCTTTCACTCTGTTTCTAATAGATACAATAATTGCGATAACAACGATTGCCGGTATGCCAATCAAAAGTATGCCCACCAAAAGTGGCATCTCAGGTTCCATACTCATGGCCCAGATGACAAAGCCAATGGCCAAACACATCAGAGCAATCATTACTGCGCCGCCTCCCAGCGCTCCTGCTTTTTTCTTCATGTGAATATCGACTTTGCTCACATCCACAAAATCTATTCCCTCCTTTTCCATGTTTTCCATCTCGTCTAGCCAGAGATCACAGTCCAAAGCGTCGATGGTGATTTCCCGGGCAACCATCGCCCCGGCATATGCATAAAGTTTTTCGGTATTGTCCCGCTCCTTTTGCAATCCTTCCATACGCTTCTCCAGACAGTCGTGCAGGGAAATATGATGTTCCAGAACCCTATGAATTTCTTCCACGGAAATGCCCAGTTTTCGCAACAGTTTAATTTGTTTCAGCACTTCCACATCTGACTGGTGGTATTCCCGATATCCGTTGTCTGCCCGCTCCGGGCTAAGCAGTCCCTGATCTTCGTAAAAACGAATGTTCTTGCTTGTGATACCCACCAGCTCCTCCACTTGCTTGATTTTCATGGTTTTCCTTTTCCCTTTCTCATCTCTGACCTGCTCGATGTACCTTACTTATACAGTTTCCACAAGGTGGAAGGTCAAGAGTTTTTTCGAAATTATATCATATTTTTTTCCACTATGCCATTAGGGACATATCTGGGTGCCATTAGTATCCGTCCCTAATGGCACAAAAAAAGAGACACCCCTTCGGGTGGCTCTGTAAAACACTTTGCTCTCTATGCATTCTGTTCCATTATTTTCTTGTAATTGGTTGTGTCCACATAAAGTTCGTCCTTGAGCGGATTCTTCTTGTTCTTGCGAATCACATATACCTGATAGATAAACAAACCTACATTGCTTACCAAAGCCAGCAAGCTCACAATGAAGAATGCTGTTGGGTTGTGAGTGGTAGGCACCGGAGCTACACGGTCTGCAAAGGTTGGAACTGTCATAATAAACATAATCCAAAGAGCCAATGTCTGTGCTCTGTGCTGCAACCAGCATCCCCTCTTGATGAAGAAAGCCGGGATGGTACAAGAGAGAAGCAACAACATTCCGCAGTATACGGAATGATCCGAAATACAATTGTAGGTGTAAGCAAAATTCCACAAATCATAGGTTAGGATATAAATCCAATCCATATCCGGCCACATCATGTCTCTAGAGCTGTCCTTCGATACGAAGATACCTGACCAACCACAGATCAGTAAAATATTGAAAATTCCGGCAATGCCATTCATGATATTCCATGGGCCTGAAATGGTCCAAAGATTATCCACGTAACCACCTTCTGTCAATCCCCAGGAGAAAACCTGAAAATCTCTCAAAACCGCCTCACAAATATTTGCTGCAAGAATCAACGGTGGAAAATATTTGGCAAATTTGCTATGCTCCACCTTCGGTATGTAGCGAATCAACATAAAGCCAATGCAACCGGCCAGGGCAGAATAAGTTTTTACCCAGTTAAACCAGTTTCCTGTTCCATATTCGTTGCCTGGAGCCGCCGTGGTAGGCCACACCGCAATGGTCAAAAAGGCCGGAACAATGACAAACAGTAAAATGCCGCCCCACTTTTTTGTTCTCCCCAACTCATTGAAGGCAATCAGCGCAAGCAACACAAACGCCATAAAGCCCCAAGTTTTAAAATCCGGTACATTATACAAAATACCCATTTTCATAACCTCCGTTCCTAAAAAATATTGCACACTTTGTGCATTTCTCTTATGATAAGAATAGCTTTAATAACAGCAAAAAGCAATCGACAGTTTCCTGTCCTCTGTGCAAAAATGCACAAATACGCAGAAACTGCGGCATAACGAAAGGCAAAAAATGGAAAGAGACAAAGTAAAGAAAACCGACCGACGAGTAGACAAGACAAAGAAGAGCATTCACAATGCTTTCGTTACACTAATTCAGCAAAAGCCATACACATCCATCACAATTTCCGAGTTGGCCCGAGAGGCGGATATTGACCGACGGACTTTCTATCTTCACTATGAATGCATCGATGATGTAGCCAGCGAAATGCAGGAAATTGCCCGGAATATGATTGTGAAAAAAATGGAGGATCATGGTGAATATCAGATTGACACCTTTATTGACTGCATCTCCGATGTTGTGGGTAGCAAAATAAACTTTTATCGAGCCATTTTCACAGAGCCCAGTTGTTCTCGCTTTCTGGATGATGCCATATATTCGCTGAAATATTGTCTGTTGCAGGCAAACAAGAACTCCTCTCTGGACGAGACCAGAAAGGAGTATTATGCTCAGTATATTGCCAACGGCATTATGGGTCTTTACAGTTATTGGCTAAAACAGGACAATCCCACAATGGATTTGGCAGCCCTAACTGCAATAGCTAAATCTGCTATGGTGGACAGTTGTAAGATGAGCCATTAGGGACTGTCCCTAATGGCTCCGCTTCTGGAAATCATCAAGCTTCCGGGCCATTTTTTTATTCTCAAGACGCTCCTTGGTTATGCCAATTACCGTGCCCAGTCCGGAGCAAATTGCAAAAGAAATAATAAATCCAGCCCATGCTTTTCCATCTGTGATTGGAAACCACTGAAATTTGACACAGAATAATATAATTGCAACAATAACCACAGAAAAAAAGCAAACGCATCTCCACAATAGAGGCATATTCTTTATCAGGGTGTCTGTAATAAATATCACCCGTCCAACAGTGATGATGATGGACAGTGCAAAAAGCTGTAATAGTGTTGAAGTGGCAAATCCATCCTTACCATATACAAAGAGAGAAGACTGCATTTCCACTTCTCCCCCTACAGCACACCCCATAAATATGAATATTAAAACAATAATTCCAAAAGTTGTAAATGCCTGGGCAATATAATCAAAAATTGTTTTGTTTTCTTCCATTATTTCACACCTAATCTCTTTCTAAGTTCGTCTGCATACATTCTGGAGACAATAATCTGTTCTTGGTTTTGCAGCGTTACTCTGATTTTTCTATTTATATCCGCCTTCAGACTCTTGACTTTTCTCAGATTGATAATACTCTGCTTACTCACCCGGATAAAATCCCGTTCCTCCAACTGCTGCTCTAATTCATAGAGTTTCAAATCTGACTCATAGGTGGCATCCTGGGTGTAGATAAAAGTATTTCTCTCCACCGCCTCGATATACAGGATTTCTCCGGCATCCAGAAGATATGTCTCTCCTTGTCTTTTTACTGCCATCTGCATATCCACAATTCGCATAAGAGAAATCATTTTTTCTATCTCTTTGGTGAGTCTTGGGGTTTTCACCACCACTTCTGTATCTTGATACTTGTCGTCGATATCAATTTCAATTTTCATCTACTCTAATCCTTTTCTTTGATAAGTGATGGCAAACAATGCCAAAAATACTGCCATGTTCATAAACACCACCAACACGGACCTTTTCTCCAAAGCGTCAAAAGACATCTGCTCCAACATGCGCTTGAACTGTTCCGTGTATAGGATCTGTGCCACCTTGGCAATGTTATCATTAAAAATGGCCAGCATTGGCGCAAAAGCCAGAACCATCATCCCCGGCATCACGATAGATGTGGCCGTCATCTGATTCTTGGCATAAATTCCGATGCATGCACCCACTATAATAGAAATCATAAATCCGCAACCCATAATAGTCAAATAGCAAATAAACGACGCACCCCTAAGCCCGGTGAATCCTCCCATGGTACATGCACCTATTATGCAGATAATCCACACATAGATTCCAATTCCCGCAAGGTACTGCCATGGTTTTACATTTGCCATCATCAGAACTCGCAGAGTGTTCTTCTCTTTTTCCTCAGCAATAATAGCTGCCACAGATGTGATAGGTGCCATTCCCATATACATAATAGAAAATAATTTCAGAAAAAACATATCCGGCATTCCGTCCATAGTGATTGCTTTTTCCATTACCACTGTCATCAGGGGAAACAAGATAAACTGAATTAGGATAGTTTTATTCTTTAAGGTGTCTTTTAACTGTTTTTTTATAATCACAAGCATATGATACATTTACCCTTCCTCCTGTAATGTTCTTCCCGTAAGTTCCAGAAACACCGTCTCTAACGTAGGTTCCGATGAATGCATAGTCTCAATTTGATTCCTGCCCAGCAAGTCCCCTATGGTCTCTGCCGACGCCACATCATGAGGTAATTCCAAGTCAGTGCCATTTGTTAAATGTAAAAGAATCCGCTTCTGATGGTTATATCTTCTGCAAATCTCCTGTGGTTCTCCATATTCTACAATTTTCCCTTCATTGAGCAGTGCCACTTTGTCGCAAAGGGCGGTCGCCTCCTCCATATTATGTGTGGTGAGAAAAATGGTACATCCCTCTCGTCTCCTATCAAGAATCAACCTATGAATGGCTCTCATTGACTGGGGATCTAATCCACTGGTGGGCTCATCCAGAAACATAATTTCCGGTGAATGTAAGAATACTCTGGCCAGTTGCAGTCTGGCTCCCATTCCTTTGGACAGATTCGATGCCGCCCTCCCGGCTGCATCTCCCAGCCCCACACTAGCCAGTGTTTCCTTCACCCTTGTCCGAGGAATCCGATAAATATCTGCATACATACTCAGATTTTCAGCACAGGAAAGGCGCTCATACATCCCGAAGGAATCCATCATAATTCCAATTCTTCCGGTATCTTTCCCCGTCAACTGTGTGGCAGATTTTCCCAGAATAAAGACTTCTCCTTTATCTGCTTTTAACTGTCCGGTAATTATTTTTATCAAAGTAGTTTTTCCCGCACCGGATGGTCCTAATAGTCCAAAAATCTGTCCTTGGGGAATATCTAAGTCTATTCCATTTAGCACATTTTTCTTTTCAAAACATTTAAAAACGTCCCGGCATTGAATCATTATCTTTCTCCTTTCAGATTTGGTAAACCCAAAATATCAAAGAAAGATAACCTCTTCAATAGACCGGAACGCAAGTTGCCACAATCTATACATATGTTGCCACAGAGCCATTAGGGACAGTCACTAATGGCTCTCAGATCTGTCCCCTTTGGCACGCTTGATTAGGCATAAGGTAAACGTCGTCACTACAAGATATCCTACCAGGGCAATCCCTGAAGACTCAATGCCAAACTCCCCTCCTGTGAGCACCAAGGACTTTGACTGTAATACATAAGTCATCACAGAATACTCATCCATTTCCCCACCAATGGCAAGTCCTCCGCCGATGATAACGATATTCCACAGGGCATGTACAATCCCGCTATTCCACACAGAATTCCCTTCCAGCGCAATCAGAGAAAACATTATACCAACCATGGTTCCCGCCACGAGAACCAGCAGGCAACTGGTAAGAGTGAAATCCATGCCAATGAGATGTACAGCGGCAAACAAAACAGAAGGAACAAAGATGGCCACTGCGGTATTCCAGCGCTCTTTCAAAAGTCCCATAATCACACCACGGAACACCATTTCCTCCACAAATCCTGCGGCAATTCCCGTAAACATAATCCCGGCACTTAGCGTGGTGAACATCTCACTTTTCGTCATTTCAGATGAGACAAACTCACCTGGTAACAGTAGAAAAACACCTTTCACTGCAGCCGGCAGAAGAACTGCCACCACAAACCATTTCACCTTGATAGAGAACCGAGGAGCCATATCCATATGTAGATACTTACCCGATAAAACTCTCAACAGCAGATATGCCAGCAACAAGTACGACGCTCCGGCTATGATATTACAAAATCCCAACGGCAGCCCCGGCATATGAAACAGACTAGCCACAAGCTCCGCTCCGATTTGAGAGGCCACAAGAGACAGAATTGCCAGCAATGCCCCCAACAATACTTTGCTCGTTTTCATCAAATCACCTCCTACATTGGGAATCCGTGAAAGATTACATACAGAATAAAGGAAATAATATCAATGGCCAGCACTGCTGCCGCCCCATACAAAACATATCGAAGGATGTGCTTTGCCCGTTTTCCGTTAGCCTCTGTTAAAATCTTTTTATCCAGTACATCTCCAACAGTTACATGTCCATCCCCTGCCACCGGTTCAATTCCCTTCAGAATGTAATCCGTTGTCACATCAAAATATTCACTCATCAAAATAACCTTATCCAAATCGGGGGTACATTGCTCGCTCTCCCATTTGGAAACTGCCTGTCTGGATACTCCAATGGCATCCGCCAACTGCTCCTGGGAAATCCCCTTTGTCTTTCTTAAGTTTTGAATTCTATCGGCAACGTTCATCATTGCACCCTCCTTTGATTTTGATGAGTCAATCGTAGTCCAAATGTTAATGACATTGCCACCAGCTATAGCTGGAACTTTGTCAACCTAAGGTTGCATTACTGTTTTTCGGTCCATTAGGGACACTCCTGGGTGCCATTAGTATCCGTCCCTAATGGCTCTTCTCCCAAAATCTCTTTCTGTTTCTTTTTGGACAAACCGCCCAACACCAGATAATACGACTTCTCAATCAGATCCTTCATCATATTCTCCGATATTTTCCCATCTAAATAAATAGAGTTCCAATGTTGCTTGTTCATATAATGTCCCGGAATAATATCCTCATATTGCTGACGGAGAATATCCCCTTCCATCACATCTAATTTGATGGTAACGATATCTCTAGTCTCTGTAGCATCTTTGCAAATGGTCGCAAACATTTTATCTCCAACCTGATATCTCATCCATTGCCACTCTTCTTTGAAATCTCTGGTTGCCCCCGGAAAACTCTTCATAAATTCATCCAGCCATTTGTACTCGTCATTTATCATTTCGAATATGGATTTGCTCATTTTTATTTCTCCTTATTTCTTCAACTTTCCACTTTAGATGCAAAAATACCCACGATTCCGTATTAACAGTCAAAAGCCATTTTATAAATATGTAAAATGTCTTCGTACTCTAATGTCTTATATCCCGGAAGATTTCTCGTTCTGTTTTTCGTACACTTTAAGGTCAGGGCTTCCAAATCTTCTTCCTTGACGCCCAGACTTTTCAGATTGGTGGGCATACCGATAGATTCATAATACTGTTCCTGCATATCAATTGCCTTTTCAATAGTCTTTTCCGGGTGTTCAAAATCTATATCGAGGTTCCATACATTTGTGGCATACTGAAGCCAGCGGGAAATATTCGACCTATATACATATCTGGCCCAGCTGCACCATAACGCTGCCAATCCCGCGCCATGCGCCACCTCAGGATACATACCAGAGACTTCATGTTCAAGCTGGTGTACCGTAAGCAAAACATTTCTCCCACACTGCGTTAGTCCATTATGCGCCAGTGAAGATGCCCACATCATATTGGATCTGGCCTCATAATCATTAGGATTCTTCAGGCAATCTTTCCCAGCCTTCATCACACTTTTAATAACCGCCTCTGCAATTGCATCTGTGAGGTACGTATCCTCTCCCTCACAGAAATAGCGCTCGATTGTATGCATTGCGATGTCCACCGCACCACAAGCAGTTTGATATGAGCTTACAGTATAAGTCAATTCCGGATTTTCGATGGCAAAATCCATACGATTGCAACTACAACCATATCCTCTTTTCTCCCCGGTTTCTGCATTGGTTATCACACAAGAATTTGACATTTCCGAACCTGCTGCCGATAGAGTTAAAATAGCACCTTTCTTTAGCGTTTTCTCCGGAGCACATTTCCCCAAAGAGAAGTCCCATACGTCAATGTCCGGATTGGCAGCACCGTTTGCAATATCCTTGGCAGAATCCAATACAGAACCCCCGCCAACTGCCAAAACAAAATCAACACCTTCAGAAAGACAAAGTGCAATACCCTCTCTCACCAGGGACAGCTCCGGATTGGCCACGACACCGCCCAATTCCACATAAGAAATCTTCTCATCCTCAAGTGACTTCTTCACTCGGTCCAGAAGTCCACTCTTTTGGGCAGACTGTCCGCCATAATGAATCAAAACTTTTTTCGGGGCGAATTCCGCCACAATCCTACCAACTTTTAATTCCTCGTCCTTACCAAAATACACTTTTGTAGGTGTCTCATAAATAAAGTTATTCATATCTGTTTCCTTTCTTTTCTATACCGGGCCATTAGGGACAGTGACTAATGGCTCCCATGTCTGTCCCAAACGGCTTCCGTTATTTGCGTGCGCTTTAACAGCAGCGCCCCTTTGATAATCAACAATAAAAATACCATAGTGACGGCGTACGCCTCTCTCGTCATTGCCAAGAATAGTTCTGTGAAAATGCTAAGTCCCATAGAACACGCGGTAACAACTTTTTGTCCTTTTTCAACTTTCTGTTGCGTCAAAAGAATTTTCACAATCCCTGTTGTTATTAGAGCAATATACATCATCCAATATATCATCCGATTAAATGAGGTTGTGTCTGTATAAGAAGGCAAATTTACCGAATAAATATACCCATCAATGGGATTGGGGTACAAGGGGAGCACAATAAGCAGCACGGTGAAAACATCCACCATTCCCAATATAAAATCACACATCCGTTGCATATTAGATTTGTTTTCTTTTTCCGCAATAGAAATAAGCTTTTCACCGGATAACAGTTCATCAATTGTGACGGAAAAAAAGTTGGATATCTCCTTTAAGGAATCAATGCTTGGATATCCTCTTCCCGACTCCCATTTGGAAATGGCAGTTCTGGAAACATATAACGCCTCTGCCAACTCCTCTTGTGTCAGTCCTCTGCTCTTTCTTAATTCCTGAAGTTTTTCGTGAAATTCCATGTCAGAACCTCCCCATTAATTCTTCTTTTTATAACATAAGAAAACTGCTGCCTTATAGGTGCAAAACAGCCCACCACTCAGCAAAACAGCACCAACAATATCCGTAAACCAATGCACTCCACATACCAGTCTCCCAACGACCATATACACGGAAAAAGCTATTGTGAAAATATTTATCGTTCTTTTTACCATAGAATTTCTCAATCTGCGATTCATCTGTTCCATCAGTGTTGGCATCACCCCCAACACAAGAAGTGTTGTTGACGAGGGATAAGACGCTTCCAGCCTCCCCTCAATCAGGATTGGTCTGTAATTGATGGGAATCATTTCAAATATGATGTACCCCAAAATTACCACTGCATAATATACGCCTAGCAGAATTATATCATAATCCACCTGAAAAAGACTTCTTCTCTTTATTAATTGAACAAATCCGATTCCGGCAAAAAACACACAAACAAATAATGGCACCAGACCAAGCCAATCCGTAATGGTGTAAATCCCCATATGAACACCTGTCAGTTTATGAAACCATACGTTAAATGTAGCAAATCCGATATCAGTTCCCTTTTGCCCCGCAGGTTGCACATCTACCATTTGTATCAGTACTGTCCACACAGCAAAGATAGCCTCCCATACAACTCCCAGTAACAATAGTTTCTTTCCTCTTTTTTTCATTTTTCCATGTCCTATCCTTGGTTTTGCCTTTCGGCTGATTCCAGCGTAACAAAAGCCAGGAAAAACAAAAAGAATCGCATCGTCACATGGACGACACGATTCGTAACATTGTTTGAGACAGACCCAAATGGCATCCTATCACACCTGGGTCGCAAACAATCCGTCTCTATTGCAGTAAAAATAGATTTTTCTAACCCCGTTTATCTGAAATCTGGCCTCCGGATTTTGCTCCGGATACAGCTTGACCATTTGTATTCTGTCTGATGAAACAGCGGCAATAAAAGATATATAATGTTGCTTGGTCATTTCATGTTCCAATCTAACATAATATTCGTCTTCCACTTTCTCAACCTTCAGCTCGTGGCTCGAATCCAAATCATCTGCGATGGTCGGGTAAAGCTGCACCCCATGACAAGTAATCACCGCTTCCCCCATGCTGTGAATAACATTTCCGCAAACCGGACACACATAAAAGTTCGAACGCATCATATTGGAAGACACATTCTGATTGGCAATCTCTTCTCCGGAAATAAGTTCTGTGACCGATATACCAAACGCCACTGCTATAGGTTCCAGCAATGAAATATCGGGATATCCTTTTCCTGTTTCCCATTTTGAAATAGTTTTATCGGATACGTTGAGTTTGTTTGCCAACTCTGCCTGGGTTAGATGATTCTTCTCCCGAAGTTTTTTGATTATGGCGCCTGTTACATATTGATTCATACGATATCACCTCCGGAATCTATGGTAACCCGAATCAGTCGCCAATTGTACCTACGAAAAGTAGAGTGATATGGTTCCTAATGGTTCTTCGCAATTTGTCTTGCCACATAAACACCACTGGCCGATGCGTGGGACAAGGAGTGAGTAATACCACTTCCATCGCCAATCACATACAGCCCTTCATGCTGGGTCATCAGATTTTGGTCTACTGCAACCTCCATATTGTAGAATTTCACTTCTACGCCATAGAGCAACGTATCATCGTTGGCTGTACCCGGGGCAATTTTATCTAAAGCATAAATCATTTCGATTATGCCGTCCAAAATTCGTTTGGGAAGTACCAAACTCAGATCTCCTGCCGCTGCGTTTAAAGTAGGTACCGTAAAGGATTCAGCGATTCTTTTCTCTGTGCTTCGCTGGCCTCGAACCAAATCACCAAAACGCTGTACCATCACACCACCACCAAGCATATTGCTAAGTCGTGCAATACTCTCCCCATATCCATTGGAGTCCTTGAAGGGTTCGGAAAAATGCTTTGCCACCAACAATGCAAAATTGGTGTTTCCCGTCTGGCGGGCTTTGTCCTCGTAGCTGTGACCGTTTACAGTGACAATACCATTGGTATTCTCATTTACAACCACACCTCTGGGATTCATGCAAAAGGTACGCACAAGATCCTCATATTTTTCTGTGCGATATACTATTTTGCTCTCATATAATTCATCTGTTAATTGGGAGAAAATTTCTGCCGGTAATTCCACACGCACACCAATATCAACGCGGTTGGACATAGTTTCTATCTCAAGTTCGCCACAGACCTTTTCCATCCATTTGCTACCGCTTCGTCCTGCGGAAATAACGCAATTTGCACCCACATAAGTGCCATTGTCTGTATGCAATCTATATCCGCCGTCTATGCGCTCCACTGTATCCACAGCACAATCGAAATAAAAATCCATCTTATCCCTTAAATGTTCATATAAGTGCTCAAGTACAATATAATTAATATCTGTACCCAGATGTCTCACAGAAGCATCCAAAAGGTGCAATCCATTTTGCATACACATCTTTTTAATGCTTGTCCCTGATGTAGAATATAACTTTGTACCCTCTCCGCCATATTTCAGGTTGATTTGGTCTACATACTCCATCAGCTCTATGGCTGCCTTTTTTCCAATATACTCGTGCAAGGTGCCACCAAAGTCATTGGTAATATTGTATTTACCATCTGAAAAGGCTCCGGCTCCCCCAAAACCGCTCATAATGGAACAGCTTTTACAATGAATGCAGGATTTTACCTTATCTCCATCGATAGGGCAATGGCGATTTTTTAATTCATGCCCCATTTCAAATACGGCAATTTTCAAATTCGGATTCTTTTCAACCAATTCATAGGCCGTAAAAATTCCACCCGGTCCTGCGCCAACAATTAAAACATCATACATAATCATTACCTCCACAAAAAAAATGGTGACTCCGAAGAAATCGCGGTAGTCAACCATTTGGGTGGCTGGTAGAAACGTCCACCCATATCGTGAACTTATACCAGAACCAATATAACATAATTGTATTATCTTTTCAAGATGATGGAGCCATTAGGGACAGTCCCTAATGGCTCCATTCTTCTCTGGTCAGCCTAGAATAATGCTCCGTTCTGATATCTCCCATCAATTCACATGGCTTGTTTTCCTCTGTGTGATGATAGCGGAATCCACATTTTTCCTGACAACGTTTTGATTTCACATTGCCGTCATAATAACCACACCACACAGCACTGCAATGCAAATCATCAAATGCATGTTGAATAATCCTTCTCACTGCTTCAGGGATAAGCCCTTGTCCCCAGAATGGCACACCAATCCAATAGCCGACTTCCATTTCGTCATCTGCCACCTCTGTATGGGACTGGGCCGGTGGAATCAACCCTACACTCCCGATGGCTACATTATCCTCTTTTAAGCACACTGCGTATGTCTCATTTGCGGAAAGAACCGTGTGAATAATCTCCAGGCTATTCTCCACACTTGTATGTATCGGCCATCCCGCAATGGGGCCCACCTCCGGATCCTTAGCGTACTTATATAAACTCTCTGCGTCACTATCTTCCCATGGACGAAGAATTAATCTTTCTGTTTCAAATGTCATATGTTGACCTCCTAATTCCTGTTGTCATCCCTCTCCTGATGGCTCCGGCAGCTTACTCTTCAATTACTTTTTTTATCCAGGCATCAAGAAACTCCATCTGCTCTACTGTGTGGAACCAATGCTCACCGCCTTCCATTACCGTAATCGTCGCCCCAACGGATTTTGCAAATTCAGACACGGTTTCCATGGAAGTTAAATTGTCCTTCTCACCATATAGAATGTGGGTTGGTATTTTCCAAGTGATAGGCTGTTTCCTCACATAACTCAAATACTCCCATGACAGCGTCTCACCAAATTCCGTGGAAATCTCTTTCTTCCTTTGCAATTCGTCTTCCGTCACTTTTGCCCACATCATCATATCCATAATCAACCTCTCCATATTTACAATGGGAGAGATAAACAGGGCCAAATCTATCCTCTTATCAGACAATGCACTCATAGAAAA
>JAQXIY010000023.1 GCA_029008035.1 Lachnospiraceae bacterium
TACGAAGCGGCTCAATGATTTCCTTGAAATCAACGTAGTCAGGGAGTCCTCCCACGTTGTGGTGAGACTTGATGACAGCGGATTCTCCCCCCAGCCCGGACTCTACCACATCAGGATAAATGGTTCCCTGTGCTAAGAAATCTACCTTGCCAATCTTCTTTGCTTCCTCTTCGAAAACCCGGATGAATTCCTCACCGATAATCTTTCTTTTTTGCTCCGGTTCTGTTACGCCGGCAAGCTTAGCGTAGTAACGCTCCTGGGCATTTACTCTTACAAAGTTGATGTCGAAAGAGCCATCCTTTCCGAATACCCCCTCTACTTCATCTCCCTCGTTTTTACGAAGCAACCCGTGATCCACAAAGACACAAGTGAGCTGCTTCCCAATAGCTTTTGCTAAAAGTGCAGCAAGCACGGAAGAATCTACACCACCGGAAAGAGCAAGGAGTACCTTGCCATCTCCCACCTTCTGGCGGATTTCCTTAATGGAATTTTCCACAAATGTATCCATCTTCCAGTCACCGGCGCATCCACACACACCCTGTACAAAGTTCTTAATCATCTCTGTACCATTTACTGTATGGAGTACCTCTGGGTGGAATTGAATGGGCATATAACTTCTTATCTACATTCTGTGTTGCAGCGATAGGACAATCTGCAGTGTAAGCTGTCACCTCAAATCCCGGTGCTGCTTCCTCTATGCGGTCGAAATGACTCATCCAGCAAACAGATTTCTCAGGAAGTCCCTGAAACAAAACAGCGTTCTTGGTATAGGTAATCTCGGTCTTACCATACTCGCCAACTTCTGGTGTAATAACCTTACCACCTAATACGTGCATCATAAGCTGTGCACCATAGCAAATTCCCAATACGGGAATGCCCAACTCAAACAATTCCTTGGAATAGGTTGGGGAATCCGGCTCATAACAACTATTTGGTCCGCCTGTCAGGATGATTCCCTTGGGATTCATCTCCTTAATCTTATCCAATTCTGTTTTATAAGAATAAATCTCACAATAGACATTACACTCTCTGACTCTTCGGGCAACAAGCTGGTTGTACTGGCCACCAAAGTCAATGACAATGACCTTTTCTCGTTCCATTTTCTTCCTCCGTTTATTATTTTCCAGATACTGACATCATACATATGACATATCATCCCATTTATTATATTAGAGCATGACATAAATAACAAGGTGAAAAAGGTTGATTTTCGCCAAAATCCGCCGATATATATGAAAAGGATTTACTAAGAAAGGGATTTCATATGGCATCATTTAGCGTTGCCAACACATTGGCACTTCGGAATTTTTACAACAGCAATCGAACCTTGGCGGTAAAGAGTAATCGTAGCGATGCTTCCACCAATAAGTTGAACTACGCTGATTCTCTGGCCCTGCGCCGTGCCGTGAGGCAATTAGATGCCTATGACTTTGACAATGCCAAGGAATCCGACCTGGAGGAACAAGTTCGCGCCTGGATCGACACCTACAATTACACGATGGAGTCCTGCAAATCCTCCACCAACACCTCGGTGACATCCGCCTACCAAGGCCTAAAGAATCTCACCAAAGAATATGCCGATGAACTGGAAAACGTGGGAATCAAAGCGGATTCCTCCGGTTATCTGAAAATGAGCAGTAGTGCTACCAAAAACATTAGTGGTCCCCGCTTCAAATCCCTTCTGGGCAAGGATTCCGAATTTATGAAAAAGATGGGAAGCTACGCCAGACGCATATCCAATCATGTAGACTTATACGCCTAATATACAGGTTGCACCTGTTACATATATTTTCTCCTAAAAAAAGAACTTCCACCTCAGTGGAAGTTCTTTCACATCTCACAAAATATCTTATTTCTCTTTTACAGGATTTGTATCAAATTCGTAATCCTTACCCGGCAAAATTGCATTTAACAAAATTCCAAGGATAGCTGCGATAGCAAGGGCTGTCAATGTGATGTCTGTACCGCCAATGGTAAAGGTAATTCCATCCGTGAAGCCCAGACCACTCACCAGAATAACTGCCGCAATAATCAGGTTGCGAGACTTGGTAAAATCAACTTTATTCTCCACGACATTTCTAACACCAACGGCTGAAATCATACCGTAAAGGATAAAGCTTACACCGCCGATGATAGCCGTCGGCAAAGAGCCAATCACTGCTGCAAACTTAGGTGAAAAGCTGAGTACGATAGCATAAATTGCAGCCAGACGAATCACTCTGGGATCATGTACCTTAGACAACTCCAGCACACCTGTATTCTCCCCGTATGTGGTGTTTGCAGGTCCACCGATGGCACCGGAAAGTGATGTTGCAAGACCATCACCGATCAAGGTTCTGTGAAGTCCCGGATTCTCAATAAAATTCTCACCTACGGTTGCGGAAATAGCTGTCATATCACCGATATGCTCCATCATAGTTGCAATGGCAATAGGTGCCATTACAAGGATGGCTGTAAGGTCAAACTTGCACCAGAAGAACGGTGGCAACTGCAGCCAACCTGCGCTTGCGATAGATGAAAAATCAAAAATTGCAGAACCGTCCACATTGGTCATACCTGCACCATTTAGTACAAGAGCCAACACATAAGAAATCACAACACCCATGAGGATAGGAATAATTTTGAACATTCCCTTACCCCAAATGTTGAAAATCACAATCACTGCAAAAGCCACAATGGCAATCAACCAGTTTGTCTTAGCGTTGTTCACTGCAGAACCTGCCAGCGACAAACCGATACAGATGATGATTGGTCCTGTTACCACAGGTGGCAACAGACGCATAACCTTCTTCACACCCACCAGCTTAATTACCAGGGCCAACACCAGATACAAAAGACCTGCCACAACGATACCGCCGCAAGCGTATGGCAACTTCTCACCCATGGTCATATCCTTATAGATTCCTGTATCAAGCTGTGCAATCATGGCAAAGCCCCCCAGGAATGCAAAGGAAGAACCTAAAAATGCAGGAACCTTTCTCTTGGAAATCAAGTGGAATAACAGGGTGCCCACACCTGCACAGAACAGGGTTACCTGTACGGACAGTCCCTCTCCCTCAAAATAGTTGTTTACCAGAATGGGAACCAAAATAGTCGCTCCAAACATGGCAAACATGTGTTGCAGTCCCAGCAACAGCATCTTCGGCCAGCCAAGGACTGTAGCATCTTTGATTGCTTCGTTTTGTTTCATCATTTCTCTCCTCTTTTTGTATTGTATTGTTCTAATTCCGTCAAAATGGCATCAACTGTTTCAGCCACATTCTTATTATCCAAGTCCACTGTGACATCAGCATACTTCTCGTACAAAGCAGTTCTCTCCTCATAGAGCTGCTGCAAGGTTTGTCCCTTGCGATGCACCACGCCACGCTCGTCCAAATCCCCCAGACGCTTGTCCAAGCGCTCATAACCGATGCGCAGATAGACGATGGTTCCAATCTCTTGGAAATGTTCCATGGCATCCTGTCCGTACACCACACTTCCTCCCGTGGCTATCACAGTATTTGACACAGATATTTCACTGTTAATCTGATTTTCTACAGCGTTAAATCCGTCGATTCCCCGCTCCAAGATGATGTCCTTCAACCGCTTGCCCATTTTCTTTTGTATCACCAAATC